>JADCEX010000026.1 GCA_020249825.1 Roseomonas sp.
CTCGTTGATGTGCTGCTGCAGGATGGTTTGCAGCAGATGGGGCTCGACGCCGAGTTCGGCGGCAATGACGCCAGACACGCGCGCGGGCCAGTTCAGCAGCGCGTCGCGCATGGTGCTGGCGATTTCATCAATCGTCGCGTTGGCGGTCGCTACATCGAGCAGCCGACCCTTGCTTTCATCGAGCGCCAGGCGCTGCGCTTCGACCTTCAGGGCAAGCTGCGCGACCTTCAGGCGGGCGAAGGGCGTACCCTCGGCCGCCGCGCTCCCGCTAAGCGGGGAGCGCTGCGGGTCTGCGGTGTCCAACAATCTGGCGCGGGTTTTGGCGATGTCCCATTGGCCATCCGGCTCACGCGCGATGCGTCCCGTGCGTTCGGCCTTGTGCATGGTGGTGTCGCTGACGCCAAGGCGTCGCGCGGCTTCGCGGGTGGAGGGTGTCAGTTCAGCCATGGCGGCGACCTCCCGCCATCATCGCGCGGAGCGGGAAGGCCTGGTGAGCCGAAGAACGCCTGCCGTCCCTCGACCGCCGCACACGCCTACTAGCAGGGCAGGCCCGCCAGCAATGTGAAGCATCACCAAGCGTTGCGAGTTTAGGAAATTCGGTATCCTGGGCGCAAGAGGAAAAGCGAGGCTGGGGCCGTGCGCGGCCTCGGGTGAGTGGAGGTCAGCTCAGCCACGGTGGCGAGCTGCCGCCAAAATTCCTTCAGGGGAAAGCTTGGTGGGCCGAAGAACGCCTGCCGTCCCTCGACCGCCGCACACGCCTACTAGCAGGGCAGGCCCGACAGCAATGTGAAGCATCACCAAGAGCAACATCTGTAGGAAACTTGATAGCCGGGATGCAAGAGGAAAATCGCGGTGGAGGCGCAGCGAGCAACTTGCGAAAAGGCAGCCTCAGTAGTTTCTTTGGACACGCTGGCGCGCTGCGTGGAATGCGGTCAGGGCCGCTTGCCAGTCGGCTTCATGCGGGGCGCCAATGCGCTGCAGGGGTTCGAGCGTCACTTTCCCCCGGCTGTAGTAGTCGCCCTGCATGCACGCGAGCCATCCGGAAAGCCCCTGCGCGGCAAGGGCGTCGTTCGCGGTCGCTATCTCTGTCGCGCTTGGCTCGGCGCGGCCGAGGGAAACGTGCCGGCCATCGGTGCCCAGCAGGATCCAGCGGGTTTCAGTTTCTATGCGCATCGTCATTCTCCGTCTTGCGTGACGGACGCTTCGCGCTGTGGTTCGCGTGAGCCAAGGCAATAAAGCGCCAGGGATCGCGATGATCCCTGGGCTTGGCAATCATTCATGCCGCTGTGGCTGCGCAGCTTCATTCGGCTACGCGGTAGACGGTGTAGGAGCCTTTCGCGCCCTGCTTGTTCGGGCCGACTTGGCGAATGCGCTCGGCGATCTCCACCGTGATGCCCTGACGCTTTTTCAGCCCGGCGAAAAACCCGCGCACCGTATGCTGCGCCCAGCCGGTGGCCTCCGCGATTTGCGCCACAGTCGCGCCCTCAGGGCGGCGGAGCATCGCCAGCACCACCTCTTGCTTCGTGCCCTCGCGCGGCTTGCGTGGCGCGCCCGTGGCGCGTGTGGCGCGCCTTGAGAGCGCGCTGCGCAGCATCGCCATGGCTTGCGCGATGGGGTCCTTGTCCGCGTTGGCCGGCGGCGTTTCCTCCCAGGCTGCCAGCAAGCGCTCGGCGGCCTCGCGCAGGTTCACGCTACCCATGTTGGGCGCCTCTGGCGCGGTGTGGGCGGGCTCAGTGGAAGGCTGCTCCTCAGCCTGCGGCGTTTCGCTCTCCCCGCCCTGTGGCGCCGTGCCGGGCGCCACGCGCCCCTCATTCGGATCAATCCCAATGGCGCGCAGCCCTTCATCCGTCACCTGGATCAGGATCGGCGTGCCATCCCCATCCTTGCGCCAGACCATCGCCAATTGATCGCGCGGCGCTGCCACCTCAATCAGCAAGCTGCTCTTGATCAGGCTGTTCACCACCGCGCGGCAGGCAGCGACTGGCAAATGCTTTGGCGCAATCGCCAGCAATTGCGGGTGCTGCGCGCCATGGCTCAATACAATCCGCTGCGTGTCAGAAAGCTTCATCGTCGTATTCTCCGGTTGCGGGCGCCGACCATCGGCCCCTACTGCCGGGAGCCCCGCGGGCGGACCCTGCGGGGCAGTGCGGCGCCGCGTCGCGGCAGGCGCTGCTTCAATCCTGCGCTTCGGCGGCGATGCCCTCGTTGATCACGAAGCCCGTCAGGTAGGGCAGGCCCGCGGGGATGCCCGTCTCGCGGCTGGTGCGTTGCGTGATGCGCCAGCCCATCCATTCTGCGGTGGTTTTCGCAATCGCGTCCGCGAGGCTCGCGCCGTGATGCATCTGGCTATTCACCCCATCCGCGAAGTGGCGCCCGTAGCGGCTGTCCAGAAAGGCGCGGACCGAGGCGGGATCCGTGCTTGTCGCGTTGTGGATCGCGGTGAAGGCAATCGGCCAGGCTTGCTGCGCGTGTTCGCGCATGGTGCCCCAGAAACCCCAGTCTTGGTTTTCGGTGGGAAGGATCGTGGTCATCTTTTTGTCTCCGTCATCGGCGGGGGAAATCCCCTGCGCGTGACAGACCATTCGCGCTGTGATGGGGGCTGAGCCAAGCGAAATAGAGCGTTATTTCATTGCTAAGATCAGCAGGGTTTGATCATGATGTGAGGGCCAGAAGCTGCTGCCTTCTGGCCCTTCATTGTCATGCTTAGCGGCGCTTTTTGCTGCGCTTCGCGGCCGCCATCCCTGCGGCGTAGGCTTCCGCGAGAGAATTGCGGATGGACCAGACCGCGACATCGTGAAAATCGAGCGCATCGCGGTTTCTGGTCTCGAGCGTTTCAACAGAGGGCATGTGCCGCTTGGCAATTTCGAGGAAAAGCTGGTCGGTTGAAGGGGTGTCGTTCATCTTGGTCTCCTTGCTGCGGCGCCGGGGCAATTCCCTGCGCCTGAGGGACCATTCGCGCTGTAGCGGGGGGCGAGCCAAGCGAGAATGAGCGTTACTTCATTGCTATGATTGGGAAGTTCCAATCATGATTTATTGATCGCGCGCGCTGCAGTGACATCGGCAAAGGTGCGGTCTTCGCCATCAAGTACCGCCGCGTGCCCGGTTTCCTCCTGCCAGCGTTGCACAATCACATCGCAATAGGCGGGATCAATCTCGAGCAGGACCGCGCGCCGCCCCGTGCGCTCGGCCGCGATCATCGTCGTGCCTGACCCGCCAAAGCAATCCAGCACCGTATCGCGCGGCTTGCTGCTGTTGCGGATGGCACGTTCGACCAACGCCACCGGCTTCATCGTCGGGTGCAGATCGTTCCTGGCCGGCTTGTCGAAATGCCAGACATTTCCCTGGTCCCGCGCGCCGCACCAGTAATGCTGCGCGCCAGCCTTCCAACCATAGAGCATCGCTTCGAATTGCTGATGGTAATCCGCACGCCCGAGCGCAAAGGTATTCTTGGCCCAGATGATGGTGCTGGACCATTTGCCGCCCGCTTCCTGCCAGGCGCGATGCAGCGTCGGCCATTCGGAAGACGACATGCAAACATAGCTGGCGCCCTTGGTGACCGAGAGAAGGTTCGTCAGCGCCGGGCGCAGGAAATCCAGAAACCCCTTGCCCAACGCATCATTGGCGATGGTCATCTTGGCGGCGGTGCCGCCCTCGTAAGCAACATTATACGGAGGATCTAGAAAGGCCATGTCCGCGAGGTGCCCATTACCAAGGGCGCGCTCGACATCGGCAAGCTTGGTCGCATCGCCGCAGAGCAGCCGATGGTCACCGCAGCGCCAGAGATCACCTTCACGCGTGATGGGATTAACTGGCAGTGGCGGCGCTTCATCAGCATCCTCACCATCATGCCCGGCATCGGCGGCCGCCAACAGCCGATCCAATTCCATGCCGGAGAAGCCAAGCACGTCCAAATCCACCGAGGCATCGTCACGGATGCGCGCTATCTCTGCCGCCAGCAGCGCCTCATCCCAACCGGAATTGAGCGCGATCTGATTATCCGCGAGCCGCAGCGCACGCGCCTGAGGTTCAGTGAGATGCGCGAGCCGAATGGCGGGGACAGATGCCATGCCAAGCTGCTTGGCCGCCATGACGCGGCCATGGCCCGCGACCAACACGCCCGCGCCATCCACCAGCACCGGGTTCACAAAGCCAAACTCGGCGATCGAGGTAGCAATCTGCGCCACCTGCGTCGGCGAATGCGTGCGCGCATTCTCGGCATAAGGCACCAGCGCAGCCACCGGCAGCGAGACAACGGCGAGATCAGGCTGCATCGGCTACCTCCGCCCGCGCAGCCGCGATGGCATCGTAATCGCGCCCATCGTCCGCCAGCGTCACCGGCTCATCCGGATAGAGCATCCGCCAGCGCGCAATCGCCAAATCCACATAGGCCGGCGCCAATTCAATGCCGCGCACAAGCCGGCCCGTGCGTTCGCCTGCAATCAGCGTCGTGCCGCTGCCGGCGAAGGGCTCAAACACCACCTCGCCAGCCTCAGTGTAGGCGCGCATCAGAAAGTCTGGCAGCGCCACCGGAAACACTGCCGGATGTTCGGTCTCAATGCCGCGCCCCTTATGGCGGGTGATGCGCAGTACCGCGTCGGGAATACGCATGTCTTGCACCGGCTGGCCGATATGCGTATACGCCTTCACCTCGCCATCCGCCGCACGCAGCCCGCTGCCTTTGTTCGGCGTGCCAGCCCATTTGCAGGGGATGATCTTGTTTGCCTGCCGCGCCGTGCGGTTGAAGTGAAACACCAACTCAAACGCCGGCGCCAAACGCCCGTTCCAATCGCCCGGCAATCCCGGCCCCTGGTCCCAGGTGTAGAGCCCAAAACGGCGCCAGCCCCGCGCGCGCATCCATTCCAGCCAGCCTTCCCAATAGGGCTGCCATTCATTCTCGCGATGGATCAGGCCGAGATTGATCAACGCCTGGCCATCCGGCCGCAGCGCCAAATCCAGATGCTGGAACACGCCCTGCATCAGCGCATCCCAATCCGAGACACCGCCGGTGGTGTAAGCGCGCTGGTTCCCGTAGGGCGGGCTCGTGAACAGCATCGCGGCACGATCGCTTTCAATCACGCGCGCGACCGTCGCCGCATCGGTGCTGTCCCCGCACAGCAGCCGATGCGCGCCCAGCAGCCACAAATCGCCGGGGCGAGAGACCGCCTGGCGCGGTGCCTCGGGCTCAGCATCGGCGGGATCATCGGCATCGTCGCCAATTGCTGGCGCGGCAGGGTTCTCGGCGGTGTCTGCGGGCAGGGCTTCGGGCGCATCGCCGTCGGACAAGGCATCTCCAGCCGCCGCGAGGATGCCCGCAAGTTCATCCGCCGAGAAACCAAGCGCCGCGAGATCAATCTCCGCCGCTTGGACGCTCGCCAGCGCATCCCGCAGCAGCGCCTGGTCCCAGGTCGCGTTCTCTGCGATGCGATTATCAGCAAGCCGCAGCGCTTCCTTTTGCGCGGGTGCCAAGTGCTTCAGCACGATCACCGGCACCTTGGCGATGCCGAGCGATTCCGCCGCCGCCAAGCGGCCATGACCCGCGATCAGCACGCCATCCTCGTCCACCAGCAACGGATTGGTGAAGCCGAAGGCCTGCATGCTGGCCATGATCTGCGCGAGCTGCGCCGCGTCATGCACGCGCGCATTGCCGGCATGCGGGCGCAGCGAGGCGATCGCGCGGAGTTGGATCCGCTCGGCCATCCAGGGAAGCGTCATGGGGGATATCCGGGAAGGGGTGGGCGGGGATGCGCAGCGTTATGCGCTGAGGTTTGCACCTAAGCTACTGAAATCAGGCTGAAAGGGTGCAAACCATGCGGGGCTGGGTGCAAACCAGGTGCAAACCTGAGGGGCCTAGGTTTGCACCTAAGCCACTGAATTCACTTGGCTATAGTGCAAACTGCAACCCATATTTTTATTCTGGCGCTAGCGATGTCGGGCGCTTCCGCCCCCCGCATACGACATGGCCAGGAAGGAACCATCAGGTTCTCTCTTGGTTTCGCTATTCCTCTCTGACCTTCAGGAACGTGACCTGCAAAGACCTCAAGATCAATCGCGATCACAATTCTTTAAGGTGAAGGCATAATAGCCGAAGCGAATTCCGCTGTGCAACACGACAATCTTACGCTGCTCTACCTTTGCTTTCGCTTATAAAAACTTTCTCGGCGGGATACCGCTATTCTCCACTTTAGTATGACATGGTCGCGTTGACTGTTGGCCACCCTTTGAACGCTCTGCTACCTACTGGAGGCGTTCTTCTGAAAGGAAAAGCATGACACCGAGAGAATTTCTACAACAAATCATTCTCCCAAATTTCGATGATTTTCGGAATGACTGCGGAAACCTCAGACACGCCCACAACACGATCAGTACCGTAGATACATTGGCGGCGCACTTGTACGTTTGGGCTAAAGCGTACAATCCGGGAGTGGTCGCCGCCGCAAAAGACGACTCCCACTATAGAGACGAGTTGGCCAAGCGGGACAACGGTTTTTCCCTACTGCGCGATATCGCTAAAGCGCAGAAACACGTTCACCTAACGCGACATAAACCGCAGGTACGTCGTGCAGATCAGATTACATCACGCGCCATTGGCTGGGGAGAAGGCGGTTTCGGTGAAGGTCGCTTTGGCGGCGTCGAACAGGTGGTCGTCGACACTGCCCCAGGCGAATTTTTCTATGTTGAACAGATTATCGAATCCAGCCTCGCGTTTCTGGAAACTGAGATGGCGGCTATCGGTGTTTGATCATCTTTAGTCCTACCACGGCCAATGGACACTGTGAGATGGTTCCGGGTTCCCCTCACGCCGCCCTCTGCCGCCCCACCAGCCCGAGATGCCCCGCCAGTACGCTGAGCGTGGCCACCAGCATCCCCTGTGCCTGCGGCGGCGGCACAGGCCGTCCGCCCCAGCCTTGGCGCATGGCCCATTCGCGCACCGACATCTCCAGCCCAACGACGTACCAGGCGCAGGATCCGGCCGCGCTGTCGTGCCCACCGAGAGCATTCAGCGCAGCCGCCACCCGCCGCCGCGCATCCAGGCTGCGCTCCGACAGCACATCGCCCGGTCCGCCAGGCAGGCGCAGCAGGGCTGAGCGCGTCACGCCATCCAGCGCGGCCACGTAGAACAGTGCGCGGAAGGTAGCGCCGGCATCGTGCATCTCCTGCGTAATCGTCCCGTTGGCCAGCATCATGCCCAGCGTATCCACCGCCCGGCGATGCTGCACCGGCCTTCCAGTCTCGGGATCCGCCTCACGAATCGGCGGCGTGAAGTCGCCATGCTGCAGCCGCCATTGGGACGGGCCCATCGTATCCGGCGTCTTGGTGCGTTTCTGCTTGCGCTTAACGGCCATGGTTCTTCTCCTGCTGCCGAGGCCCCCAGCGGCGCACGGCTTCGTTCTGGACCGCCTGGCGCAGCCAGGGGTCGGTGATGTCCTCGATCGCGAGTGAGACCACTCCCTGCTGCTGCCAAACGCGGCGGCGGAGTGCTTCCATCTCGGGTGTAGTGGTGGGGCTGCGCGTGCCGCGGTTCAGGGACGAGCGCGGCGGCGCCGGAGAGCCTGGGAGGGTCATGTCGGCATCAACACGCTGTCGAACGACTGTGGCCGTTCCTTGCCCTCCAGAACGGCTTCTGCGAGGGCTTCGTAGACCGCGACGCCGTGAGAGTGCAGCCAGTCTAGTTTCCACTGCGGCGTAGCGTTGGTTTTCACGACCTCGATCGCGGTCGTCACCTTGTCGCCTTCGATCAGCACCAGATCGCAGATGCAAATCACGGCTCCCCAGCGCTTGCGGAGAGTTTGGCGTGTTGGCTTGCGCTCAAAGCCAATCTGATCCCAGGCGATGATACCGCCGCCACCCTCCGTGAAGGGATACTCGACCACCACGCGAAAGTCTGGGGTGTGGGCCTCGGCCGCAAATGCGCTGAGCCACCTGGCGAGACGATGCTTTGCGCGCAGATGCTCGGCGCTTTCGCTCGAGGCAAGGCGGCGGAGGGGCGGAGAAAGTCGGGTCATGCACAAAACCCGAAGAGATCACAGAACCTCTTCTCTATCCCCATGATATATATATAAAAAATAATATTGTTATTTTTGTTATTATGTATAGGGATTAGCCAGTGCGTGCCTGCACGCGTATGGGGTTGCGCCTTACCCCCGCGCACGCGCACATTATAACAAAAACCACAAAAGCCTATTTTCAATAGCTTAGCGACAGCGCAAAAAGTATTGTTATTCATCGCTCGCGGCCTCCTCGGCGTCTTGTTCACCGATCGGCTGAGCCAGGATGTAGCGCGGCCCAAGCGGGCGGCCAGCGGTCTTGGAGGGGCCGAGCTGGATCTCAGTGACCGCACCGTTTGACACCAAGGTTTCGATCAACTCGGCGAACTCGCGCGCGGTCAGCTTCAGGCCCTTGTGAAACATCTCGCGCCGACTGCATGGCCCATGCATACCGATGATTTCGAGGGCCTTGTTCAGCCGCTTCTCAAAGGGGCTTTCCGCCAGAAATCGCTGCGCATCGCGCAACACGCTGCGGGCGGAATGCTCGGCAAGCGCCCAACCCCAGGAGACATCAGGCGCGGTAATCTCTGGCTGCGAAGGATTGCGGCTTATGGCGCTGATCAGCGCGAGCTTACTGGCATTCTCACCAAGACGATTGACGATCGCGGCTTCGTGGCTACCGGCGACTTTCCTTGCCCAGGCATCCTCCTCGATAAGTTTGCTGTCATGAAGCGCGGCAGCGGGGGCGCTCATCTGGATGGTCTCAGGGGTGGCTTCCTCGGTCGCGACCATCGGAGCGATATGCAGCGTGGGCAGGTTGCCCGGTGACGGCGTCTCACCTGGGCCGCAAGCGATCAACCGAAGCGCGTCGAGCAGCGCTGGCGACGGGGCAATGATACCGGCATTCTGGTTTCGCTCCGGCCGATTGATGTCGGTGGCAAAGACCAGAAAGCGCGCGAGGGAGCCATCCACCATGGCCCCGTGCTCAAGGGCCTTCCAGAAGGTGGAGGGTGTGGTGGTGCCGTAGAAGCAGACGCAGGGCTGGTGGATATCAATCCTCGGCGCGTCCTTCTTGTTGGCGTATTCGGTGCCCCGGTAGACGCCCTTTGCGCGGCTGTAGAGCTTGAGCAGCTCCGACCAGATTTCGGCCTTATGGGCCGGTGCCCTGCCGCCTGCGACGGTATTCAGGAACAGGCCGAATTCGTCGATCTGGAAAAGCTTGGCTGGGTGTTGTTCCAGGGAAGAGAGCATTCCGCGCCCGGAGGCGATCGTCTCTCCGCCGAGGAAGCATTCGAGCTTCGCAAGATCAAAGCAGCGCCGGATGACTTCTGGCGCGTGATCCTTGCCACCGCCGCTTTCAGCAATAGCTGCGACATAGATATTGGTGCGGAGATCCGTTCGCGTTCGGTACTTTCGCCCGGCAAGAACGCCGACGGCACAGATGGCGGCACCGAGTGCGAGGAATGGCTGCGGCCGCAGCGCGGTTCTGACGCATTCATCCATCAGCATTTGCAGGACGCCACCTGGCCTGAGAATTTCATCTGACACTGGCAGCGGTTTCAATTGCTGTTGCTGGCCACGGTTCGCTTGCAGCTTTTCCAGAAACTTGGCCGCCGGATGCGGCATTGCCATCTGCTCCGCCACATTCCCATTCAGAATGATCTCGGGCGGTGGATTCCAACCACGCTTTTCCGCCAACCAGTAAATCTTGCCCGCACCTGCGCTGTGCGGCTTGAGTGTCGCCCAGCGCCGTTCTGGTGTGTCGCTGCGGCCCGATCGTCCGGACTTGCTCGCCTTGCGCGACCAGTCGATCCAAAGCTGGCGGCCCTCCTCGCCAATCGCGGCTTTGATGGCGGCGCCGATGGTGATCCATTCATTCCCAGGCAGATCATCATTCGGCAGATAGGCCAGCGCGGCAGCGACGGCTTCTGGGGTGCCACGCGGATCGGATGGCCCGCGCCAGGTGTCGCTCGGGCTATCCATGTTCAGCGTTGTCTTGCGCAAGGCCGCCGGCACCATGTCCCACGCGGCGTCTAGGAACGCGTTACAGGCGGCTTCGTCGACCTCGGGCAGGTCGGCAAGTGGCGTATCGGTTAGGCCCTCTTCCGGCCAGGCATAGGGCTGCCCGGTGCCAGGATGGATGGCATAGGCGACGAATTGCTGCCCTCGTGCCAGCACTTCCAGCGGATGACGCTTGCGCCCGCGAAAGACCGAGGCAGCGCGATAGACCAGCAGGCGCTTCGGGGCCTGGCCAATACGCAGACATGGCGTCTCGCCCAGCATGCGCTTGGCCAGATCCGTGAGCGCGACCGCGACTGAGGCATCGGGCACATCAATGTCGATACCGACCACCGCACCGCAGGCGATGCCCACCGCGCAATCTGGCCAGCGGCGCCAGATGTCTATCTCGAAGGTTTTGGTCGCCCGGTCGCAATGCCGCGTCCAATCGGGATAGGCCGCCCAGGCGCCTTTGCGGAAATGCCCCGGCACCTTGGCGCCCGGCATGATGGGAATGATGGGATAGCCATTATCCACCAGCCGCGCGCCGAATTGGGCCATGAAATCCTTCATGCGGCCCTCCCAGGTAGGGGCGGTGCGGGATGGCTGCCGCTATCCAGGCGCTGCGCCAGCGCGTCCTGATAGGCGGTGACGATCACCTCCAGCAGCGTCAGCCATTCGGTATCGCTCAGCACCGCAAGATCGGTCTTGCCAATGCTTTCCAGATACTCGCCCGCCATGGGGCTCGCAGCCTGGATGGCAGCGATTTCGTGTTCATCGGGATCAATCACGCCCCACCTCCGACGCATGGCATGCATGCAGCGCATGGAGCAAACAAAGCGCAGCGCGCCGGTCTTGCGCCGCGGATCGAACCAACCAAAGCAGCGCGCGGTGCGCAGACGACAGGCGGCGCATTTCACATGAACCTCACGGCGGTGATTTCGGTGTATTGGCCGGTGGGCCGGACCTGGATGGCGATGGGGCGGCGCAGATGCTGCTGCTGGGCCAGCGCCTCATTCACGGTCATTGGGGGCGGTAGATCAGGCGCGCGGCGGCGCCACCAGGACAGAGCCTTTTCGCGGGGAAAGCCGGTATGCTCGAAACACACCCATTCGCTGTGCTGGGTGAGGCCGCATTCGTAGGTGACGCGGAGTGATGCCGGCTTTCCAGGCTTTTCATGCCGCGCGTAGGCAATATCCGTGACATCGCACCATGCTGCCTGGATCTGCGTCGACAGCAGCGCGTCCGACGCTGCCTTCGGCGCCACCTTCACCACCGGCGGTGGGAATTCATAGTCGCACTCGATGCAGTGCCGGGCGCTCGCGTGGTTGATGGTTTTGCATTCTGGGCAGGTTTTGATCGGTGCCTTGCCGTCCTCCGCGGTTTCCTTCTTGCGGCCATCCACTGTGTCGATCGGGCCGTGCCGTGCTGTGTTGCCGGCGAAGTCCAGCACCAGGCAGTCATCCTTGCCCTCGGCAAGGCGCGTGCCGCGACCGACCATCTGGACATAGAGCCCGACGCTCTTGGTTGGGCGCAGCAGCGCGATCAGATCAGTGCCCGGTGCATCAAAGCCGGTGGTGAGCACATTGGCGTTGGTGACGCAGCGGAGCCTTCCGGCCTTGAATGCGGTCAGAATGCCATCGCGTTCGGGCCCTGGTGTGTCGCCGGTAACGGTCTCGGCGGAGATGCCGTGCTCGCGGACGGCGTCACGCACATGGCGGGCGTGGGCAACGCCGGAGCAGAACACCAGCCAGGATCCGCGGTCAGCACCATGCTCGACAATTTCGGCCACGGCGGCGCGCGTGACCTCATCGCGATCTACTGCGGCCTCAAGGTCCTTGGCGATGAATTCGCCGCCGCGTGTGCCAACACCACCGACATCAAGCTGGGTCGTGGTCTGCTTGGGAACCACCGGGCAGAGATAGCCTTGCTGGATCATCTCCAGCACCGGCACCTCATAGGCGATATCGGTGAACAGCCGATCCTCGCCCTCGTGCAACAGGCCGCTATCCAGCCGGTAAGGTGTGGCGGTGAAACCAACGACCTTGGTGAGGCCAGCGTTGATCTCCTTTAGTTGCGTGAGAAAGCGACGATACATGCCGCTGTCATTGCGCCCGAGCAGATGGGCTTCATCGATCAGCACCAGATCGCAACGCTGCACCTTGTATGCATGACGGTGGATGGATTGAATGCCGGCAAAGAGGATCTGCGCATGAATGTCGCGGCGTGACAGCCCGGCTGAATAGATACCGGCTGGCGCTTCAGGCCAGGCGCGCAGCAGCGCCATGAAGTTTTGCTGGATCAACTCCTTCACATGGGTGAGGATCAGCACGCGCGTGTCGCCATAGGCGGCGATGGCTTCACGGATGAAGCCGGCAATGACTACTGATTTACCACCTGCGGTGGGAATGACGATCAGCGGATTGCCGCTGCTCGTCGAGAAGTAGTTGTAGAGCGCCTCGATGGCCGAGCGCTGATAGGGGCGGAGGGAGAGGGTCAATGTTGCGCCCCTTCCATTCCATCCTCAAGGAGTGGCGCGCAGCGCCGACGCAGATCAAGCCTCGGCGCTGAAAGCAGGCGCTGGGACCGGAGTACGATCTGCCGCACCCGATCCTTGCTGATATCGAACGTCCGTCCGATGTCTTCGAATGTTCGTGGCGCGTCGCCATTCAATCCGAAATACATCTGCATGATGCGCTGCTCCCGCGGGCGCAGGCTGGCCAGCGCGGCGTCGAGCGCACTGACGGCATCGCCCATGGAGATCGCTCTTTCCGGATCATAGGCAATTGAGGTGATCGAGCTGCCAACAAGTGCCGGTAAATCCTCTGCGTCGACTTCCCGCGTAACGCGGTTGGTATCCAGCGCCCGTCGTATGAAGGCCGCCGGGAAGAGATCCTCGGGCAGCCTGCGCAGCGTCTTAGAGATAGCGAGGATGCAGCTGCGCCATTCTCCGTCCTGGCGCAGCGGTGCGATCTTGAGTTTCAGGTAGTCGCTGACGCGGGTATAGGAGACGCCGCTGTCGCGTGCGAGTGCGGCTGCGGTCTCACATCCTGCAGCGCGCATTGCCGTCAGCAGCGCATTGTTTTTGATGGTGACGATCACCAGGAGATCGCGGTTCATGCCGCCACCCCCATCGTCACCGCATCTGCCTTGCTGAGCCAGCGACCGCCTCGCTCACATCCGGTGCAGATGAGCTCGGCGATATGCGGCCCCTTGCCGGGCGCCACGCGGAACATGGTGCCGTCGCAGGTAAGGCAGGGGCTGCGCGCGATGATTTTTTGGGATTGCGCTTCCGGCACGCCATCGCGCCAGATGCTGCCATCGCGCAGCCGATAGCTGACCCAATCCTCGCCAGCGTCCACCTGCTCACCCTGGATGAAATCGGGAATGAACAGATGCGCGACGCAGCCTGCCTCCTGGTCGCGCCGGCCAAGCTGATGGTTGTGCCGCGCGCAATGCCACGCGCCGTCATTGGTTGGCGAGGCATGCAGGCAGGAACGGCAATGCCGCTCCGGCGTTGCACCATCATGGCAGATCGCATGGTGCTCGCAAAAGCGGCATTGCCACCATGCGGGATCGTCACTGATCCGTGCCGGGGGGCGCGGCGCCGCGATGATGCGCGCGGCTTTCGCCATGATGCGGAGCGCGGCCTCGGCATCGTAGCGGATGCGTTCCTGGTAGAGCTCATCGGTGTTCTTGTTCACCGCGAGGTAAAAGGCGCGCTCCAGGCCGGCGAGATGCATGTAACTTTGCATCTGTGCCCAGTGCAGCGGCTTGGCCTTGGCAACGCCATCGCGTTTCAGGGCGAGGAAGGATTTCTCGCTATGCGTCTTGAACTCACAGACATGCCAGGCGCGGGGCGCTTCGGGAAAACCGATCGCCACCGCATCCATGCTGCCGCCGAAATGCCCGCCCGTATCGCGGAGTTGCCACTGGCGCCCGGTGGCCGGATCAAGATCCAGCACCGTGACACCAATGCGGCGGAGATCAGCGACAAAGCGTGCCTCCGCCAGATTGCCGGTATCGAACAGCCGCAGCAGCCGACCCGTATGCGCGGCGCGTGTCGCCCAATGAAAGCTGTACCAGATGGCACGCTCGCATTCGGTACCGATCAGGGAGGCACCCAGATGTTCCCGATAACCGTGATCGGCTGCCGCTTCATAAGCGGCATAGATGGCCGATACGGTGGGCGTTGGTGGGATTGGCAGACTCACCATGGCGACCCCCGCGATCAAGCGCGCCGCCAGGGCGGAGTGCCGCCGGTGCCTGGGCGGGACGCGGGTGGCGGCGCCGCTGCGGTAGCAGGCTGCACGGGTACTGCCGCGCGCGCCGCATTGGTGCCGCCGGCATTGGCGGGGGAATAGCCAGCCACCTTGTTCCGGGCATCGTGCTTTACGCCGTTCTTGTCGGTCCCGGCTGCTTCGGTCTTGAGGGTCACGATCAGCGGCTTGAAATGAAGCTGCTCGCTGTCCGTCACGTGCATTTGGCCGACCGCGTGGCAAATGGCAGAGAGGTGGCGCTGCGCGATCTCCACCGTCTGCTGGTTGCGGTTCACGAGGTTCAGCTGGTCAAAGATCCGCCGGCGGGCGTGGGCACCTTCCAGGATCTCAAAGACCAGCCTGAGCAATTGCCCGTCGCCAGCCTTGGTCGGCACCATTTCACTTTCGATCAAATGCGCGAGGTACTTGCCGGGCGGCAGCACTTCAAACGGAACGGCGGGGGCGACTTCTGTCGCATCAAAAGTACCATTGAGGGATGCCATGGGATCAGTTCCCTGTGTCTTGGGTGGGGATGACGGGGGCGCTTGGCGCTGCCGCGTAAAAGGGAATGCCGGCGGCAAGATCGGCCCAGGCGAGAGGGATGGTCTCCTCAAGCCCGAAGCGGTTCTTGGCGAGGAAGGCCGGGCGTTCGATTGTGTGCAGCAGCCGATCGCCACCACTCACGCCGCGCACGACCTTCTTGTTGAAGCCAACATCGGATTTCATGGTGCTGACGCGATAGTTTGCGAAGAGCACGCCATCGACATGCTCCTGCACCAGGGCAGAGGCACCCTTGTGCAGCTTTGGCTGATAGCGGTCGTAAGGCTCTGTCTCCGGACTATCAAAGCGGCGGATTTCCGCGTGGGCGATTAGCAGAACGCCCATGCCGCATTCATCGCGCAGCGTATTCACCGCATCCAGAAAGGTGCGCCAGGTATCCAACGCGGCCTGATAGCCCTTGCCATAGCCGAAGGCTTCAATGTCGCGCTGATTGTGCTGCTGCGCCGTGTGCTGCCAGATCAGCGGTTCCAGCCAATCAAGGCTATCAATCACAAGTGTCTGGAATTCATGTGCTTCGGAATAGAGAGATCCGAGTGCTTCCATGACAGCGTCAAAGTTGCGCAGCAGGCCGAAGGTCGCGGCATCAATACGCCCGAGCCCATCCTCGGTTTGCAGAAAAATCGGGTTCGGCGCATCCGCGGCAAGCTTCGTTTTGCCGACGCCAGCGACGCCATAGATCAGCAGGCGTGGGGGACGCGTATCGCCGCCCCGCCGGAGTGATGCGAGTGAGATCGCCATCACGCGGCCTCCTTCGCTTCGAGGGCGTAGGAGGGGCGGCCCGTGGCAAGGGTGCGCGCGGGCTCAAACACGGCACGGATGCCCGGCGGCCAGGCCGTATAGCGCGTCTCTGGCACACGGATTTCTGTGCTGACGTAATCGGCGGGATCCTCGCCCCATTCACGAATGGTCGCGATGGCGGAAGCCAGCTTGGCCTGATCCCATTCGACCTTCTTGGGCAGGTCAGCGATGACCGCAAAGCCGTGATCCTCCAGGCGCACGCGCCCCGTGTCCTTGCCCTCGGCACGGCGCAAAGCGGTCGCGGCCTCGCCGTAGCGACGATGCAGCGCGTCATTCAGTGTCTCGGTCAGGTGCTTGGCGTCCGCTCGCAGCGCGCTGACCTCTTCCAGCAGCAGCGCCAGATGATCGACAGGCAGGCGTGCGGCCTGCGCGGCGTCCATCTCGCGCAACTGCGCCAGTTGGGTGCGATTGCTCATGTATGTCTCGTTGGAAAGGGGAATGTCCGGCGTGATCTTCCATGACGACGGCCGGACGGGCGTCGCCATTTTCATTGGGTTGGGCGTCATGGCAGCACCAGCAGCTCTGCGATCCAGCAGAGCGCGATGAAGGCGCCGGCAAAGACAGCGCCGATGGAGAGGTTGCGCAGCAGGTGGCCGATGCGGCGGAGCCGACGCATGGAACGGCGCGTCATGACTTCACCTGCGGTGCCGGTAGGCCGCGACCAATCAGTTCCAGCCAGACATGCAGGGGCACGACCACCAGCGGTGCGGCACGGTCGCGCCAGAGAAACAGCGCGTCGTGCGTACCGAGCCAGCGCTCCAGCGTCTTGAAACCTTCGCCATCAGCGCGCGCCTTGACCTCGGCGACCAGCGGCGGTTCGGATTGGCCGCGCGCATAGATGTCGATGTCGGCGCCATTGCCGCGATAGTGCGTGGCACCGGATAGCGGGACACGCTCGGCGGCGATGCCGCTTTGCTTGTGGATCTCCACCAGCGCGCGTTCGCGCCGCAGGCCCTTATCGCGAGAGGCTTTACCCATGGCGCACCTCACGCGGCCTGCGGCAGCAGCTTCGCCGCCTCGGGCAAGATGCCCGGCAATTTCATGCGAGGGGCGCCCTGGCGCGGCTGCGGTCGCGCAATGGCCAGGTAGAGATAGTCATCCGCGCCAAGCCGCTGTTGGACGAGATGCACCAAACCCGCCTCTGCCATGCTGAGCGTGAAGTTCTTCAGGCTGAGCAGGCTGCGACGCTCGCCCTCCGAGAGGGTGGTCGCGGTCACCGAGAGCTCAACGGCCAGATGCCCGCGCCAATAGGCAAGGCGATCTCCCGGTGCGGCAGCGAGTATCCATTCCAGCATCGCCGGGGTGCCGATCTGCGGCCGAGGGGGTGTGTGGCAGGAAGCCGTCATCACTGCGCCCCCGCCGCTGCCGGCTGGTGCACCGCGTCACGCTCGTAAGCCTCGATATCTTCCAGCCGATAGAGAACCCTGCCGCCGATCTTGAGGTAGCGCGGCCCCTGGTTGAGCCAGCGCCAGCGTTCCAGGGTGCGGGGGCTGACATTCCAGCGCCGCGCCAGGTGGATCTGGTTGAGGTGATTCGTAGGACTATTGTTCATGGGAGTTTCGTCCTCTTTCCTGAGGCTTGGCGGTCCTGCCTCACCTTTTCCATGAAGGCGCAGACCCGATCAGCGGTCGCGAGGCTTGGCGATCGCCCTTTGCGTAAATGCCTGACAAAATTGGGATCACCCACAGATTCTCGGCCAAAATCAGTGGCTTTCATCCGGGTGGATGCCAGGAAGTCTTCAACTTCCGTGATGAATTGATCGGAGAAACGGGTCGTCATGGGCGTTAGGATTGACAGCCCAATTTGCATGCGTCAAATAATTAAAATAGGCTATTCCCTATCAATGGCAGATCAAGGAGTTAGGCACCATGGACCTCGATCCAACGCGTCTCAGGGTCATGAAATTGATCCAGCAAAGGCGCACGGACCTGAAAAAAGCCTCGCTCGCGATCGGGCGAAACGCTGCCTATTTGCAGCAGTACCTCTATCGCGGGATTCCAAAGACGCTGCCTGAAGATGCGCGCGAAGCGCTCGCGGCGTTTCTCGAGGTGCCGGAGGAAAGTCTGCGTCCTGCAAAGAAAGAATCGATGGACGATATGAAGGCGCCAATGATGCCGCCTGCGATCTCAATGATGCCACCGGCGGCGCTCGGCGCGGCGGTGCCTGGATTCTCGCAGATACCGGAACTGGATGTGCGTGCCTCGGCAGGGCATGGCGCATTTCACGAGGGTGATGAGGAAATCAAGGCAGTCTGGATGTTCCCCGATGCCGTAATTCGCCATGAATTGCGTGCACGATCTGCCAATCTCAGAATCATCACCATTGATGGAGATTCGATGGAGCCGCTTTTGGCCTCGGGCGATCGGGTGTTGGTGGATACCGCGCAACGCGTGCCGGCGCCGCCAGGGATTTTCGTGATCTGGGACGGGCTTGGGATTGTGGCCAAGCGCATTGAGCATATCCCGACCGCGGAGCCATCACGCATCGTGATCAAATCGGTCAATCCACTCTACAATGATTATGAGCGCCCGACCGAGGATGTGAACATCATTGGCCGCGTTATCTGGGCGGGGAAGAAGCTATGACCATGCGCATGGTTGGAAAGTCGTTGCTGGTTGCCCTTGGCTTACTAGCCGCCCCGACCGCGCATGCGGATGGCGACATGCAGCCTATTGGGCGCTTTGCGATTGACCGCACAGAGGTTTCTGTTGGTGCCTTCCGGCGCTTTGTTGCTGCAACGGGCATGGTGACCATGGCCGAGCGCCAGGGTGGTGGCTCCGTGTTTGAGGCGGGCTGGGTGCGCAAGCCTGGCTGGACTTGGAGCACGCCTTTTGGCGAGCCCGCTGATGAGCGCGAGCCCGCCGTGCATGTCACGTTTGATGAGGCGCAGGCCTATTGCCGCTGGGCAGGCAAGCGGCTGCCAACGGATGCGGAATGGCTGGAGGCCGCGCATACGGAAAGGCGCGCATCACCGCCCGCGCCGTTCCAGAATGGCGCAACCTATCCCTATCCCACCGGCGAACGCCCAACAGGGGCGAATTGCCTGCGCGATTGCGGCCCCACGCCCTTTGCGCTGGATCGCTCCGCACGGCTCAACCGAGGCACTGGCCCCGCGCGCGTCGGCACCACTCAGGCTGGCGTGAACGGCCTCTACGACATGGGCGCGAATGCTTGGGAATGGGTGGATACCGCGCTTGGCAGTGAACGCATCACGCGCGGTGGTTCCTGGTGGTATGGCGCCACGCAAATGCATCGCGACCACCGGGCCAGTAAGCCCCCGTCAACTGCTGTGGTCTATATTGGCTTTCGTTGTGCACAGGATCGAGGTTCCTGATCAGATGACATTGCTGTCCCGCCTTTGCCTTGCGCTGCTGGTTCTCGGCATTGCTGCGTCGCCCGCTCTGGCCAAGCGCATGGAGCCTATCCTGCTGCAGGGCGAGGCGCGCGCGGTTGATGGCGATACGCTGCAAGTCGGCGACACCCGACTGCGCCTGCATGGTATCGACGCGCCGGAGCTTCGGCAGACATGCGAGGACCAGGCTGGCGAGGCCTGGGCCTGCGGGCGCCGCGCTGCATCCGAATTGGCGGCGGCCGTCGCGGGCGGGGAAATTCACTGCATCAGCCGCGAGCGGGATCGTTATCAGCGCCTTGTTGCGACATGCTGGTCGCAGGGGCGCGATATCGGGCAATCGCTTGTCTCGCATGGTTGGGCTGTCGCCTACCGCCGCTATTCGGTGGATTATGTGCGCGACGAGGACGTGGCGCGCTACCTGACGCAGGGAATGTGGGCTGGGCGATTCGAGATGCCCTGGGAATGGCGGCAGGCGCGGCGGCGGCAGTAGTGCTATTAAGCCACCGAGCGTTCAGGAAAGGCGGATGTAATGGTTGCCCTCGCCCATATGGAGAGCCCGAGGATAAAGGCTTGGCTTGGCGGTATCGAACCTGCCTGGACGGTATTGGATCGCGATAGCTTCAGAGCCCTGGCAGGCTTTTCACCTGTTTTGCCTGGCGAGCCGATTGAATTCAACACTGACCTGTCGCCCGAGGAATTTAAGGGCTCGGCCATTGCACAGCACGCCATCATTCTCTTGAAGGCCGGCATGGAAAGCGATGGCCTTAAGCTCACGGCAACAGGGAACCTGGCGCGCAGCGTTGTCTCGGAGATGGTCAAGCGCTTTGATTGGCCCTTCTATGATTTGGAAACGCTCTTTCGCATGAACAAGGTGATCAATGAGCCGGATTTCTTCCCGCTGTATATGACGCGGATGATCACTCAAGCTGCCAAGTTTTTTCGTAAATCGAAGGATCATTTGAAAACATCTCCACTGGGCCGCGAAATGCTTGACCCTCAAAAGATCGGCGAATTGCAAAGGATCCTCTTTATCATTCACATGTGGCGGCTGGAGACGCCCAATTACGTCCCCGCCCAAGCGGGCCGCTGGCCTTTGGTAGATATCGGCGTCATTCTCTGGGCGCTCTCGGTGGCAGCGACAGAATGGGAAACCGCCGAGAATCTGACGAGGCTTTGCAGTATTCCAATTGAGGAGGTGATCCGGTCAGATTCTGATATGGCAAGTTTCGCCATGGAAACGCAGATCCTGCGCCCGTTATTTCATTTTGGCTTTCTTGAGCATCGACGCGATCCGATTCCTGGTAAGGCTTTCCTGAAAACGCATTTGTATAGACGTACCCCTCTTTTTGATCAGTTTTTTTCCTTTCGTGTCACACTTGAAAAGCCCCATGGATTGCGGCATTGATAGTGCCGCAGTCAGAACAAGCAGTTTTTCGCTCTGATACTTTCTTTATAGCTCAGTTTCCTGCGCTGCCTGATTCCTCTTTCATAGCGGCGGAAGCACGATCATCTTCAAGCAATCGACGCGGCGGGGATGTCTCGCCAGGTCCAAATGTTTGCAGATGGTCTCAATGCGCAACGCTCTCTCCGGCCCCAATCCCCTACCTGCCGAGTGCCTATCGGGATCAGAGCGCCTGGATGAAGTCGCGCGCATCCTGGCCACCGGGCTGAGGCGAATTCAGGCCCAGGAGGCAAGTTCTTTATCTGCCGAGAACAGAGAAAGTTCATTCGACATTCTCGCCTTCAAACGCCGTGTTGGTCGTCGCAAACCAACCATTCGCGTCGGAGAAAGCTGATGGCAGCACTGAAGAAAAACCCTGAAGCAGAACCGGTTCGAATGAACGCCGGCCCAAGCGATGCCAGCGTCGTGGCACAGCTGGCAGCGCTGCGGAAAATGAGCGTAGTCGAGCTCAAGCAAAGATGGGAAACGCTCTTTGGCATGCCCGCGCCGAACAATAGCCGAAGCTACCTGGAAGTGCGCCTCGGCAATCGCATCCAGGAACTCATGCTGGGCGGGCTTTCGCGTGACACGCGCCGCGTGCTCGACCTGCTGGTCAAGGAACTCGAAGGCAAGAACACCCGCAAGGCGATCATGACCGACCCGCGCAAGCCAATCCCCGGCACGCGCCTGCTGCGCGAATGGGATGGCGCCGAGCATAGCGTGACCGTGCTGCGCGATGGCTTTGATTGGCAGGGGCGGAAATTCAAATCGCTCTCGGCCGTCGCCCGCGCCATCACCGGCACGCAGTGGAATGGCTATCGCTTTTTCGGCCTGCGTGAGGCCGGGCGGGATCCGCGATGAACCGCGCACCAGGATCCGTCTTGCAGATGACGCGGCGCCTGCGCTGCGCCATCTATACGCGGAAGTCGAGCGAGGAAGGGCTCGACATGGAATTCAACTCCCTCGATGCGCAGCGCGAAGCCTGCGAGGCCTATATCGCGAGCCAGCGATCAGAAGGTTGGGCCGCCATTCGCGAGCCTTATGATGATGGCGGTGTTTCCGGCGGCACGCTTGAACGCCCCGCGCTGCAGCGCCTGCTGGCCGATGTCGAAGCCGGGCTGATTGACGTAATCGTGGTCTATAAGATTGATCGGCTGTCGCGCTCACTCATGGATTTCGCAAAGCTGGTCGATGTTTTCGATCGCAACCAAGTCACCTTTGTCTCCGTCACGCAGTCCTTCAATACCACCACCAGCATGGGGCGGCTGACGCTGAACATCCTGCTATCTTTCGCGCAGTTCGAGCGCGAGGTGATTGGCGAACGCATCCGCGACAAATTCGCTGCCTCTCGCAAACGGGGCATGTGGATGGGTGGCTATGTCCCGCTTGGCTATGACGTGCGCGACCGCAAGCTGATCATTAATGAAGCCGAAGCCGCGACAGTGCGGATGATTTTCAAGCGCTTTATTGCCATCGGGTCCGCCACCAAACTCGCCAAGGCGCTGGTGGCGGAAGGTGTCCGCACCAAAAGCGGCAGGCTGGTCGACAAGGGCTATATCTATCGGTTGCTGAACAGCCGGGTCTATCTGGGTGAGGCCACGCATAAGGACGCTTCCTACCCCGGCGAGCATGCGCCGATCATTGACCGTAGCTTATGGGACAAGGTGCATAGCATTCTGCAAATCAGCCCGCGGCTGCGTGCCGCCAATGCCCGGGCACGCACGCCGGCCTTGCTGAAGGGGCTGATCTTCACGGAGACCGGCTGCGCCATGACACCGGCTTTCACCAAGAAGGGCACCCGGCAGTATCGTTACTATGTTTCCATGGATGTGATCCGCAACCGGCCGCTGAACGAAAGCCCTGGCCCGCTGCGACTGCCGGCGCCGATGGTGGAGGACGCCGTGATTGGCGAAATCCACCGCATGATCCGCGCCCCAGAAATCACCGCCCGCACCATTGCCGCGCTGCGCCGTGACGGCGTGAAGGTGGAGGAAGCCGCCGTGGTCGCGACCCTTGCCGGGTTTGAGCGGCTTTGGGGCGCGCTGTTTCCTGCCGAGCAGGCGCGCATCATCCAATTGCTGGTCGAGCGCATCACAGTCGGCGCCAATGGCATCGCGGTTGATCTGCGCAAGGAAGGGCTCGGCCTGGTCCTGCGGGACATGCTGCTGCCCGCGAAAGAGGAGGCTTTTGCATGAGTGAGACTGCCACCAGCATCCGGGTTGTGATTCCGCTGACCCTTCGAAAGCGAAATGGCCGGCCAAAGATCCTCCCCCCCGAGGATGCCGGGCTGCCTGGCAGCCAGGGCCAGGACCCGCATGTGCTGCGCGCCATCGCGCGGGCCTGGAAGTGGCGGCGGCAGTTGGAGGAGGGGGAGATGGCAAGTATTCAGGACATCGCCGCCAGCGAGAAGATTTCCGACCAATATGTGGGCCGGATGATCCGGCTGGCCTTTTTGGCGCCGGAGGTGCTGGAGGCGCTGGTGGTGAAGTGCC
Organism: Roseomonas sp.; assembly: GCA_020249825.1. Taxonomy (GTDB): domain Bacteria; phylum Pseudomonadota; class Alphaproteobacteria; order Acetobacterales; family Acetobacteraceae; genus Neoroseomonas. The sequence goes on from JADCEX010000026.1 coordinate 22,887, forward strand.
GGCCGCCGGCGATTTCGATTAATGAGATGGTGGAGGTGGCGCGGCTGCCTTGGGAGGAGCAGATGGGGCGGATATTTTAGGAAATGACTGAAACGCAACAGATGAATCTCGCAGTTCATCCGGATTAGGTCAGTTAACTGAGCGTTTTGTTGCACCGCGAGGCGGTGGGAGGCCCAAAAGCGTCGATTGAGTCAGATGACATTCTATCATCTTCTCTTATGTTAACAAAAAATTTTAGCGAAGTTTCATCCGTTTAGTAAAATCTAGCTCTTTAGCTTGAGGATTTTCAAGATGAGGGAAAGCACTGGAGCCGCGCTACGATTTCGAATACTCATTACCCCGGGGATCGATCAGTCTCGGGCGAATGGTTGATCGTCGCCTTTCTTCGCGCAGAGCGATAGCCAATGACCAAGAAAAGCGAAATCATTAGGGATAGGATAAGCCCAAGAAGACCGCCTGTTAAAAGACTACCAAGGGCGGCAATCGTAGAAGCGACTAGCCAATCGATAGGGCGTGGGCGATCCTTGCGTCCGTAGAGCCATCTACCAAGCGCCCAGGCTGAAAGCAACAGAGCAGGGCTACCGAGTAAAAGTCCAGCGGATGGATGGATAGCTAAAGCGAAAAACGAGACAACAAAGCCAAATACAAAACCCGTCACCAGATGCGCACCAAAAACGAGAGCGATTAATGACGCAGTCATACTCATGAACCTCTCGCGATTGAAACCTAAATTTAAAGATTTACCGACTATGTATTTATACTTTTTAAAACCATCTGGGTCAACAAAAGTCTGCCTGCCTATAGACAGTTACCAGAGACCTGAAGGGCAACTACTACGAAGAAGAGCTACATTTTGAGTAGATAACGTCTCGTACTCCCCTGGCATCAGTCGTCCTCGGTAATTCTGTCAGGGCGGCGTTTCCGAACGTCTGCATGCATGGACCTGAACTCTCCTTTACGCGTCGTCCGCTACCTTATAGCGGGCTACAGGTCGCAGCGGTGGCATGGGCCAAACGAATCATGCGACGTGCAGCGACTGCTCCACCGGCAGCCTGCCCAGCTAACCCGCCAGCGAGCGGGGAATTCAGCAAGGCTTCTGTTGCTGATGAAACAGCAACCTCCGTTGCTGCAACGGCGCTTGCATCAAGGACAACTCTACGAAAGAGCGCCAGCGTTCCTGCCGCTCCTGGGCGGTGCCCGTATATTTGCGCAATTTCGCGAACAAGCCTGAGACTGCGCCAGACTACCAAGACGCCATCGAACCCCGGCGACGGGCTGGCCGCAGTGGCGCCAAGGATCTGAAGCGCAGCAGCCGATCCTGCCGCCTTTGCACGCTCTTGTGCTTCTGCGAGTGGTCCAGCTCGGAGCAATTCCCGCAATGTCTTGGAATCCGGCGCCCGTCGAACCACACTTAAGGTATTCTCGGGAGCCCCTATGGCGGATAACCAGTTCTCGGCTTGCCGACGTGCAACCTCTACATCCTGGCCAGAAAGACCGCGGCGCACCGCTTCAATTCGTCTGAGAATAGCGTAGCCGCGCCATTCGCGCTGGAAAGACCATGAAAGAACCACAATCGCTGGGGTTAAAATTGCTATAGAAGCAAAGCCAAGCCAGGTAGCTCTTTCAAACTGATCAGCAACAAAATTTACTAGCTGTAATCCCGCCACTCCAACAAGCAAAATTAAGAGCGCAATAGCACCGACAATAAGCGCTGGTCGCTCGGGCGGCAGAACCTTGAGTGGGGCAGGATCATTGTGTCTTATGGCGCCTTCTCTACCTACCACTCCCTCAATCCAGCCACGCGGCGCCATGACTCGGTCAGGGTCTTCCGACATCGATGAATTACTTGACGCGTTACCTCTGATGGCCTTTGGCTGTTCATCAAGAAATCGGGGTCCCTCAAAGTCATTTGGTTCAAGGGCCGATGGCGCTATCGTTGTGTCGGAGGATGCATCGTGCCTTTTGTTGTGTTGGCTGATAGGCGCGTCCACTGGGGGAACAGCCACCGGTGGCGGGGGTTCATCAAGGAAGCGTGGTCCTTCCATTACAGCTCGCCCCTAAATAGATCAGCCAGCAAGCCATCAAGATTTAAATGCTCAATCGGATGAGCATCACCAGCCGGAAATTCTGGAGGCGCGAGTTGTGGCATAACGAAATAAGCATTTAACCAGTAGGAATCTGGAACCTTTTGTGCTGGCACCGTACCCGCGCGGAAAGGGCGCAGTCGGGTCTGTCCTAGCGGTAGACCCATGACAGCTCGATGCTTACGGCCTTCAGTGTCGACAACATCTACATCTGTAGTACATCTTACTGCGGAAATAGCATGGTATGTGGCGCGCCCACGCGTGGGTACCTTGGCTGCTTCAACGTAATATTTGAGCAGTTCCTTCAGATGTTCGCGTTGAAGATCATCCACGTGATCTGATTTTGTCGCTGCGAAGGCTACCGAATCTATTTTCCTCCCGGCTATCCATCCACGCTCCAACTGTTGCGCATAGCTCTCGCCAATGCTGCGGAGAGCGCGGGTGGTATCCTCAAACGCAGTGCGCCCCGCGAATAAGGCTCCGAGTATATCAACTAGCACAATCTGCCGAGTGAACCTGCTGAAATGCTTTTCGAAAAAACTTGTGCGTACCAAATTCTTGTATGCATCAAATCGATCGCGAAGAACCGCTCCGAGTGTGCCGCGTACCGGTGAGGGGGCGCCCGTCCAAGGGAAAAACTTCATCAGTGGAATTTCCCCCTCCGGCCCCGGCATCAAAAATCGCCCTGGTTGCAGCCACCGTAGGCCAGCCTCTTGTCGGCTTCTCAGCAGTGCGTCCTTATAAAGTTCGAAGCCATGCTCGGCCGTTTTATCTGAGTCTGGCGCGCTTGGCTGAAGTGTTTGCAGGAATGTGAGGAAGTCGGTTGCAAATTTTTTTCTAGGTTCTTCGCGGAGGCCCGCCAAAGTCTCCGCAGACCAAGCTTCATATGACTGTTCCAGAAGAGGCAGATCCATAAGCCATTCACCCGGATAATCGAGCAACTCAAGCCGTAGGATCTTATTGCCCGAGATCTGGCCGAGCTTGGATGGCCGACGCAACGTCAGGCGCAGAGTTATCATTGCAGGCCGATCAGTTACGGGCGGCCATACACCGTTGGCACCCTTTGCTAGCCGATCCCGAAGGCCTTCATAATCAAAGAGAGGGAAGTCCTGCGTGCCGGAGTTCTCTATCTCAACATCTATTAATCTGGAACCTTCACCGTTTTCCCCTTCTAGCAATTTTGCAAGCTCTGGGAGCGTATTTCGGCGGGTGCCGGCTACCCCACGGCCCATGGCCATCAGATTACTGATCATTGAGACCAAGAAAACAGTCTTGCCCGCACGGCTGAGCCCGGTAACTGCGATCCGCAGCGTCCGGACGTTGACTGCCGATTTTGTGGCGTCAAGGGTGGCGTGAATCCCATCGCGGAGCGCAATTGAGAACCTGTTCATTGGAGGCCCAATTCCCGCATTCCTGACGGATTCATTTTCATCTCGTTGCGACCCCCTCCACCGCGATAATGGACATTGCCATGCCCTCTCGTGACGAAGGCGGGGTCATTAAAATTTAGATTTCGGGATTTTGCCAGCAAATTCAGAATACAGTCACATCGAATGTTCTTTTTTTGTTTCCTGCACCCCTGACGGTCTCAACTTAATCCCACGTCGCGCTTGGCTCGGGCCTCTGACGAGTGTCTTCTCCTTCGTGATAGTTCTCCAGAGCCACGCGCCCCTACGCCCATTGCCGGTTGAGTCCCATTTCCTCTCGACAGGCGAAAGAACCGTCACGAAATCAGGCTAGCGCTCAAAATCACAAGCCATTGAAGAAATGGGATTTTCTTCGACTAAACCAATTTTGGTGTGGTTTAGTCGAAAAGAGACGAAAGGGCTTCTGAGACCAATTTGGGGGCTTTTCGGGGTCTGAGACGTTTAGTCGCCTTCACAAATTCCTTTGAAATCCTCAAAAGAACAGGGGCCATTTTCGGGCCTAGGACCAGTTCGCGACGGAAATCTGGCGGATGGGGTGGGATTCGAACCCACGGTAGGCTTGCACCTACGCCGGTTTTCAAGACCGGTGCCTTAAACCGCTCGGCCACCCATCCTCACGCCTTGCAGCGAAACCACGCCGCAAGGCCAAGAAGTCACGCCGCCTATTCGCCCGCCATGCGCTGCGCGACAAGGGGGGCACCAAGGCGCATCAGCGCATTCACATCGCCCGCCTGGTCAAGCCCAATCACCGCATCGGCCAATTGCTTGGCGCGCTCAGCGCCTAGCACCGCATCGGCCAGGCCATGGAATTTGGCGCGAAGCTCGGCCTCGGTAAGGAAGTTGTCGGGCTCGCCCTTCGGGATCTTGATGTGGCGCACAAAGCTTTGCCCGCGCGCCTTGATGGTCAGCTTGCCCGACATGAAGGTCGGGAATTCCGCCTGCACATCGGCGTCTTCTTCCGGCAAGATCTTCGGCATCAGCGCGCGAATATCCTTATCCTGCAACCAGGCATAGGAATCCCAGCCGAAATGCCCGCGTGCCAGGGCACAGGCCACCACAAAGGGCCCGCTGAACTGCCCATCCACGATATTTTGCGGATTCTGTTTGTACTCGCGCGGCGCGCCCACCAGCAGCATGCCCTTATTCGGCAAGCCCATGGTGACACTTTCGATTTCCTCAACCTTCAGGCCAAGCTCAGCGCGCAGCGCCAGCGCGGCATCCACACTCGCATGGCCATAGCGGCAGGAAGGATAAGGCTTCACCGCCGTCTGCATCAGCTCCCACGCCTTGCCCAG
>JADCEX010000260.1 GCA_020249825.1 Roseomonas sp.
CAAAAGCGATGCAGGCGCAGGATGATGTCCTGAAAACTGGGGGGCTTGGCGGTCATGGCGGTTCTGTGCTCTGGCGTAAGGCTCGTGCGGGATGCTCTATAGGCAGGGGACCGAGACCGGGCAAGGAAAGCCAGCATGAACGCCACGCAAGATATCATCAGCGTCTATCTGGCTGCCTTCAATCGCGGGGATTGGCCAGGCATGCTGGCCCTGTTGGCTGATGATGTGGTGCATGACATCAACCAGGGTGGCGCCGAGCACGGCAAGCCGGCCTTCGCCGCCTTTTTGGACCGAATGGCGCGCTGCTACCGGGAAGAATTGCGCGATATCGTGATCATGGTCGGCGCTGATGGCGCCCGCGCCGCGGCTGAATTCCAGGTGGACGGCGAATATCTGGCGCAGGATGCCGGGCTGCCGCCGGCGCGTGGCCAGCGCTATGCCCTGCCGGCCGGGGCGTTTTTTGCCCTGAAGGATGGCCGGATCAGTCGGGTCACGATGTATTACAATTTACAGGAATGGTTGCGGCAGGTTGTTGGGTAAAGCCTTGCGTTGCGGGGGCCGGCAGTGCTTTCTGGCAGGATGAAGCTGCTTTCCGGTCATGCCCGGCTCGCCGGGGTTTTCGGCCATCCGGTCACCCATTCCCGCTCGCCACGGCTGCACGGGTTCTGGCTGCAACGCTATGGCATTGATGGGACCTATATTCCCCTGGGGGTGCCGCCGGAGCGCTTTGGTGCGGCGGTGCGCGCGCTGGTGCATCTCGGCTTTCGTGGCGCCAATGTCACCATTCCGCATAAGCTTGCGGCCTTTGAGATTTGCGATGAGGTCGCGCCCTTCGCACGGCGCGCCGGGGCGGTGAATACGCTGATTTTCCGCGATGGGCGGATTCAGGGCTCCAATACGGATGGCTTCGGCTTTCTGGAAAGCATCCGCGAAGCTGCGCCCGGCTGGCGGGCGGATGCCGGCCCCGCGGTGCTTTTGGGGGCAGGTGGTGCAGCGCGGGCCATTGCGGCGGCTTTGCTTGATGCCGGTGCGCCGCGCGTGACGCTGGTCAACCGTACTGCCGCCAAGGCCGAAGCCCTGGCGCGGGACCTTGGCGGGCCCATTGAGGTTGCGGATAAGGCGCCCTTGGAAGACGCGGCTTTGCTCGTGAATACCACCTCGCTCGGCATGCAGGGTCAGCCGGGGCTGGAATTGGATTTGGCGCCTATGCCGGCTAGCGCGGTGGTGGCAGATATTGTCTATGTGCCGCTCGAAACCCGGCTTTTGGCGGCGGCGCGGGCGCGCGGCCTGGTCGCCGTGGATGGGCTTGGCATGTTGCTGCATCAGGCGCGGCCAGGATTTGAGGCCTGGTTCGGCGTGGCGCCACAGGTGGACCAGGCTTTGCGCGATGTGGTGGCGGCTGATATTCCAAAACGTGATGGCGCATGAAGATTATCGGCCTCACGGGCGGGATCGGTATGGGGAAATCCACGGCCTCGGCGACCTTTCGCCGGCATGGCGTGCCGATTTTCGATGCCGATCAGGCGGTGCACGCATTGCAGGCGGTGGGCGGGCGCGCAGTGCGGCCGATTGAAGCCGCTTTCCCAGGCACGACGCGCGCCGGCGCGGTGGATCGGGAAGCCTTGCGCCGGACGGTGCTCGGCAATCCCGCAGCCTTGAAGCAGTTGGAGCGCATTGTGCATCCGCTGGTACGCGATGCCGAAAGGCGCTTTCTGGCGGCAGCGCGGCGCGCGGGGAAATCGCTCGTGGTGTTGGATATTCCGTTGCTCTTGGAAACTGGCGGCGAAAAGCGGGTTGATGAAGTTGTTGTAGTCTCGGCGCCCGCGGCGGTGCAGGCCGCGCGCGTCATGCGGCGCCCAGGCATGACGCACGAGAGGCTGGCTGCCATTCGCGCGCGCCAAATGCCGGATGCGGAAAAGCGCCGGCGCGCGGATGTGGTGATCCATAGCGGGTTGTCGCGGCATTTTGCGGTGGCAGCGATCAGGCGCCTGATGCATCGGTTGAGCGGAGCTGCCTGATGCGTCAGATTGTGCTGGACACCGAAACCACAGGACTTGATCCGCTGACCGGTGATCGCGTGATTGAAGTGGCGGCAGTTGAATTGTTGAATCTGCTGCCAACGGGCGAGGTATTTCACAGCCTGATTGACCCGGAACGCGATATCCCAGCCGAGGCGTCACGCATCCATGGCTTCACCAATGGCGATGTCGCCGGCAAGCCGAAATTTGCGGACATTGCTGATGCCTTGCTGGCCTTTTTGGGCGATTCGGAGATCATTGCGCATAACGCGCCCTTCGATTTCGGCTTTCTGGAAGCGGAGTTGTTCCGCTGCAATCGCCAAGCGTTGGATCGCAGCCGGATGATTGACAGCCTGGCCATGGCGAAAACGCGCTATCCGGGCATGCCAAATAATCTTGATGCGCTATGCCGCAGGCTTGGCGTGGATAATTCGATGCGCGGCAACCACAACGCTATTCTCGACTGTCAGCTTTTGGCGCAGGTCTATTTGGAAATGATGGGCGGCAAACAGCCTGGGCTGGAATTGGCGGCCAAATCCGCTCCACGCTTGGTGACGCTGGAAGTGGAGAGGGTGGAGCGGGCCGCATTGCTGATAACGCCACCAGCCGAGGCGCTGGCAGCGCATGAGGCCTTCGTCAAAGCCAAGATCAAGGACGCGATTTGGCTGAAGCCACAGCCACCCTTCATGGCAGAGGAAGCTAACTGAGGCACCTCAACTGCTCCGGATAATACGCATCAATTGCGCGACATGTTCGGGCGGCGTAGGCGGAATGATGCCGTGACCGAGATTGAAGATAAAAGGCCGGCCGCGCATGGCGGCGAGGATGCTGCGCGCCTCGGCTTCCAAGGCCCCCCCGCCGGCGACCAAAGCCAGAGGGTCGAGATTACCTTGCAGCGGCATGGTGGCGGGCACCGCCTGAGCGGCCCAGCGCGGGTCCATGCTGGTATCCATGGCCACTGCATCCACCGCGGCGCGGCTGGCGTAATCTGGCAGCATTGGCCCAGCCAGGCGCGGGAAGCCAATGATGGGGGTGGTGGGGCAGCGCTTGCGGACGGCACGCGCAATGGCGGCTGAGGGCTCAATCACCCAACGGCGAAATTGGCTTGGCGGCAGCAGGCCCGCCCAGGTGTCAAACAGCATCAGTGCTTCGGCGCCGGCTTCCACCTGGGCTACCAGATATTCGGTGGTGGCATCCTGCAGAATGCGGATCAGGCGGCCAAAGCTGGCAGGGTCGCTGAAGGCCATGCCGCGCGTGGCGGCAAAATCCTTACTGCCGCGGCCTTCCACCATGTAGCAGGCAACGGTGAAGGGTGACCCCGCAAAGCCGATCAGGGCGGTTTTGGGGTGATCCTGATTGAGGCCCGCACGGGTCAGGCGTACGGTCTCGAAAATCGGCGCGGCTTTCGCGAGCACGCCATCCAGGTTGAGCGCGCTTATGCCCTCGGCGGAGCGGATGGGGTCGAGCAAGGGCCCTTCGCCCTCGGCGAAGCGAAGGCCCTGCCCCAAGGCCCAGGGCACCATCAGTATATCGGAAAACAGGATGGCGGCATCCATGCCATAGCGCCGGATGGGTTGCAGCGTGACCTCAGCCGCCAGATCGGGCGTGGTGCAAAGCGAGATGAAATCGCCTGCCTTGGCGCGTGTAGCGCGGTATTCGGGCAAATACCGCCCGGCCTGCCGCATGAGCCATACAGGGGGTGGCCAGACGGCTTCTCCGGCCAAGACGCGCAAAAAGGGTTTGGCCCGGCTGGGCTCGTTTTCCGTTTCCATGCCCCGAACCTAAGCATTGAATCTAAGATTCTGAAAGATGAGGGTGATTATAGGGCCTGTGGATCATGGGGAGGCAAGCGCTGCCAATTCCATCCACAGATTTTTCCCGGGGTGGCTTTTGCTCTGATGGCCGATGTGGTCGTGGAAGTTTGCGCTTCTGCCCGTTATGGGGGAGGGGCCGGAAAAAGCATTCAGGCTTGCGTGATGGGGGTGTTTCATCCTCATTATGCGCCAGGGCGGGCTCAGTGGCAAAAACCACCCCCGTTATCCACATTGACTCACGGAATTCTCCCGCCATGGTTCACAGGCAAATCAATCTGCACTTGGTGTCGGATTCCACCGGGGAAACGCTGCAATCCATCGCCCGGGCCACGCTGGCGCGGTTTGATGATCATCATGTGGTGGATCACCGCTGGAGCCTGATTCGATCCCGCCTGCAATTGGACCGGGTGCTGGAGGGGATCCAGCACGAACCAGGGCCAGTGCTTTACACGCTTGTGGATTCGAGCTTGCGGCATGTGCTGGAAGAAGCCTGCCAGCGCATGGGCGTAACCTGCCTATCGCCACTCGATCCGGTGATGGCGCTATTGCAGGAAGCGACAGGGGTGCGCGCCCGCGAAAAGCGCGCGGCACAGCATGTGATGGATGCGGATTACTTTCGCCGCATTGACGCAATGCATTACGTGCTGTCGCATGATGACGGGCAAGGGACGGTCGGCATTCGCAATGCCGATGTTGTGTTGGTTGGGGTTTCACGCAGCAGCAAGACACCAACCTGCTTTTATCTGGCCAATCGCGGCATCAAAGCGGCCAATGTGCCAATTGTGCCAGGGGCGACACTGCCTGAGATTCTGAATGATCCGCCCTGCCCGGTGGTGGGGCTTTATATCGAGGCCAATGCCCTGATTGATATCCGGCGCCATCGCCTGAAGATTATTGGCGGCCAGGGCGTACGACATGACACGACAGAGTATATTGACCCTGAGGCGGTGAAGGCGGAAATCATCGCGGCACGCCGGCTTTGCACCGCTCAGGGCTGGCCCGTGATTGATGTGACCCGCCGCAGCATTGAAGAAACTGCTGCGACAGTGTTGCAATTGATGGAAGCATGGCATGCTAGGCGGCGTGAGACCAAGCCAGCCCCGGAGCCAGAGGATCCGGCCGCGGGTGTGATCGGCAAGGTCTGAGCGTGACTCTTCAAAATGCCCCGGATGTCACTGTCCTGGAACGCGCCTGTCTGACTGCAGTACCAGCCCAGCGCGTAGCCTATGATGGAGGTTTCGTGGTGCGGAGTTTCCTGGGTGGCACCGGGCGCGCCAATGCTGCGAGCTCACTTCTTGCCAGTGTTGATCCTGACCTCGAGGCACGTATTGACCGCATCGAGGCACGCTACGCTGCGCAGGGGCTTCCGGTGCGCTTTCGCTCAACACCTCTCGATCCACCAGGGCTTGCGGCTTCGCTTGCTGGCAGGGGTTACGTGAGCAGGGATGAGACCATCATTTTCCTGGCGCCGATTGCCGGTATTGCACGTGCCGATGAGGCATCACGTCTTTTATCAGCACCTGATGCCGATTGGATGGCGGTGACGGCGACGGCCGAGCATCAAGTTCCGGCCCGGCGTACGGAGAAGGTGCGCGCCGTTGAGATGATGCTGGTCCCGGCAGCCTGGGTCGTTCTTCATGAGGCTGGGAGGCCAGTGGCGTGCATTTCTGTGGTCAGCGATGGAAAGCTTGCTGGGTTTTTCGATCTGGCAGTGGTGCCGGAGAAGCGTCGTCTAGGGTTGGGGTCGCGCATCACGCGTGCCGCGGCGCATTGGGCCATGGCCCAAGGGGCGGAATGGTTATGGGCGCAGGTCGCCTCCAATAATGAGGCGTCCTGCGCGGCGCAGCGAAGCGTCGGCATGCGGGAGGCTTATCGCTATGTCTATTATGTCCGTCCGCAGGATAAGCTGGCGGCGTTACATGTCGGGTAGAGATGGGCTTCAGCTGCGGGTCTGAAGCCCAGGCTAAACATTACGGGATAAGAACGGTGCTGCCCGTGGTCTTGCGTGCTTCTAGCGCGATATGGGCAGAGGCAGCGTCTTTCAGGGCGTAGCTTTGGTTGACGCGAATCTTGACAGCGCCGGAAGCCACAACCTCAAACAAATCATTGGCACGGGCCACCAAATCCTCGCGCTGCGCCGTATAGGTCGCAAGCGTGGGGCGTGTGACATAGAGCGAGCCTTTGGCCGCCAGAATCCCAAGGTCCGGAATGGCAACGGGGCCAGAGGCATTGCCATAGGAAATCATCAGGCCATAGGGCGCCAGGCAATCGAGTGAGGTCAGGAAGCTATCCTTGCCGACGCTGTCATACACCACGGGCAGCATGGCGCCTTTGGTGATGTCCTTCACGCGAGCGGGAATGTCATCGCTGGTGAGCAAGGCGTGGTCCACGCCATGATCCTTCACGAGCGCAGCCTTTTCCGGCGTGCTCACGACGCCAATCACGGTGCAGCCAAGATGCTTGGCCCATTGGCTGAGGATAAGGCCAACACCGCCAGCCGCCGCATGGATGAGGACGGTTTGACCGGCCTTGGCGGCGTAGCATTTCTTGATCAGGAAGGCTGCGGTCATGCCTTGCAGCATCATCGCCGCACCCTGTTCGAAGGTGATGGCATCCGGCATTTTCACAAGGCGATCTGCCTTGATGCTGCGCGCTTCGGCATAGGCGCCGATTGGGCCGGTGGCATAAGCGACGCGGTCACCAACCTTCACCTCGGTCACGCCTTCACCGATGGCTTCCACAATGCCGGAGGCTTCCATGCCGATAATCGCCGGCATGCTGGGTGCCTTGTAGAGGCCGGTGCGAAAATAGACGTCGATGTAGTTCAGGCCAACAGCCTTATGCCGCACCAGCGCTTCGCCTGGCTTGGGGGCGGGAAGGGGTACTTCTTCCCAGACCATTTTTTCAGGGCCGCCAGTTTCATGGATGCGGATGGCGTGATTCATGGGGGTATCCATCAGGTGTTGAGGGGGAGAAGAAGCGCTCGGCTTTCAAGATCCAAAAGATAGCGCTTTGTAGCCGGTCCATCGCCACCGGAATAGCCGCCCAGGGACCCATCGGCGGCGATGACGCGATGGCAGGGGATGAATAGCGGAATGGGGTTGGCTCCATTGGCCCCACCGACCGCGCGCGGAGCGGAACCGATGGTGCGGGCGATATCAGCGTAGCTGCGGGTTTCGCCGGGTGGGATGGCGCAAAGCTCGGCCCAGACGCGCTTTTGGAAGTCGGAGCCTTCGGGTGCGAGAGGGAGATTGAAAATCATCCGCTTGCCGTCGAAATAGTCTTGCAATTGGTCGCAGGCTTCGCGCAGCAGGGGGGTGGCGTCCTGATCCCGACCGCGGCCCCAATCAAGCGCAACGATGGCGCCGCCATCTTCTGAGATGGTGACCTCACCAAGGGGGGTATGGAGAGAGAGTTGCGGCATGACGCGCAAGCGAAGTGGCACCAAGCCCGGGTAGCGTCAAGCGGCGCGGTTTTGACGAATGGCCGGTTAGGCGCCAAGGAAACTTGGTTGAGCAATTGGGGGTGTGTATGAGCGATCTGGACGCGAAGGGGAAAGCTGCCTCAGACCCGCCGCCGTATTTTCAGGCGCATGTGTTCGTGTGCTGCAATCGGCGTCTGGAGGGGCATAAGCGCGGGTCCTGCGCGGCGCGCGGAAGTGAGGCATTGCGCGATTATATGAAGGCACGCGGCAAGGAATTGGGGCTGGCCGGGGTGCGGGTGAATATGGCCGGGTGCTTGGATCGCTGCGAATTCGGCCCGGCCATGGTGATTTACCCCGAGGGAGTTTGGTATAAAATCGAAACGAAATCCGATATTGATGAAGTGCTGGAAACGCATCTTCGCCAAAAGGGTCGCGTGACGCGTCTGATGCTGACCGAACGCGACGTCCCCCCCGCAAAGGGTTAGCGCGTGTCGAGTGTTTCACGTGAAACGAGTCGCTAGGTGAGCACGGCGGATACCATCTATGCCCTGGCAAGCGGCGCAGCGGCTGGCGCGGTTGCGGTGTTGCGCTTGTCGGGTTCGGGCACGGGTGAGGCAGTGAGGCGCCTGGCCGGTGGCCTTCCGCCCGCACGCCGCGCAAGTCTGCGACGGCTACGCGCGCCGGATGGGGAAACACTCGACCACGCCCTGGTGCTTTGGTTTCCGGGGCCGGCTTCTTATACCGGCGAAGATGCGGCTGAGGTGCATTTGCATGGTGGCCGGAGCGTTATTGCCGGGGTGATGGAAGCGCTCACCGCGGTAGGATTGCGCCAGGCGGAGCCTGGCGAATTCACCCGCCGTGCCTTCCTTCACGGGAAGATGGATTTGACCGCCGCCGAGGGCATCGCCGATCTAATCGCCGCCGAGACCGCAGCGCAGCGGCGCCAGGCACTGCATCAGGCAGATGGCGGCTTGGCCAAGCTTTATGGCGGTTGGGCTGAGCGCCTAGCCCGGCTACTGGCGCATCAGGAGGCGGCGATTGAATTCGCCGAGGATGGTTTGCCGACTGATCTGGACGCCAAGGCCCGCGCCGGGGCGGGCGAGTTGCGTGCGGAAATCGAGGCGCATTTGGCAGATGCGCGACGCGGCGAATTGCTGCGCGAGGGTTTGGTCTTCGCCATTATCGGCGCGCCAAATGCAGGAAAATCATCGCTTCTCAACGCCTTGGTCGGTAGGGAGGCAGCCATCGTCTCTGCCAGGGCGGGGACGACGCGGGATATTGTGGAAGCACGGCTTGATTTGGCCGGCGTAGCGGTGACCCTTTCCGATACGGCGGGGCTGAGAGAGGCGGACGATGAGATTGAGGCCGAGGGGATCAAGCGCGCCGAGCGCCGCGCGCAGGAGGCGCAGCTTGTAATCACGGTATTCGCTGCCGATCAGCCACCGGATGCCGAAACGCTGCGCTGGGTAGGCCCGGGTAGTTTGGTACTGGTCAATAAATGCGACCTTGGGTCTGAGCCAGCCGCGATCGGCGGGCTTCCAGCCATGGCCGTCTCTGCCCGCGAAGGTACTGGGCTCGATGCCCTACGCGATCACCTGGCCAAGGAGGCACTCCGCCTGACTGGCGCCGGACTAGGTAATCAACTGACCCGTCCGCGACATCGTGCGGCCCTCATGGAGGCTGCGGCTCTCTTGAGAGACGCGGAGAGCGCTGCTCTTCCTGAATTGACGGCGGAGGCGCTGCGCGCCGCGTTATTCGCACTTGGCCGCCTCACGGGGCGGGTCGGTGTCGAGGAAATTCTCGATATCGTGTTCCGGGACTTCTGCATCGGGAAGTAATGCTGATATAGGCGGCGCATGACGAGCGCGGATTTGACCTTTGATGTGGTGGTAGTGGGTGGCGGCCATGCCGGCTGCGAAGCCGCGGCGGCCGCAGCGCGCTGTGGCGCGCGCACCCTGCTTCTTACCCATAAGATTGAAACCATTGGCGAAATGTCCTGCAACCCGGCCATTGGCGGTGTGGGGAAGGGGCATCTGGTTCGCGAAATTGACGCCCTGGATGGGATTATGGCGCGCGCGGCGGATGCGGCAGCCATTCACGTCAAGATGCTCAATCTGTCGAAGGGGCCAGCGGTGCGCGGGCCGCGCGCCCAGGCGGACCGCCGGCTTTATCGCGAAGCTGTGCAGGCGCTGCTGCGCGCCCAGCCCGGCCTTTCGATCATGGCTGGCGGGGCTGAGGGGCTGGAACTTGATGAAGCTGGCGCACTGGCCGCGATCATTACCGCCGATGGCCAGCGTATCCGCTGCGGGGCAGCGATCATCACCACCGGCACATTCCTGCGCGGCGAAATCCATATCGGCGAAAAGCGCTTTCCAGCTGGCCGAGTGGGAGACGCACCGGCGCTTGGCTTGGCGCTCGCTTTTGAGCGCTTGGGATTGCCGCTCGCCCGCCTCAAAACCGGCACGCCGCCTAGGCTGGATGGTCGCACCATTGACTGGGCAGATTTGGAAGCCCAGCCGGGGGATGATCCGCCCGAGCCACTTTCCTGGATGACCGAGCGCATCACCAACCGCCAGGTGACCTGCGGCATTACGGCGACGACGGCTGAGACTCACGCCATCATTCGCGAAAATCTCCAATCAAGTGCCGTCTATGGTGGCCGTATTCAGGGTGTTGGGCCGCGCTATTGCCCTTCCATAGAAGACAAGGTGGCGCGGTTTGCCGAACGCGACAGGCACCAGATTTTCCTGGAACCTGAAGGGCTTGATGACCCGACAGTCTATCCAAACGGGATTTCCACCAGCTTGTCAGAAACGGTGCAGGAACAGGTGGTGGCCTCCATCCCTGGGCTCGCCAGAGCCCGAATCCTACGCCCAGGCTATGCCATTGAGTATGACCATATCGACCCACGCGCCCTCACTCCGATGCTGGAATTGCGCCAGGTACCGCGCCTGTTCCTGGCCGGGCAGATCAATGGCACGACGGGGTATGAGGAAGCGGGTGCCCAAGGGCTGATAGCCGGGATCAATGCTGCCCGCCGCGCTTCAGGCGGCATTCCCGATGCAAGCTTCACGCGGAGTGAAGCCTATATCGGGGTTCTGGTGGATGATTTGACGCTACAAGGCATTTCCGAACCCTATCGTATGCTGACCGCGCGTGCGGAGCATCGCCTTTCGCTTCGGGCCGATAATGCGGGGCTCAGGCTTACGGAGCGCGGCATAGCATGGGGCTGTGTGGGTGCAGAACGTGCTGCGCGGCATCGCGCCTTTGCCACGACTGTTCACGGTGCCCTGGCGCGCGCCACCGTTGATGGCGCGACACCTGCCGCCCTTTCTAGTCTTGGTATCGCCGTGAACCAGGATGGCCGGCGACGGTCAGTGCTTGAGGTACTCGCCTTGCCAGGGGTGGAGATGGGGAGGGTGGAAGCGGCCTTCCCCTGGTTGCGCGAAGTTCCCCCTGCCATCCGCATACAATTGGAGGCGGAAGCGCTCTACGCCCCTTATCTGCGCCGCCAGGAGGCCGAGCGGCGGCTTCTGGAGCGCGAAGAAAAGGCGGCAATCGCCGCGTCGCTTGATTTTGACGCTGTTGATGGCCTTTCGGCCGAAATGCGCCAACGCTTGAAGGCGGCGCGCCCCGCCACCCTTGGCGCTGCCGGCCGCGTTCAGGGCGTCACCCCCGCTGCCCTTGCGGCCCTTGCGGTGCATCTGCGGCGCGACGCTCAACGTTTCACGTGAAACATCGCCCGGAAACCACTGAACGGCTTGCAGCCTTTCGTAGCCTGCTGCTGCGCTGGAATGCCCGGATCAATCTGATTTCGGGGGAAACCGCCGCCGAAATCGATCAGCGCCACATCGCTGATTGCGCGCAATTGCAGCCACTTTTGCCGGAGGATGGACCTATCGCTGACCTTGGCTCTGGCGCTGGCTTGCCAGGCTTGGTCTTGGCAATTCTGCAGCCCGAGCGCGAAATCCATTTGGTTGAGTCCGACAAGCGCAAGGCCGCGTTTCTGGTCGAAGCAAGCGCCCAGCTGAAGCTGCCCATGGTAAACGTGCATGCCTGCCGAGCAGAAAACGCGAAGCTTCCGCCGCTTTCCGCTATCACCGCCCGCGCGCTTGCCCCCCTGGCAACTCTGCTGCCCTATGCTCACAAGTTTCTGGCCCCCGGTGGCGTCGCGGTATTCCCAAAAGGCAAAACTGGCGAGAAAGAGTTGACGGAAGCCGCCCAGGGCTGGCACTTCACCTGTGAGCGCTTTCCAAGCATCACCAATCCCGAAGCAACCATCCTGCGCCTGAGCCACATACATCGTGTCCAACCATAGCCACGGCAGGCCGAAAATTATCGCCATCGCCAATCAAAAAGGCGGGGTGGGTAAGACCACGACTGCGATCAACCTCGCCACTGCGCTCGCCACCACCCGCAAGGTTCTGCTGATTGACCTGGACCCGCAGGGTAATGCCTCAACCGGCCTTGGCTTGCCGAGGCTGGAAAGGGGCCAGGGCAGCTATGCGCTACTTGTTGGTGCCGCGCCCCTGGCGGAATTGATCAGGCCATCACGCATTCCGCAACTTGATCTGCTGCCGGCGGATGCGGATTTGGCGGGCGCAGAGATCGAATTGATCGATGTCGAAGCCCGCGAAAGGCGCCTGCTGAACTCTCTTGAAGCCGCCGGAGATGTCCTGGCCGACAAAGATCTCATCATCATTGATTGCCCGCCATCGCTCGGCCTGATCACGCTTAATGCCCTGGTCGCGGCGGATGAGGTTTTGGTGCCGCTGCAATGCGAATTTTTTGCGCTTGAGGGCGTTTCCCAAATCACACGCACCATTGAACGCGTCAGCAAAAGTTTGAACCCAAACCTTAAGCTTGGTGGCATCGTTCTGACTATGTTCGATAAACGCAACAATCTTTCAGAACTTGTTGCTGCCGACGTGCGCGGCTTCTTTGGCGACAAGGTCTATGAAACAGTCATTCCTCGTAACATCCGCATTACTGAGGCACCATCCCACGGCCTGCCCGTGCTGGTTTATGATCATCGCTCTGCGGGTGCGGAAGCCTATGTCGCACTCGCGCAGGAATGGATCCGCCGCGAGAAGCAACCAAAGGAAACGGCCCAATGAAAAAGCCCGCCCGGCTCGGCATGGGTCTCTCGGCCCTGATGGGCGATGCGCCGGCGCCACCAAGCGCGCCCCAAGTGGGCCCGCCGCGCAGCCTGCCGATTGCCATGATAGAGCCCGGCCCCTTTCAGCCGCGTATGGAACCGGACCGTCAGGCGCTTCAGGAACTCGCTGCCTCTATCACCGAATACGGCATTTTACAGCCACTGCTCGTGCGCCCGAAGCCAGGTGCTGCGGGGCGCTACCAAATCATCGGCGGCGAACGCCGCTGGCGCGCGGCGCAGATCGCCAAACTCCATGATGTACCCGTTGTCATTCGCGATTTTGATGACCGCATGGCCATGGCGGCGGGCTTGGTCGAAAACCTTCAACGCGAAGACTTGAACGCGATCGAAGAAGCGGAAGGCTTCGCGCGGCTGATCGATCAATTTGGCCTCAATCAGGAAAGTCTGGCGCGCGCGGTCGGCAAATCGCGCAGCCACATCGCCAATACGCTCCGCCTGCTCAACCTGCCGCCTGCCATTCGCGAGCATCTGCGCGCCGGCCGCCTCAGCGCCGGGCATGCCCGCGCCCTGCTGGGGGCGGAGGAGCCGGAAAAGCTCGCCACACAAATCCTCACGCGCGGCCTTTCTGTGCGTCAGGCGGAAGCCATGGCCGCGGCGCAGCCGAAAAATCCCGAAGCGCGGCGCACCAATGCCAAGGATTCCGATACGCTGGCGCTGGAGCGCCAATTGCTTGAACGCCTTGGCTTGCAAGTCGCCATCAAGCATTTCGGCAAGGGCGGGCAGGTCACAATCAGCTATAACGATCTTGATCAGCTTGATGGCCTGATCCGGCTATTGATGCCTGACGCGTGATGCAGATTTTTCGAGCGGGAGCCCCACTTGTCCAAGCCCAATGATCTGGATGCCACTGATCTTGCCATCCTCCGCCTGATCCAGGCCGATGCCTCGCTCTCGCTCGGTGATATCGCGAAGGAGGTCGGGCTAACGCAAACCCCATGTTGGAAGCGTATCCGCCGCATGGAGGAAACCGGCATCATCACCGGGCGCGTCACCTTGGTGAATGCGGAAAAGCTCGGTCTTGGTATTTCGGTTTTTGTCGCCATCGAAACTGGCGATCATTCCGCCACCTGGATCGAAAGCTTTGCGAAAACCGTGGCGGAGATGCCGGAAATCGTCGAATGCTGGCGCCTTGGCGGCGATGTGGATTATCTGCTGCGCGTCGTTGTCTCCGACATGCCGGCCTATGATGTCTTCTACCGCAAGCTTACGGCGCGGGTTTCCAGCCTGCGCAAGGTAACATCGCGCTTCGCCATGGAATGCGTGAAATCAACCACCGCGCTGCCGCTCTAACCCCCGGGCGGGCAATTGACCCGGAAGGGGCCGCGCCCTAGCTTTCCGCGGCATCATGAAAAAGGGAGGATATGCCGGCATGACCGTGCATTTCTGTGTGCATGACGAAGGCGATTCCGTCGGCGTCGTGGTTGTCGAAGGCATCAAATCCGGCCAGGCGCTGAATGGCTGGATCATGGATCAGGACAAGATGATCACCTTCAACGCGAAGTCGGATATTCCGATTGGGCATAAGCTTGCCATTCGCGCCATCGCTTCCGGTGATACCATCATCAAATACGGCGTCGATATCGGCAAAGCGGTGAAGAATATTTCCGCCGGCGAACATCTGCATGTCCACAACGTCAAGACGAAGCGGTGGTAAGCGCCATGGGCATTAATCTGAAAAAC
>JADCEX010000261.1 GCA_020249825.1 Roseomonas sp.
GCGCCGGCTGAATTCACCCAACACGCGTTGGTGATGAATGGCGCCTCTGACCTTGCGGTGGAAGTGTTTGGTGATGTTGGCCGCCATGCGCGGACCACCATTGGCGTGCCATCACTCCCCGGCGATGCGGCAGTGGAAGTGGAAGGGATGTTTGAGATCGCGTGATCTCAAACGGGCTTTCAGCTTTCCGCGAGGATCCTCACCAAATCCGCCGGCGCATCCAGCTGAAAATTGGTCCAACTCGCCCTTTGGTCCAGGGCGGTCATCGGGGTTTCGATGGCGGCGAAATCGAGCCCCTTTGCTTCAGCGGCGATCCTGTAATCATCAGGCGAAATGCCGGGGCGGATGACCGGGCGCAACCGCGCCCGGGGCGCCGCATGCAGCAGCAGCGGATGAAAGGCAGTTCCGATGAAGCCCGAAACTACCTCGGCCTCATGGAAAATCTCTGCGCTGCGACGCATGCTTTCGCGTTCCGGATGGAGGATTGTCCAGCCTTGCGCTGAAAGAAGCGCTTCGACCTGGTCTTCACCCGCCACACGTCCGAGTTGATGGGGCAAGGCGCTGCGCGAAAGCCAGACGCGTTTTCCAGAAACTGTTTCAGGACCGGAGACGCAGCCGAGCGCAGCCGCTTGCACAGCATGAATGAATTGGCCCGAAAGGAATCCCGGCGAGGGCAGGAGCAAACGCTCCACCCGCAGGGGCTGGCGCAGGAAGATGTGGCGATGCTTCGCCAAACCCAAAAGCCCGATCAATTCCTTTTGCCAGCCGCGATCATCCGGGTGTGGGATGGGCAGATCAATCCAGTGCCAGAGGATCGGGTGTTCGGGATAACGCTGCAGGCACCATAGCCGAGACAGGCCTTCCAGCAGAAAATGCCCGACATGATGCATCGCAAGGCCGCCATAAATCGCGGTTCCCGCATATGGCGCTATGGGCGCCGCTGGCATGGCATCAACCCCGCACCAGGGATGGGCAAAGCCGTCAAGGAACTGGCCATGGCGATCAAAAACGCCCAAAAAATGCTTGCCCCAAGGCCCCTGTGGAGAGCGCACCGGCGCAAGTGTTACGTCATGAAGCTCGGTAAGCGCTGGTTCATCGGGTCTTGCTGGCGGCAAGGGTTGGTTTCCATCATGGAATCGCACAATAGGATGACACGGTACGGAGGCTTGGGGAAAGCGCCATAGCATATGGGTGTTGTCGATTTAACCGCTGCCCTTGCTGTGCTAGACCCATCCCATTGATCCATGCCCAATGACCCGCCCCCTTTGACACTGACCCTGCATCGCGCCATCGCCGAAATCCCGTCGCATGAATGGGATGCCTGCGCGGGTGGCGATAATCCCTTCCTGAGCCACGCCTTTCTTTCAGCGCTGGAGGAAAGCGGCAGTGCGGTGGCGGAACGCGGCTGGCTGCCGCAGCATGCTGCCTTGCGCGATGGCGCGGGGCGCCTGCTTGCTTGCGCGCCGGCCTATGCGAAATCCCATTCCCAGGGCGAATATGTCTTTGACCATGGCTGGGCGGATGCGCTGGAACGCGCCGGCGGTGATTACTACCCGAAGCTGCAAGTGGCCGTACCCTTCAGCCCCGTGCCTGGTCCGCGGCTTTTGCTCCATCCCGAAGCGGGCTTTGGGCCGGATGTTGTGGCCGGCGCCCTGGTGCAGGCTTGCAAGGGCATTGGCGCATCATCGGTCCACGCCACCTTCTGCACAGAAGCCGAATGGCGTGCGTTTGGCGATGCTGGATGGTTGCAACGGCTTGGCACGCAATTCCATTGGGCTAATCCGGGCTATCGCGATTTTGATGATTTCCTGGGTGCGCTGGCATCACGCAAGCGTAAGGCGCTGAAGCGCGAAAGGCGCGATGTGCAGGCGGCGGGGCTGACGCTGCGCATATTGCGCGGGGCAGAAATCACGCCACGCCATTGGCAGGCCTTTCATCGTTTCTATCGCGCCACCACGGATAAGAAATGGGGCCGCAGCGCATATTTGACGCGGGCTTTTTGGCCGCTGCTGGGTGAGCGGCTTGGTGATCGCGTACTGCTGATGGTGGCGGAGCGTGATGGGGAACCCGTCGCCGCCGCGCTTAATCTGATTGGGCGCGATGCGATTTATGGCCGCAACTGGGGCGCCATTGTGGATGTGCCTTTTTTGCATTTTGAGCTTTGCTATTACATGGCGATGGATTTCGCGATTGCGCATGGCATTCCGCGCGTTGAAGCTGGCGCGCAGGGTGAGCACAAAATCCAACGCGGCTATCTGCCCGTGCCGACCTATTCCGCGCATTGGATCGCGCATCCTGGGTTATCCCGCGCGGTGGGTGACTTCCTGGCACGCGAACGCCCTGCGATGGAACGCGAAATGGCCGCGCTTGCGACGCTTTCCCCCTTTCGTCAGGCGGATGAGGGCGCGTGACGCCGGGCGCGCCGCGCATTGCGTATTTGCAATTGGCGGCCTCCATGGCGCTGGTCGGCGCCAATGTTGCTGTGGCGAAACTGCTGGCGGAAGCGCTGCCCATTCCGATGATCGCTTTTCTGCGCTGCATTCTGGCGGTGGCATTGCTCTGGCCCTTGGCGCGCCTGTTGGAAGCAACGCCACGGCCTGATGGCGATGTTATGCGCAACCTAGCCTGGCAGGCGTTATTCGGCACGGTGATCTATAATGCCGGCTTGCTGGCGGGCTTGCGCCTGACCTCCGCCTTGGAAGGCGGGCTTGTCTTGGCAAGCCTGCCCGCGGTGGTCGCTCTGGGCAGCGCCTTTTGGTTGCGGGAACGCCTGACGCCGCCGCAATGGATCGCTGTCAGCCTCGCGGCCTTTGGCATGGCGGCGATGACCATTGCGCGCAGCGGTGAGGGGGCTGCGGGGTCTGTTCTTGGCAATCTGCTGATCTTCGGTGGTGTGATCGGCGAAGCGCTTTACGTGCTGCTGGCACGGCGCATCGTGGGCCGTGTTGGGGTGATCACGGCAAGCCTTTGGATGCAGATTTTTTCGGCATTGATGCTGGCACCCTTTGCCTTGCCGGATATTGCCAGCATAGCCGCGCTGGCAGATCCGCGCCTTGCGGCGTTGCTGGTGTTTCATAGCGTGACGGCCAGTGTGCTTTGCTTGCTGCTTTGGTATGCGGGCTTGAAGCGTGTGGGTGCCGGTGTGGCGGGCATTTTCACCGCCTTCCTGCCCGCGACCGCCGCGCTGGTGGCCGTGGTGATCTTGCAGGAAGCCTTCACTGCCATCCACGCCATCGGCTTTGCGCTGATGATGCTGAGTGTGCTGATTGCCACCTGGCCGCGCAAGGCAAGCGCATGAGGCCGTGGTTCGCGCAAAGCCTGGGCGATTTTCGCCGCCAAAGCCCGGCGGAGATCGCCACGCGTCTTGCCTATGAACAGGCGGATCGTTTCGGCGCGCTTGAATTGAAGCAGCGTGATTCCTGGGAACAGAGCGCTGCCCTTTTGCAAGACGCCCTAGCTGAAGGTGATCCCAACTGGCACATCTTCATGGAATGCGATTTGTTGCGCCTGGAGAAACGCGCGGATGCCATGCTGCTGACGGACCGCGCGGTTTTTGTCCTGGAATTCAAGATGGGCGCGCAGAAGCCTGACCTTACCGATCTGCGCCAGACCGATAATTACGCCATGGATTTGCATGATTTCCACGCCGGTAGCCGCGGTGTGCCGATCATTCCCATTTTGATCGCATCAGGCGCACCACAGCGCGCGCCAGACCTGCCGCTGTTTTGGCATGGTGTGGCGCCGGTCATGGTCGCCAATGCTGCAATGTTACGGGCGATTGTTGCGCGCGCCCAGGCGACGATACCGTCACCAACAACGCCGATTGATGCGCATGCCTGGGCGCGTTCTGCCTATCGCCCCGTGCCAAGCGTGTTGGAAGCGGCGCGGCTTTTGTATCGTCGCAATGCCGTGCCGGATATCGGCGCCACGCGGGCCGATGCGCATAACCTGACCCGCACGACA
>JADCEX010000262.1 GCA_020249825.1 Roseomonas sp.
GGCCGGTATGGGGGCCTTGGGCCAAATCATCCTCAATCGCTTCAAAGGCGGCGCAAAGCCGGTCCCGCAATTCCTCAAACCAGGCGCGGGCTGGGGCCACAAAAGGATGGCCCTGAGGGCCGACGGCGGTTTTTTCCATGTTGGCCTTCCAAAGTTACAACGGGGCGCATTTACACCTTGCAAATCGTCCTACTATAAGACCCCGCAAGTGGCGGGGCCGGTGCTTCGGCGCCGCCATTTCGTTGTGATCTTGGCACCCAAGGGGTGCGGGCCTAAATCGTGCGGCGAAGTGAGGCCCTCGGCAAGAGGGTTCCCCGTCGTAAAGGGATGGTGAGGATGGCTGATACCGCTCATGCGGCGACCGATGGCGCGCCGCGGCGTGATTTTCTGAAACTCGTGACCGGCGCTTTCGCGGCAGTCGGTGTTGGCGCCATTGCGTGGCCCTTCATCGCCTCCCTGCAGCCCGCGAAGGATACGCTGGCACTGGCAACCACGGATGTGGATCTGGCGCCCATCGCGGAAGGCCAGGCGGTGACCGTGATGTGGCGCGGCAAACCGGTATTCGTGCGCAGCCGCACGGCCAAGGAAATCCAGGAAGCCCGCGCCGTGCCGACCAGCGCCCTGCCCGACCCGGCGACCGACCAATCCCGCGTCCAGCGGGAGCAATGGCTGGTGCTGATTGGCATCTGCACCCATCTGGGCTGCGTCCCGTCCGGCCAAAGGGCAACCGATGCACGCGGCGAATATGGCGGCTGGTTCTGCCCCTGCCATGGCAGCCATTACGACACCTCTGGCAGAATTCGTAAGGGCCCGGCGCCTCGGAACCTTGACGTTCCGCAATACGCCTTCACATCCGACACCAAGATCAGAATCGGTTGAGGATAGAAAAACATGTCAATCGGGTTGCACAATAGCGAATTCAAGAATCCGGTCGTGCGCTGGATAGACCAGCGCCTGCCCGTTTTCACCATGATGCAGAAGGAATACGGCACCTTCCCGACGCCGAAAAATTTCAACTATTTCTGGAATTTCGGCGCGCTCGCCATGGTCACGCTGATGATCATGATCGCGACGGGTATTTTCCTGTCCATGCACTACGTGGCGAATACCAATCTTGCCTTCGACAGTGTTGAACGCATCATGCGCGACGTGAATTTCGGCTGGCTGATCCGCTATGTTCACATGAACGGCGCCAGCATGTTCTTCATCGTGGTCTATATCCACATCTTCCGCGGCATGTATTACGGTTCCTACAAGGCGCCGCGCGAATTGCTGTGGATCCTGGGCGTGGTGATCTTCCTGCTGATGATGGCAACGGCCTTCATGGGCTATGTTCTGCCCTGGGGCCAGATGTCCTTCTGGGGTGCCACCGTCATCACCAACCTGTTCAGCGCCTTCCCAGTGGTGGGCAACTTCATTGTGGAATTGCTCTGGGGCGGCTTCAGCGTGGACAATCCCACGCTCAATCGCTTTTTCAGCCTGCATTATCTGCTGCCCTTCGTGATCCTGGGCGTGGTCTTCCTGCATGTTGCCGCGTTGCACATCACGGGGTCGAACAACCCGCTGGGCGTTGAGCCGAAGGGCCCGCAGGATACCCTGCCCTTCCACCCGTATTACACGGCGAAGGACAGCGTGGGCCCTGTGGCGTATTTCATCGTCTTTGCTGGGCTTGTCTTCTTCGTGCCCAATATGCTGGGCCATCCGGACAACTACATCCCGGCCAATCCGCTGGTGACTCCGCCGCATATCGTGCCGGAATGGTACTTCCTGCCCTATTACGCCATCCTGCGTGCCGTGCCGGACAAGCTTGGCGGCGTCTTGCTCATGTTCGGTTCGATCCTGATCTGGTTCGTGCTGCCATGGCTTGATCGTTCCCCGGTGCGGTCCATGCGCTTCCGGCCGCTGGCGCGCCCCTTCTTCCTGCTCTGGACGGTGAATTTCCTTGTGCTGCTGTGGGTTGGCGCCAAGCCGGCGGAAGGCGTCTATGTGCTGATCGCGCAGATTTCCACCGCCTATTACTTCGCCTATTTCCTGGTGGTGCTGCCGCTGCTCGCGAAGTTTGAGCGGCCATTGCCACTGCCGGAAAGTATATCCCGCCCCGTTTTGGGCGGGGGGCCGTTGCCCATGGGCGCGGCTGCCAAGCCGATGGAGAAGGCCTGATCATGCTTCGTTTTTCCTTCAAGGCCCTCGCCCTGGCTCTTGGCCTTTTCGCAACCGCCCCCGCCCATGCGGCGGGGGAGGCCATTCCCATCCCGGATCGGAAATTTTCCTTCGATGGGATTTTCGGCACCTATGATCGCGCCAGCGCGCAGCGTGGCTTTCAGGTCTATAAGGAAGTCTGCGCGGCCTGCCATGGCTTGCGCCTGGTTTCCTACCGCAATCTGCGCGAATTGGGGCTGACCGAAGCGCAGGTTGCGGCGATTGCGGCGCAATTCGAAATCAAGGATGGCCCGAATGATGAAGGCCAGATGTTCGAACGCCCCGGCCGCCCGGCGGACCGCTTCCGCAGCCCCTTCCCGAATGATGCCGCCGCGCGCGCTGCCAATAATGGCGCCCTGCCGCCCGATCTTTCGGTCATGACCAAGGCACGGGCTGGTGGCGCGGATTACCTGTTTGCGCTGCTGACCGGTTATGTGGACCCGCCGCCCGGCGTCACCGTGATGGATGGGATGCACTTCAACAAGTACTTCCCGGGCAATCAGATTGCCATGGGCCCGGTCTTGAACCCCGATCAGGTTGAATATGCCGATGGCACCAAGGCAACCATTGAACAGATGGCGCATGATGTCAGCACCTTCCTGCAATGGGCCGCGGAGCCGGAGCTTGAAAAGCGCCGCGCCATGGGTGTGAAGGTCATCATCTTCCTGACCATCCTTGCCGGCCTCACCTATGCGGTGAAGCGCAAGATCTGGGCTGACGTTAAGCACTGATCGCTTCCAGAGCGACTTGAAGCAAGGCACGCGCCCTATCCGGGGCGCGTGTTTTTTATGCGCCGGCAGCGGTTTCCATCCCCGCAGATTCTGCGCTAGTGATGCGAGTCATGTTGACTTATCGCCTGCCCAAAAAGCCCCAGCGCGCCACTAGCCGTATATTTGGTGGGCCGATTCACGCCGCTGTCGGGACTCGACAGCGGCGATCGGACCTCTAGTCACTTTCCGCATGCAGCAATCCGAACCGACATTGCGTTTGAAGGTACAGGTGACCTTTCTGCGCATGGATGCGCCGCCCGCCAGCCCCGCCCCAGCCTTGCCCGCTGATGCGCGCGTGGAAAGGATGCGGCATTGCTCGGTGCCCTTCTATCGCTACCTCTATGATACGGTGGGCGCACCCTGGCTTTGGTGGATGCGGCGCATCGCTTCCGATGCCGAATTGGCCGGCCTGCTGGGTCATCCTTCGGTCAGCGTGCATGTGCTGGTGCGGGATGGCGAACCGGCCGGGTTTTATGAGCTGGA
Source organism: Roseomonas sp. (assembly GCA_020249825.1). Classification (GTDB taxonomy): domain Bacteria; phylum Pseudomonadota; class Alphaproteobacteria; order Acetobacterales; family Acetobacteraceae; genus Neoroseomonas. The sequence continues at coordinate 3,453 of JADCEX010000262.1, forward strand.
TCATCGCGCCGGGCAGGCCACGAACCTTGCCTATTTCGGGCTGATGCCCTGGGCTATTGGCACCGGACTTGGCGCCGCCTTTCTGCGCCATGCGGTGGATGCCGCCTGGCGGATGGGCCAGCCGGCGGTCACGGTGAATACCTGCAATGCCGATCACCCGCGCGCGCTGCCGGGCTATCTGGCGGCGGGGTTTCGCAAGCTCCGCGTCATTGAGGAAGTCTGGCCGGTGCCTCTGCGCCTTGGCATGGTGATCCCGCCGCATCTGCCGCGCGTCTGATCGCGCGCCCTTATTCCCAAGCGCCAAGCTTCCGCCTTTAATGCTGGCGGAGGAAGAACCGCCATGAAGACTGCCTCGCGCCGGGCGCTGCTGGGTGCAGCGCTCGCCCTGCCCTTCATCACCCGCGCCACAGCGCAGCCTGCCTGGCCGGACCGGCCGGTGCGCATCATCATCCCCTTTGGTGCGGGCGGGCCGATTGATCTGGTGGGGCGGCTTTTAGCGGAGCATTTGAAGGAAAGGCTGGGTCAGCCCTTCATCATCGAAAACCGCCCAGGAGCGGGCGGCAGCATCGGCATTCATACCGTGGTGCAAGCGCCGCCCGATGGCACTGCCTTTGTGCTGACCAGCGCCTCGCTTGCTTCCGTCCCCGCGCTTTACCCGAATAGAGGGCTGGACCCGCGCACCGCCTTGGCGCCCGTGAGCCTGGTTGCGGATATTCCAACCGCCATGGTGGTGCGCGCCGCATCGCCTTATCAGAACTTGCAGGATGTGCTGGCGGCCGCGCGCGCCGCACCTGGGCGACTGACCTATGGCAGCGGCGGGGTTGGGTCTTCCAATCATTTGTCGGGCGCGCTCTTTGCGCTCGCCGCCAATCTGGATTTGACCCATGTGTCCTATCGCGGCGCTGCCCCGGCGATGACGGCGCTTTACGCTGGCGAAATTGACATGGTGTTTGCCAGTACGGTGGAAACCCTGGCGCATGTGCAAGGCGGGCGGGCGCGCCTGCTGGGTGTGGCGGGGCCAAGGCGCCTGCCCGCCTTGCCGGATACGCCCGCCATCAATGAAACCGTGCCTGGCTATGTGGCACTGAACTGGTATGCAATCGCCGCCCCGCGCGCGACACCGCCTGCCATTATCGCGCGCATGGCGGAAACACTCGGCAGTATCCGAGACCTGCCCGATGTACGCACCCGCTTCGCCGCCGCCGGCACCACGCCCTTGCTGACCGGCCCGGCTGAATTGGCGGCTTTGCTGGAGACTGATGTGCCGCAATGGCAGCGCGTGGTGGCGGCAACAGGGATCAAGGTGGAGTAACGGGCAACTTGTCGCGCCATATAGCGGCGGTCTAGCCTTTGCCAGAAAACAAGAACACGCCGCACCAAAGGGTGGGGCAGGGAGGATCAAGGCATGAACCATTCCGCCTTCAAGGCCGCGCGGGATTTCCTGCTGGCGCAGCGCGGCGATTACGCGACTGCCTATCGCGATTTCCGCTGGCCGGAACTTGGTGATTTCAACTGGGCACTCGATTGGTTCGATGCCGAATTGGCCAAAGGCGCGCAGGGCCAGCAATTGGCGCTGAAAATCATCGGCGATGGCGCGGCGGAGGTAAGCTTTGCCGGGCTTTCCGCCGCCTCCAACCGCGTTGCCAATGGGCTGCGCGCGCTTGGCGTGAAGCGCGGGGACCGCATTCTGCTCATGCTCGGCAATGTCGTGCCGCTGTGGGAAGTGATGCTGGCGGCGATGAAACTAGGCGCGGTGGTGATCCCCGCGACCACGCTGCTGGCGGGCGATGATTTGAAGGACCGCTTTACCAGAGGCCGCGCGCGTTTCGTGGTGGCGAATGCGGCCGATGCGCCGAAATTTGAAGGGCTGGCAGCGGGTGTCACACGCATCGCCATCGGTGCTACCCCGCCGGGCTGGGTTGGCTATGAAACGCTGCACGAAGCCGCCGAAAGCTTCACGCCCGATGGGCCGACGCGGGCGACTGATCCGCTGCTGCTCTACTTCACCTCAGGCACCACGGCGCGGCCCAAGCTGGTGCTGCATAGCCATCAATCCTATCCGGTGGGGCATCTTTCCACCATGTTTGTGCTGGGGCTTCGGCCTGGCGATGTGCATTTGAATATTTCCTCGCCTGGTTGGGCCAAGCATGCCTGGTCCTGCCTTTTTGCGCCCTGGAATGCGGGGGCCACGGTCTTTATCGCCAATCAGCCGCGCTTCAATGCGCGCGGCATGCTGGAAGCGATTGCGGCCAATGGCGTCACCAGCCTCTGCGCCCCGCCCACGGTCTGGCGGATGTTCGTGCAGGAAGACATGAAATCCTTCCGCGGCTCTCTCCGCGAAGTTGGGGGTGCGGGGGAACCGCTCAATCCCGAAATCATCGAACAGGTGCGCGATGCCTGGGGCCTCACCATCCGCGACTTCTTCGGCCAGACGGAAACCACGGCGCAGATCGGCAATCCGCCGGGCATGGCTTTGAAGGAAGGCTCCATGGGCAAGCCCCTGCCGGGCTACCGGATTGTGCTGCTCGACCCCGATGATAAGCCCGCCGAGGAAGGGGAGGTCTGCATTGCGCTGAACCCCGCGCCGACCGGGCTGATGATGGGCTATCAGGGCGATGATGGCGCCATCCTGCCGGCGGGCGAGGCTTTCTATCGCACCGGCGATGTCGCCAATCGCGATCAGGATGGCTACCTGACCTATGTCGGGCGGGCCGATGATGTCTTCAAAGCCTCCGACTACCGGATTTCGCCTTTTGAACTCGAAAGCGTGCTGATCGAGCATGAGGCGGTGGCGGAAGCCGCCGTGGTGCCGGCGCCGGATGCCATGCGCATGGCGGTGCCCAAGGCCTTCATCGCGCTGGCCCCGGGCGCCGAGGCCAACGCCGCCACCATGCTATCCATCTTCCAGCATCTGCGCGGGCGGCTTTCCCCCTTCAAGCGCGTGCGGCGCCTTGAAGTGCATGAATTGCCGAAAACCATTTCCGGCAAGATCAGGCGGGTGGAGCTTCGCCAGCTTGAGGAAAAGCGCTTCGCTGCCGGCATCAGGCCTGAGGGGGAGCATCGGGAGGAGGATTTCCCCGAGTTGAGGCAGGGCTGAACAATCTCCCGCTTGCCCCCGCGCGCTTGCGGGGGTTTATTGAGGTGAATCCCGGAGATACCCCGATGAATGAGATCAATGTGCCGCGCCCGAATAATCTGGACGCGTTCTGGATGCCCTATTCCGACAATAAATATTTCAAGGACCGCCCGCGCATGCTCGCGCGCGCTGAGGGCATGCATTACTACACCCCGGAAGGGCGGGAGATTCTGGACGGTACCTCTGGCCTATGGTGCTGTAATGCCGGGCATGGCCGGCGGGAGATTGTGGAGGCCATCCAAAAGCAGGCGGCCATCATGGATTTCGCCCCCGCCTTCCAACTTGGCCACCCGATAGCCTTTGAAGCCGCTTCGCGCGTGGCGGATATGACGCCGGAGGGTATGGACCGGGTTTTCTTCACGAATTCCGGCAGTGAAGCCGCTGATACGGCGCTGAAGATTGCGTTGGCCTATCACAAGGCGCGCGGTGAATCTTCCCGCGTGCGCTTGATCGGGCGCGAACGCGGCTATCATGGCGTCGGCTTTGGCGGCATGTCGGTGGGCGGCATTGGCCCCAATCGCAAGCAATTCGGCGCGCTGCTGCCTTATGTGGACCATCTGCCGCATACGCATTTGCCGGCGAAAAACAGCTATTGCCGGGGTGAGCCGCCGCGTGGCGCCGAATTGGCCGATGTGCTGGAAAACCTTGTGGCTTTGCATGGCGCGGAGACCATTGCCGCCGTCATGGTGGAACCGGTGGCGGGTTCAACTGGCGTGCTGGTGCCGCCGGTGGGCTACCTCAAGCGCCTTCGCGATATCTGCACCAAGCATGGCATTCTACTGATTTTTGATGAGGTCATCACGGGTTTTGGCCGGCTCGGCGCCAATTTCGGCGCGGAGCGCCTGGGCGTGGTGCCTGACATCATGACCATGGCCAAGGGGCTGACGAACGCCGCCGTGCCCATGGGGGCGGTCGCCGTCAAGAACGAGATTTATGATGCCATCGTGACCGGTACCAGCGCCGGGATCGAATTCTTCCATGGCTATACCTATTCCGGCCATCCCTTGGCGGCGGCGGCGGCGATTGCCACGCTGGAACTGCATCGCGCCGAGGATTTGCCGGGCCGCGCGCGTGCGCTGGAACCCTATTGGCAGGATGCGGTGCATTCGCTGAAGGGGCTGCCGAATGTGATTGATATTCGCGATGTCGGCCTGATTGGTGCGGTGGAATTGGCGTCGCGCCCGGGCAGGCCGACGCAACGCGCGCTGGATGTCTTCCGCCGTTGCTTCGATGATGGTGTGCTGATCCGCGTGACGGCGGATATCATTGCCATGTCGCCGCCGCTGATTTGCGAAAAGCCGCATGTGGATCGGCTGATCAATACCCTGGCTGAGGCGATTACGGCGGAAGCGGCCTGAGCGGAGCATTTTCAAGCCATGTGGTCTAACATGGCGACTCGGAAAATGCGACCAAACGATAACTCTGCTGGGCGGGGTGACCTCTGCCCGGCTTCGCCCCATATAGGGGCCAAATCCTTTTGACGGAGAGACAAACGTGAGCGACACCGCCCGCGCCCCCGTGCCCGTGACCGTGCTGACCGGCTATCTTGGTGCCGGCAAAACCACGCTGCTGAACCGCATCCTGACCGAAAATCACGGCCAGAAATTCGCGGTGGTGATCAATGAATTCGGCGAATTGGGCGTGGATAACGACCTGGTCGTGGATGCCGATGAAGAAGTGTTCGAAATGAACAATGGCTGCATCTGCTGCACGGTACGCGGTGATCTGATCCGCATCCTGGGCGGGCTGATGAAGCGGCGCGATAAGTTTGATGGCATTATCGTGGAAACCACGGGATTGGCCGACCCCGCCCCGGTGGCGCAGACCTTCTTCGTTGATGATGATGTGAAGCGCGCGACGAAGCTGGATGCCATCGTGACCGTGGTTGATGCCAAGCATCTGCCCGCGCGCCTGACGGATTCCACCGAAGCGCAAGAACAGATCGCCTTCGCCGATATCATTGTGCTGAACAAGATGGATCTGGTGAGTGAGGCTGAGGCAGCGGAAGTGGAAAAGCGCATCCGCGCCATCAACCCCTATGCCGAAATCCGCCGCGCCACAAAATCCGATGTGCCGATCAATGCCGTGATCGGGCGTGATGCCTTCAACCTTTCGCGCATCCTGGAACGTGAACCGGAATTCCTCTCGGGCGAGGATGATCACGAACATGATTCAGAAGTGAACAGCGTTTCCTTCGAAGTGGATCGCCCGATTGATCCTGAGCGTTTCAACGCCTGGATCACGCAGGTGCTTTCCAGCAAGGGGCAGGATTTGCTGCGCACCAAGGGCATTCTGGCTTATGAAGGCGATGATCGCCGCTTCGCCTTCCAGGCGGTGCATATGATTGCCGATGGCGATTTCATCGGCCCCTGGAAGGAAGGCGATCCGCGGCGCTCAAAACTGGTTTTCATCGGGCGCGATCTCAATCGCCCCTGGTTGCGGCGCGGTTTTGAAGCCTGCCAGGCTGGTGAGGATGAGGCGAAGATCAATGCCGAAATCGCGCGCTGGAGCCCCCCCGGCGCATGAGCGGTGCAGAATATTTGCTGGATAGCCGCGGCGTTTCGCAAAACCTCGGCGCCTGGGTCGCGGGGCTTGCTTTTGGCCATGAAGGCAAGACCTGCATCTTCGGCACAACCGATGGCGTTTTGCATCGCGCGCTGATCGCCAAGCCGCAAGAAGCCTGGGCGCAGCATGAAGCGCATCAGGGCGCGGTGCTATCGCTTTGCGCCGATGGCAAGGATGGCGTGATTTCCGGCGGCGATGATGGGCGGCTGATGCGCTTGGGCGCGGACGGTATCTTGGTTGAATTGGCGCGTTACGGCAGCCGCTGGGTGGAACATGTCGCAGCGCATGAAAGCGGGTTGCGCGCTGCCGTGGTGGGCAAGGCAGTCCATTTGCTGGATGGCGCGGGGGCAGCGCTGAAATCACTCGCGCATCCAACATCGGTCACGGGTATTGCTTTTGACGCCAAGGGCAAGCGCATCGCGGCCAGCCATTACAATGGCGCCTCGCTCTGGTTTGTAGCGGCGAAGGAAGACAAGCCGCGTTCGCTTGAATGGAAGGGCAGCCATATCGGCATTGAGATCAGCCCGGATGGCACGCATGTGGTCACCGCCATGCAGGAAAACACCTTGCATGGCTGGCGCTTGGCCGATGGCCAGCATATGCGCATGGCGGGCTATCCCGCGAAGACCAAATCCATCGCCTTTACCGCCAAGGGGCGCTGGCTGGCGACATCGGGCGCGGATTGCATTGTGCTTTGGCCGTTTTTCGGCGGCGGGCCGATGGGCAAGGCACCAACCGAATTGGCTGGCGGGGATCAGGCGCTGTGTACGCGCGTTGCCTGCCACCCGCAGCAGGAAGTGGTGGCCGCCGGCTTCGATGACGGGCTGGTGCTGATCGCTGAGGTTGCCAGCGGGCGCGTGGTGCCCGTGGCCGCCCCGGGGCGTGCCGCGGTTTCCGCACTGGCATGGAGTGATTCTGGCACGCATCTGGCCTTCGGCACGGAAGAAGGTTTCGCGGGGCTGGTGGACCTTTCGCGACGCTGAACACGCGCTGCGCTTCACACACTGATTTGCGATGGCGCACGGGGCTGGAAATGCCCCGCGCCCCTGTGCTTGAGTGACGGTGTTGAGACCGGAGAAGCGCCATGGCCGCACGTGATGATGATAATGAGGAATTCGATCTGGGTATCAGCCTGGAATCGGTGGCCGCCATTGTGGATGCGGCGCGCGCCGTGCAGGAAGGTGAGGAAAGCGGTGCGATCTCCCGCGCGGATGAGGATGAAGAAGGCCTCGACGCCGAAGATGATGAAAACATGGATGAGGATGCTTTGCGCGCCTTCATCAATGAATTGAATGAGGATGAGCAGGCTTCCCTGATCGCGCTCGCCTGGATTGGGCGCGGCGATTATGACGCCGATGATTGGGAAGAAGCGCGCAACCTGGCGCGAGAACGCAATATGCGTGACCCGGCGGGCTATTTGCTTGGCATCGAAATGCTCGGCGACATGCTGGAAGAAGGGCTGGAAGCGCTGGGACTTTCGCTGGAGGATGTGGAGGGCTGAAACGCCCGCCACTCACCGCCGCCCACCCCCCAGAATACCCCCAAGGCCGCGCAGCATGTCCTGCACCGGTGATGGCAAGGCAGGCGTGCCTTGCCGCGGTGCTTCCGGCGCCGCTTCCGGCGCGGCGCGTGGTGCGGGCGCGGCACCATCCGCGCCAAGCCGCGCGATACGCAAAGGCTCGGCGCAATCCGCCTCAGCATTGCGGCCCGCGCCGCCCAGCAGATTGCCCAAGGGTTCCGTCGCGATACGTCCGGTAAGCGTATCGCCCAGCAGGCCCATCGCGGTTTGGCCAAGCGCCGCGCCGGCCGCAACCCCAATGCGCGGCGCCGCCAGTGTCCCACCCAGATTGACCGGTGCGCGCAGCCCAACGCCCAAGACGCGCAGATTGGTATCAAGCCGGCCATTGAGGCTTTCATCGCGCAGATTGATCGCGGCCTGACCGCTGATCTGGCCAATGGCGCTATCCATAAAAAGCGCCCGGCTTTGCGCCACACCCTGCGTCGCCCCAAAGGCCAGGGCCAGGCAGCGGAGTTCCACCGCGCCCAGCCTTTGCGACGCGGGCGAGAGCAGCGCGAGCAAGGCGCCCAGCGCCTCCATCGCCGTGCCCTGTTCCAGCCGGGCATTCACCAAGGCCAGGCCCAAATCACCATCAAGGCTCGCGGCAATGGCGCGGGTGGTGGCGCCGGCGCCACGCAGATCAGCAGCAATCTCGCCCCGCCCGCGCAGCCCAAGCCCATCCAGCGCACCACTCAGCGCCGCAAGGTCAAGTCCCACGCCGTCGGAACGGAGCCGGAGGCCAAATTGCGCGGGATTGGCCGCGGCATTCACCGTGACCTGCCCAGCAATCCGCCCGGCCGGGATGGTGAGGTTGAAGGGGGCGAGTGTCAGCGCGCCGTTGCTGAGGCGAAGATTGGTTTGTAACGCCGCTTGCGGCAGGTTGCGAGAGGTGACGCCGCTGATGGCAAGCCGCAGCTCTGCATCCAGCGCGTTTAGCGCTGCAACCGGCAAAGCAATGTCAGGAATGATGCGGCCATCCCCCGCCGCCGGGGCCGCCGGGGCGGGGCGGGCTGGGCTTGGCGCAGGTGCCGGCGCGGGTGATAGCGCATCCAGATCAAGCCGCGTGAATTCAATCTGCCCGGTCAGATTGGGCCGCCCAGCCAGGCCAAGCGTCAGCGCGGCGGTGGCCGCCAGCGCGGGGCTGGTCAGTTGGAAGCGCGGCAGGCTGATGGATTGCGGGTCGCGCCATTCCAGCCGCGCCGTGCCCCTCAGGCCGCGGGGCAGGCCGGGAAAGCCGGCAAGCGCCGCCGCATCCGGTACATCCATGGTCAGATCGAATTGCCCATCGGCCAGCGCCTGAGGGCGCGCCACGGCGCCGCTGAGTGTCACGCTGGCATCGCCGGAAGTCAGCCGGGCTTCCATCGGCAATGGGCCGGTGAAGCCATAAGGCAGCTTACCGACCGGGCCCAGATTTGCCTCAAGCCGGGCGGTGCTGCCGGCGCGGGTGAAGGCGCCGGTCAGCCGCGCCTCGCCATCCGGGGGCGCGACCAATTCCAGCGCTTCAAGCCTGAGGCCGGGCAGTAGCCAGCCAAGATCACCCGCGCCGGCCTTGAGCGTTAGGGCGCCAAGCGGGGGCAGCGTGCCGGGGGCAAAGCCGAATAATGGCCCGGCGGTGCCGGTAAGGGTGAAGGCAATGCCCTTGAAGCGCCATTCGGCGGCCAGATCGCTGGCGCTGGTGGCGCTGATATTGCGGATGGTGAGGCCGGGGATTTCGATATCCCGCCCGCCAGCCAGAATGATATGGGCATCGCGCAGGCTGACCCGCCCGATATGCGGCATGGCGCTGGCCTGCCGGGGCGCCGCCGACGTAGCGGGGGCATCCCTGGCGGGGCGTTCGGTGGCAGGCAGCGCCCAAAGCGCGGGGTCCAGGTGAAGCTTGATCCCCTCCGCCTCCACACTGGGCACTTCAATGCCGCCAGAGAGCAGGGAGAGAAGCGATACCGTGGCGGCAAGGCGCGGCGCTTCCAATCCAGGCTTATCGGCGCCCGGCGCGCCCAGCGTCACATCGCGCAATTCCAGCTTGGGAACCAGGCCGAGTGCTAAGCCAATCCTGCCAATACTCGCCCGATAGCCGGTGGCGGCTTCGATCTCGGCCTTGATGCGCGGCGTGAAGCGGCCGGATTCCAAGGCAGCGCGTAGCGCAAACACGCTGCCGATCAGCAGCAGCAATAGCAGCGCAATGCCACCTGCCAGATAGCGCGGCCAGCGCCGGGCGGGCTTCAGCGCAGATGCCGACATGGCGCGGTCTTCGGGCGATCAAAGCCGAGCAAGGCGAAGGTTTCCTTCATATGCGCCGGCAAGGGTGCGGCGAGTTCCAGCATACCACCCTCCGGATGCGGCAGGCGCAAGGCCCTCGCATGCAGATGGAGCGTATTGCCGAAGCCTTCCAGATGCGCGGCCTGCAAGCCATATTTGCCATCACCCATGATTGGGCAACGCAAAGCCTCGGCGCAATGCACACGTAGCTGATGGGTGCGGCCCGTGAGCGGGCGCAGTTCCAGCATCGCCGCCTGACGCTGCGCGGAATCCACCACGCGATAAAGCGTGACGGCGCGCGTGCCTTCGCCATCCGCGACGCCTGCCACACGTTCGCCGCGCTGCCCGCCGAGTTTGGCGAGTGGCAGGTCAATGCGGCCTTCCAGCGGATGCGGTCGGCCAATCACCACGGCCCAATAGGTTTTCTCGGCATCGCGGCCACGAAAGGCTGCGGCCAGGCGGGACGCGGCGGCGGCGGTGCGCCCCAGGATCAGAACGCCCGATGTGTCCTTGTCCAGCCGATGCACCAGGCGCGGGCGTTCTTCATAACCAAAGCGCAGCGCATCCAGCATGCCATCCACATGGCGTATGATCCCCGGCCCGCCCTGCACCGGCAGGCCCTGGGGCTTGTCTATCGCGATCACAGACGCATCGCGGTAGATCACCATGCGTTCAATCGCCGCCGCATCCCGGTCTGACACCGGGCGGGCTGAGGGCGGCTTGGAAGCTTCCGCCGGCATGGGCGGGATGCGCAATTGCTGACCGGGCTTGAGCCGCGTATTCGCTTCGGCCCGCGCGCCATCCAGCCGGATTTGCCCGGTGCGCAGCATTTTCTGCAGCGCGCCCTGGGTCAGGTTCGGGTAGTGCCGATGGAACCAGCGATCAAGCCGAATATCGGCCTCGGCCGGGGCGATGGTGCGGTGGGAGACAGGCATGGCATTCCGTAACAGGCGGGGCTCGGTTCTGAAAGCGGCAAATGCAGCGCGCAATTTCCCTGGTTCCATCGCCCCTGCTTCTGCTTTAAGGGGGGTGAAAATCAAGCTGGGGAGGGTATTCATGACCAAAGCTTCACAATTAACAATCACGCGCCGCGCCCTTGGCGGGCTTGGCCTTGGCTTGGCCGCAACAGGTGCCGCACGGGCGCAGGATATGGCCGGCAGGACCATTGAATGGATCATCCCCTTCGCGGTGGGTGGCGGTTCGGATGTCTGGGCGCGGTTTCATCTGCCACTGCTGCAACGCCATATGCCGGGCAACCCGACCGTCGTGATCCGCAATATCACGGGCGGCGGCAGCATCAATGGCGCCAATCAATTCGCCCAGCGCACACGGCCTGATGGGCTGACGATCCTTGGCACCAGTGGCTCGACGCAATTCCCGTATCTGATGGGTGATCCGCGCGTGCGTTATGATTACCGCGCCTGGAGTGTGCTGATGGCGAGCCCGACCGGCGGCGTTTTGTATGTGCGCCCTGAATTGGGCGTGCGCGGGCCGGGGGACCTTGCCCGGCTGCAAGCGGCGCAGGGCTTACGCTTCGGTAGCCAGGGCCCGACCTCGCTCGATATCGTGCCGACGCTGGCCTTTGAACTCATGAACCTGAATGTGCAGATCGTCTTTGGCATGCAGGGTCGCGGCCAGGGGCGCCTGGCCTTTGAACGCGGTGAGACGCCAATCGATTACCAGACATCATCAGCCTATACGAGCCAGGTTCTGCCTTTGGTCCGCGAAGGCAAGGCCGTGCCGCTGTTTTCCTATGGCATCATGAATGCGAATGGCGATATTGTGCGCGATCCGAATTTCCCGGATTTGCCGACCTTTCCGGAATTCCTGAAGGCCGCCACCGGCAGGGACCCCTCCGGCCCGGCCTGGGATGCCTATCAGACATTGTTCGTGGCGGGTTTTGCCGCGCAGAAATTCGTGGTCGTGCCGCGTGAAACACCGCGCGCTGTGCAGGATTTGTATCGCACCGCCTTCACGCGCATCTTCGCCGATCCGGAATACAAGGAAAAGCGCAGTACGGTGATTGGCGAATATGATGAGGTGGTGGGCGAAGCCGCTGAGAAAGCCTATGCCGCCGGCACGGTGATCAGCGAAGCGACGCGCGAATGGATCAAGGAATGGTTGCTGCGCCGCTTCAACCATCGCCTGGGCTGATCAACCCACGCGCAGCGCGGGGATAGGAGTAAGGCTGCATGCTTGACGCGCTGCTGATGGCGTTGACCGCGCTGGCTAGCCCCGAACGCCTTGGCTATATGGCGCTTGGCGTTTTGATTGGCTACGCGATCGGCGTGCTGCCGGCACTCGGCGGCTTGGCCGGGCTTTCGCTGGTGATGCCTTTCATTTACGGGCTGGATCAGGTCTCGGCCCTTGCCATGCTGGTGGGTCTGGTTGCGGTGGCGGCCACGGCGGATACATTCAGCTCCATCCTGATGGGCATACCAGGATCATCCGCAAGCCAGGCGACGATCCTGGATGGCTTCCCCATGGCCCGACGAGGAGAAGCCGCGCGCGCCTTATCGGCATCCTTCCTGGCTTCCATGATTGGCGGCCTGATTGGCGCGGTGATTTTGACCGGCGCGGTGCTTATTGCACGGCCTTTGATTCTGGCTTTGGGCACGGCAGAGCTTTTCATGCTGGCGCTGCTTGGGCTTTCCATGGTGGGCGTGCTGGCGGGCAAAAGCTTCGCCAAGGGCTTGATCGCTTGCGGCATGGGTTTGGCGCTTGGCACGGTCGGCACTGCGCCCGCCACGGCGGAATATCGGCTGGATTTCGGGCTGATCTATCTTTCGGATGGCTTGCCACTGCCCGTGCTGGTGCTGGCGATTTTCGCGTTGCCGGAAATCATTGATCTGGCGCGCGGTGGTGGGACGATTTCGCGCACGGCAGAATTGGGCCGTGGTTGGTTTGATGGTGTGCGCGATATCATGCGCCATTGGTGGCTGCTGCTGCGGACTTCTTCCATCGGGTCCGTGCTTGGCGCGATCCCTGGGCTTGGCGGTAGCGTCACCGATTGGATTGTCTATGGTCATGCGATTCAAACCGAAAAGAATGGCCAATTCGGCAAGGGTGATGTGCGCGGCGTGATTGCCGTGGAGGCATCAAACAATGCGCGCGAAGGCGGCGCTTTGGTGCCGACCTTGTTCTTCGGCATTCCTTCATCCGGGTCCATGGCGGTGTTCCTGGGTGGCATGACGCTGCTTGGCATTGAAGCCGGGCCGGCGCTTGTCGGTTCCAGGCTTGATCTGACCTATGCGATTATCTGGTCTCTTGCGATTGCCAATGTCATGGGCACCTTGCTGTGCTTCGCAACATCGCCCCTGATTGCGCGGCTGACCACGGTGCGCTTTGGCTTGTTGGCGCCTTTCATGATGATGGTGGTTTGCTTCGGCGCCTTCAACAATAATCGCGAATTGGCGGATTTGCTGTTGCTGCTGGGTGTGGGCTTACTCGGCTTGCTGATGCGCCGCTTCGGCTGGCCGCGCCCGCCCTTTGTGGTGGGCTTTGTGCTGGCGCTGCCGATGGAAACCTATTTGTACCAGGCCGTGCAATTCTATGGCTGGGATTTCCTGACACGGCCGGGCGTGATGATCATTGCCGCGCTGATCGTGGTATTTGCCGGGCTTGGTATCCGCAAGCGCCGCCTGGCCGATACGGAAGAAGATGGCGGCAGCACGGATACGGGCAAGCGCCAGCCTCAGGCGATTTTCGCCGTGATCCCGGTGGCGCTTTTCGCCGCGGTTTTCGTTGACGCCATGCGCCACAGCTTCCTGGGCGCGGTCTTCCCGATGATGATTGCGGGTGCCATGCTGCTGATCAGCGTGCCCGTATTGTTGCGGCTGAATTTTGGCCGCGTCGGCGGTTCGCTATTCCATGATGCGGAAGCCAAGGCGAAGCCCGAGGATGGTAGTTTTTGGGCGCATCTCGGTTGGGTGATCGGGCTGGTCGGGCTTTCCGCCTTGGTTGGCTTCCTACTTGCCAATACGATCTTCTTCCTGTCCTTCCTGCGTTATGCCGCGGGTTGCACCTGGCGGATGACATTATTTTTAACGTCCATCGCGACCATTGGCCTGATTGTGGTGGCGCAACTACTGACGCTGGACTTCCCGCAGGGGCTATTGCAGCATTTCTTCGATCTCCCCTGGCCCTTACGCTGACGGATAAGACTATGCAGAAAGCCATTCCCTGCACGCTGATGCGCGGCGGCACCAGCCGCGGCCCTTATTTCCTGCGCCATGATCTGCCCGAGGATCGGGAAGCCGTAGGCCGGGTGCTGCTCGCTGCCATGGGTTCACCGGATGCAAGGCAGATTGATGGGCTGGGTGGGGCGACGACGCTCACCAGTAAGGTTTGCATCGTCTCCCGCGCGGCGGCGGGTGAGGCGCAGCAGGTGGATTATTTGTTTGCGCAGGTTTCCGTGGATCGCGCCTTTGTGGATTGGGGGCCGACTTGCGGGAATATGCTGGCCGGCGTTGGGCCTTTTGCGATTGAAAGCGGGCTGGTGCCAGCCGAAGACGGCGAAACCCGCGTGATGATCCGCGCCGTGAATACGGGTGCGATGATCGAAGCCGTGGTGCAAACGCCAGGCAAGCGCGTGAATTATGAGGGCGATACCGCGATTGCCGGCGTGCCCGGCACGGCTGCCCCCATTGTGCTGAATTTCGCTGATGCGGTGGGCGGAGCAACTGGCAAACTGATGCCGACCGGCAAGGCCATTGATGTGATTGATGGTGTAGAAGTGACCTGCCTTGATATCTGCATGCCGGTGGTGATCGCGCGCGCGCGGGATTTCGGCAAAACCGCGCGTGAGACCGCCAAGGA
>JADCEX010000263.1 GCA_020249825.1 Roseomonas sp.
CCTGGTATCGCGGCTTGCGATAGACCCGGATCGGCCGGCTGAACTGGCCTATCTGCAAGCCCTCGCTCATCGGCTGAAGCTGCCGGATGATTTGGTGGCGCATTTGAACCGGCAGATTGAGATCAGCTGATCTTATCTGGGTCGCGGCGCTGCGGTGTGGTGGCGCTAAGGACCGCCCAGCGTGAAGCCCCGCAGAAGATCTAATTGCCGATATTCCGGCCGTTGTTGTTGCTGAGCACGATCTCGTCGATCGAGCAGATGCGATCCTGGAGCAATGCGAAGCGGATGCAGTCGAAGACGTTTCTGGCGGTCAGAGTACGGTCTTCGAATGCGTCGCGGCGATACTCCCACTCCGTGGGATCAAGCGGGGAGGTGTTGTGGAAGTCCGGAGGATAGATCGTCAGCACGCGTACACCGCTTTCCCGCAAGCGATGCCGCAGCCGCTCAGAAAATAAAGCTTGGGCGGCTTTCGCGGAGCTGAACGCTTCGTTGATCGCGCGCAGATTATTGCGCAACGCGGTTGTGCCATTGAGGAATACCACATCGGCAGCCGAAGAACGCTTGATCATCGGCAAGAGATGCTTGGTGAGGATAAATGGGCCGGTGGCGGTTGATGCCACCGCCCTGACGATGTCATCATCGGGAGTATCGACGAAATCATTCCCGAGCCAAAAGCCCGCATTGTGGATGAGAATGTCGATCCGGTCCGTAAAACGTTCGATCTGAGCCCGAGCTCCAGCAAGTTGCCGCATATCAGTGAGATCGATTGGGAAGCACGCTATGTTCGTAGCCGGCAGCGTGCTCCGCACGATTGTCTCGGTCGCGCGGGCGCTCTCAATTTTGCGGGCGGAAAGCAGCAGGTCGGCCCCAAGGCATGCAAAATTGATTGCAAGCGTGCGGCCAAAATCCCGGCCGGCGCCCGTGATCAAGACCTTTTTTCCTGCGAACGCCAACGACTTCTCCACTGTCATTGGGCGGGCAACAGGCGGCCTCAGCGCCGCGGCGCGGCCCCGGCGCCACAATCCGGCGCATTAAGCGGCTGAATGATGTTCTGATTGACAGAGAATTTGGCCAATTGCCCAGGCGGCAGCGCCCTGATCTGCCGCAAGATCACTTCCGCATCGCGGCAGAAGTAGGACCCGGCGCGTGATGCATCCGTGGCATGATCCTGGGAAATATTGGTGTAGTATTGATCGAAACGGGTCTGGCCAGCCCCACCATAGGCGCGGCGGAAATAGCCTTGAATCACATTGGCCGCCGCCGAGAGTTCGCCTCTATGGGGTTGAAAAGCATCGATCATGCGCTCGCGATCGATTTTGCACTGCATGCCTATGACCCTGAGGTAACTATTCATGGCCCAGGTATCGGCCGCCTGTCTTTCTTCAGGCCGCATGCAGGTATTCGCCAGAACGGGGCCGGCAACCAGAACCGGCAGCATTGCCGCCATCAGCAAGCGCTTCAAACCCATGATACTCATCCTCTCCTCGTCAAAGGGTGGCGAATCGGCCACCGCATATGACCCCTGATCGGCATATAGGGCCTTGCCCGCGTGATGGGAACCAAAGCGCGTTTTCAGGCAGCGCGCGGCTTGAAGCGCGCCAGGCCCTTTTGGAAACAGGCATGATCCGCCAGCCGCCTGTCGAGGAATTCCAACGCCGCATCCAGCCCCTGGCCGCGCCCGCTCAGCCAAAAGGCCAAGGTAGCGCTGTAGATCGCGGCCAGGGTGGCGCGGCGAGTATACCAGGAAAAATCAGCGGATTTGTCGCCCGCCGCATACCAGATGGCGCTCACGCTCCGCGCCAGGCTGCGCGCGGCAATCGGCGCATTCCAGGGCAAAGCCAGCAGTGAAAGCGCGGCACGCAGTGCGTCCCGGTGCGGCTCGGCGGCTTCCAGCCGCGCCTTGATCAGGAAACGCACGCGTTCATGGGTGCGCATGCCCGCCATATCGGCAGCGAGGCCAGCTTCTTCCATGCGCCGATCGGCAAGCTCGATCCAGGCTTCAATCGCCGAAATGGCGCCGCGCGGGAACATCCATTCGGCATCCTCGGGCGCCATGCCGGCATCCTTCAGCCCTTCGCGAATGGCGCTGCCCTGCCAGCCATAAAGCGGCACCAGGGGCAAAATGGCGTCCAGCGCGGCATCCCGCGCGTCACGATCCGGTCCGGCTTCCATCATGGCTTTTGTCTTTCATTTTCAATGGGCTTCGGTGGGTTGAACCGGGCCAGTTCCTCAACAAACCCAAGTCGCGACAAGTCTGTCATGCGCATCGGGTAAAGCACCCCTTCAAGATGGTCATGTTCGTGCTGCATCACGCGCGCGGCCATGCCGGCGGCTTCGCCTTCAATCTCCGTGCCGGCGATATCCTGGCCGCGAAACCTGATGCGCGCGGGTCGGCGCACGGCGCCACGCAGCCCGGGGATGGAAAGGCAGCCTTCCCAGGCTTCCTCAGTTTCATCGCCAAACGGCGCGATTTCCGGGTTGAACAGGGCGGAATGCCCGCCCGCCGCCGTGCGCCAGATAAAAAGCCTAAGGGAAACATGAACTTGCGGTGCGGCAAGGCCAAGCCCGCCAATATCTTCCAGGGTTTCCACCATATCGGCGACCAGGCGGCGCATCTCGGGCGTGGTGGGGTCTGCCACCGCTTCGGCCCGTTGCAGCAGCACGGGATGGCCCAGCCGGGCGATTTTCAGAATGGCCATGACATTCCCGCAGCGCGATTGAGCTTTTTATATAATTGGCCTGAAAAAGGCTTGAAAGGGGCTTCCGGCGCGGCGAATCACTGTGCTAGAAGCCCTTCATGTGGACGGGCACCGGGCAACCGGTTGCGCGTCTTTTGCTTTGAACCAGCGATCCATGAAGGGGGTTGTGCCGCGTGCAAGTCGTCGTTCGTGACAACAATGTTGATCAGGCGCTGAAGGCGCTCAAGAAGAAATTGCAGCGTGAAGGGGTCTTCCGTGAAATGAAGATCCGCCGCCATTACGAAAAGCCGTCTGAGCGCCGCGCGCGTGAAGCCGCGGAAGCTGTGCGCCGCGCCCGCAAGGTGGAGCGCAAGCGGATTGAACGCGAAGGCTTCTGATTCCCCCTGAAGTCAGGGTTAGCATCGGCAATCCGCGGTACGGGGCAACCCGTGGGCTGCGGTTTTGCATTTCACGGTTTCAACCGCGCCGTGAGGCGCCGGGCCAGGATATAGCCAAGCGCCCCGCCCAAGGGCGCCGCCGGCAAGGCGAGCAGCCAGCCGGCATGGGACCCGGCCACCACCAAAGCAAGGCCCGCGTAAAGCATCAGGCCGCCCACCAGGCTGCCCACCACGCCGGCCGTCAGGCCAAGCACCAATATGTCTTCTTTGGATGCGCTCATGCCTCCGGGGATGGGGCTGGGCGGCCGGTTTGACAAGCCCTGAGGCGCGGAATATCACGCGCACTCCTTCCGGGAATGTGGACGGGCCTTCGGGGTCCGCGCCCGCCCTGGCCAGCCGGCCTGGGACTACCGGGACAACAAGGCCCCTTGGGGCATAGCAAGAAAGGCCATCGCGCCTGCGATGGGATTTGCGCATGACGAAGCGCGCCGAAAGCAAATACAAGATCAATCGCCGCCTTGGCGTGAACCTTTGGGGCCGGGCGAAATCGCCGGTCGCCAAGCGCGAATATGGCCCCGGTCAGCATGGCCAGCGCCGCAAGCAAAAGCCGACCGATTTCGGCGTGCAGCTGATGGCGAAGCAGAAGCTGAAGGGCTATTACGGCAATATCGGCGAAAAGCAGTTCCGTAAGTATTACGAGGAAGCGGTGCGCCGTAAGGGCGACACCTCTGAGAATCTGGTGGAATTGCTGGAACGCCGC
This sequence comes from Roseomonas sp., assembly GCA_020249825.1. Classification (GTDB taxonomy): domain Bacteria; phylum Pseudomonadota; class Alphaproteobacteria; order Acetobacterales; family Acetobacteraceae; genus Neoroseomonas. The sequence goes on from JADCEX010000263.1 coordinate 3,837, forward strand.
CTGGATGCGGTGATCTATCGCATGAAGCTGGCCGTCACACCCTTCGCCGCGCGCCAATTCGTCAATCACGGGCATGTGCTGGTGAATGGCAAGCGGCTCAACATCCCGTCCTATTCGGTGAAGAATGGCGATGTGATTGAGGTGAAGGAAAAGTCGAAGCAGCTGACAGCCGTGCTGGATTCCGCGCAGAGCACTGAACGTGATGTGCCGGAATATCTGGAAATCGATCACCGCGCGATGAAGGGCAAGTTCCTGCGCGCGCCGAAGCTTTCCGATGTGCCCTATCCGGTGCAGATGGAACCCAATCTGGTGGTCGAATTCTACAGCCGCTGATCAGGTTTTATCTTCCTTTGCTGCAAAGCCGGTGCCTTCGGGCGCCGGCTTTTTTGTTTGGCAGCATGCTCGGCAAAAGCTGGGCTTGCTTGCCGGTCGCGGCCAATTGCCCGAAGCTCTAACCGTGCGGGAGAAGTTTGGCGGAGAGCGTGAATGAAGGAACGAATTGCCGTTTTTGGCATGGGCCAGATGGGGGCGAATATGGCGTCCCGCCTTACCGAACAGGGTTTCGATGTGCTTGGTTATGATATAAGCCCCGCCCGCCGTCAGGAATTGACCGAACGCCAAATTGCAGTTGTCGACACGGTGGAAGCCGCGCTGGCCGGCCGCCCCGTGGTACTGACCAGCCTGCCCGATCCGGCCGCCGCAAGATCAGCCTGGCTTGCACCGGGGGGCCTGGTGGATCAGGCAGCGCAAGGCACGCTGATCATTGAGCTTTCAACCCTTGATCCCGACACGATGCGCGAGATCGCCGCCGCAGCCGCCGCCAAGGGCATTGCCGTGCTGGATTGCCCTGTCAGTGGCGGGCCGCTGGAATCGCTCCGCGGTGAATTGGTGCTGATTGTGGGCGGTGATGCGGCCAATATCCGCCGCGCGGAGCCCGTGCTGAAAAGCCTTGGGCAATCCTGGTCCCATACCGGGCCGATCGGCACGGCCAAGGCGGTGAAGCTGGTAAATAATATGATGTCCATGGGCAATGTGCTGATTGCCTGTGAGGCCTTTGCGCTGGGTGAGGCGGCAGGTGTCGCGCCCGAAACACTCTATCAGGTGCTGTCCCAAAGCGGTGGGCGTTCCTTTCATTTCACCAAGCGCTTTCCGAAGGCGCTCAAGAATGATTTCGATCCCGGTTTCAAGATGGAATTGGGGGAGAAGGATCTGGCGCTGGCCATTGAATTCGGCAGGGCGTTGCACCAGCCAACGCCGGCCACTTCGGCTGTGCGTGAATTGATGGCGCAGGCATTGGCAACCGGTCATCGCGGGCGGGATGTGGTAGCGTTGCTTGAGATGTTTCGCGGGTTTTCCAGCAAGAAGTGAATTTGGCGTGATGGGTCAGCCGCGCGCATGCGTCACGCGCCCTTTTCTCCCGCCAACAAAGCCCGTTTGCGCGCCACCCCCCAGCGATAGCCCGTCACATCGCCATCCTTGCCCAGCACGCGATGGCAGGGCACGGCGAGTGAGACCGGGTTTTGCGCGCAAGCCCGCGCCACCGCGCGCGTTGCCTTGGGTTCCCCCATGGCGGCGGCGAGGGCGCCATAGCTTGTCGTGCTGCCAAGCGGAATGCTGCGCAGTGCTTCCCAGACGCGGCGCTGGAAAATCGTGCCGCGCAAATCCAAGGGTAGGTCCAAGGCAGCGCGCGGTTCGGCGATGAAGGCGATGGCGCGTTTGGCGAAATCGCTGATCTCATCAAGTGCTGCTTCAATCCGCGCATGCGGGAAACGTGCGCGCAAATCGCCTTCCAGCGCATCGCGGGCCTCGCCAAAACCAAGGAAGCACACACCCTGATCCGTCGCGCCAAGCAATAACGGGCCAAAGGCGCTTTCTGCCCAGGCGATGCGAATAACCTCTCCGGCGCCGCCGCGCCGCGCACGGCCAGGGCGCATGCCCAAATGCCGCGCGGTGTTTTCATAAACGCGGCTTTCGCTGCCGAAGCCTGCGCCCGCCACCGCTTCCGCCACACGCGCGCCTTCGGCCAAAGCGGCTGACAGGCGCTGCCCGCGCACGCCCTCCGCATAGGAACGCGGCGTGACACCGGTGATGTCCCGAAACATCCTTTGGAAATGATGCGGCGCATAGCCGGCGCGCGCGGCGAGGCTTGCCAGCGATGGTATTCCTTCGGCGGCTTCGATCATGGCACAGGCGGCGCGCACCGCTTCCGCTTGCAGGCGCGCGCGATCACCGCGCGGGTCGCAGCGCTTGCAGGGGCGAAAACCGGCATCCTCTGCCGCCGAGCTATCGGCGAAGAAGCGCGTATTGCGGCGGAGCGGCGGCGGCGATGGGCAGCCGGGACGGCAATAGACCCCTTGGGTAGTGACAGCGTAGAGGAAGGCGCCACAGGCCGGCACGGCATCGCGCGCCAGCAGGGCGGCGAAGCGCGTATCATCCAGGGATTCGGGCATATCGTTCATGGGCGCATCTTCAGTCACGCACGAAACCCGCGCCATCCGCTTCTTGCTTTGACTTGAACCCGCATCAGGGCCGCCAAGTACGGTGATAAGGATGCCCCGTTCTGATCGCCTGCACCCGGTAAAGCTGTTCCGCCAGCATGCCCCGCACCAGGAAATGCGGCCAGGTGAGCGGGCCGAGCGAGAGGCGATATTCCGCCCGCGCCTGCACGGCCTGATCAAGCCCTTCCGCGCCGCCGATCATGAAACACGCCGCGCGCCCGGCCTCATCCCAGCGGGTCAGCAGCGCGGCCAAGCTTTCGGTATCGGGCATGGCGCCGCCAAGATCCAAGGCTACCGGCACGGCGCCAGCAGGAATGGCGGCGAGGATCGCGGCACCTTCTCGCCGGCGGATTTCGGCATCGCTGCCGCGCGCTTCGGGGATTTCCACCAGCTCCGGCGCCGGGCGCAGCCGCGCCGCGTAATGGGCGTAAAGCGCTGCCTCCGGCCCCGGCTTGATCCGCCCGATGGCGATAATCCTAATCCCGCGCGGCGTCGGAATTCTCCGTCTTCAAGGGGCTTTCCGGGCCCCACATGCGCTCCAGCCGATAGAGCTCTCGTGCATCGGGGCGGAACAAATGAATCACCAGATCGCCCGCATCAATCAGCACCCAATCAGGTGAGGCCTGGATGGCATCGCGCTTCAAATGCAGCCCGGCCTTGCCGAGCGCTTCATCCAAATGCGTCGCCATGGCTTGCAATTGGCGCTCCACCTGGCCGGTCGCGATGATCAGGCGGTCCGTGTAATCGGCGCGGCCGGTTACGTCCAAAACAACGATATTCTCGGCCTTGTCGTCTTCCAGGCTTTTCTGCGCGGCTTCCACAAGAAGTTGCAGCCGGTCGGGTGCCAGTTTTTCGCGGCGCCTGCCGCGTGCGGGGCGCGGCGCCGCCGGCGTTGCGGCAGCAGCCGCTTTGGTGGGGCGCTGTGCCTTGGGCGCGGGTTTCGCGGCGGTGGTTTTTGCAGCGGCGCGCTTCGGCGCTGGCTTGGCGGCATCGGTTTTTGGCGCGGCCTTGGCGGTAGGCTTTGGCGCCGACTTCGCAGAGGCCGCTTTGGCGGCAGCGGCTTTGGGCGCAGCTTTCGCCTTGGGCACGCCAGCCGCCTTCGGCTTGGCGCTGGCCTTGGGCGCGGCTTTGGGTTTTGGCTCGGCGGTGGCGCGCCGTTTTGGGCTTTCTTCAGCCGGGGTGGGCTTGCGGGCTATGGCCGCCTCCTATCTCTCTGTCTGTCGCGGGTGCAAGGCTGCTGCCCTGATTGCAGTGGCGGAAGCAGCATGTTCCCGCGCTGAAATGAAACACCATCTGGCCGGTGTCGTAGCCCGCTTGGCGCCGGCAAGCAACGCGCCGGGCCGGCAACGCTGACGGCGTAGCACCGAAGCCGCCGCACCGCGAAGCGCGCGCCTTGTCCAGCCGGGACGCGGCAACACCGCCAATGGGGTAGAAGTGGCGATGCGACGCCAGGATTTCCAGCGCGGCAATTGCACCAGATTATCCGCGCCAATCAGAAACACGAAATCCGCACGCGCAAAGCGCTGGCGTAGCTTTGCCAGCGTATCAGCCGTGAAGCGCGTGCCGAGCGCCTTTTCGATATCGGTTGCGATCACGCGCCTGCCATCGGCAATGCGCCTTGCACTTGCCAGACGCTCAGCCAGCGGCGCCATGCCCGCGCGGGGCTTCAGCGGATTGCCCGGCGAGACCATGAGCCAAACCTGATCCAGCCCCAGCGCCTGCATGGCCTTCAACGCGACATGGCGATGCCCGGCATGGGCCGGGTTGAAGGACCCGCCCAAAAGGCCGATGCGGCACCGGCGGCCATCGCCAAAGCGGATTGGAATCATGCGGAAAGCATAGTCAGATCGGGCGCCAAGGTGAAAGGCCCTGCCATGTCGCGGCCACCGGTTACTTGTAGACGAAGGCCGCGTCGTTCAGGTCTATTTTGGGGAATTCATCCTTCTCCGCCCAGTAATCCTGATTATGCATCCATTCGGGCTTGTCACCGCGTTGCGGCAGCAGATGCAACCCTCGCATCAGATAGCCGGGATTGAAGTTTTCCGGATCAATCCAGGGCAGGATCGGCATATTATGATCTTCTTCCCGCAGCGCCACTTCAACCTGCGCCTTGCCCTTGGCATCCATGTGCTTCAGCAATCTGCAGACGAAATCGCCCACGAGATCAGCGCGCAAGGTCCAGGAAGCGCGGAAATAGCCGAAGACCCAAACCATATTGGGAATGCCGGTGAACATCATGCCGCGATAGGTCACGGTTTCATGAAAATCGAGCGGCTTGCCATCAATCTCAAAGGCGATATCGCCAAGCACATTCAGGTGAAAGCCGGTCGCGGCGACAATGATATCCGCTGCCAATTCCTGACCGGATTTGGTCACAATACCCTTTGCCGAGAAGCTTTCGATCTCATCCGTCACCACACTCGCCTTGCCCTGGGCAATGCCATGGAACAGATCGCCATCGGGCACAAAGGCCACGCGTTGCCGCCAGGGGCGATAGCGTGGCGTGAAATGGGTCGCGATATCGTAATCCTGCCCGACAATGCCGCGAATGCCTTCCAAGAGCGCTTCCTTCACCTTTTCTGGCTGCGTGAAGGACATTTGGGCGAATTTGGCTTGCTCGAACAGGATTTTGCGGCGCGTGATTTCGTGAATCCAATCTTCCGAAATGCCAAGCGTGCGCAATTCCTCGGCGATTTCAATCGCGTTGCGACCCACACGGAAATAGGTCGGCGAACGCTGCAGCATCACAACATGGGCGGCCTTGGCGGCCATGGCAGGAATGATGGTGGCCGCACTGGCGCCTGACCCAATCACCAGCACGCGCTTGCCGGCATAGTCCAAATCATCTGGCCATTCCTCAGAATGCACCAACTGTCCCTGATAGGCCGCCATATTCGGCCATTCGGGCATATAGCCCTGACGCTGCCGGTAATAGCCCTGGCACATATAGAGAAAATTGCAGGTGAAACGGCGCGGCAGGCCATTGGTCTTGTCCAGAACTTCCAAGGTCCAAAGCTTGGTCTGGCTATCCCAGCTTGCATGCGTGATGTGATGCCGATAGCGGATGTGCGGCGCCAGATCATTTTCGGCAATCACTTCGCCCATATAGCGCAGGATTTCTTCGGCCGTGGCGATCGGCGCACCGCGCCAGGGCTTGAAGCGATAGCCGAAGGTGTGAAGGTCGCTATCCGAACGAATGCCGGGATATTTATGCGTCCACCAGGTGCCGCCGAAGCTTTCCTCATTCTCCAGCACAACAAAGCGCTTGTCCGGGCATTGGGTGGTGAGGTGATAGGCCGCGCCAATGCCGGAAATGCCGGCGCCCACCATCAGCACGTCAAAATGTTCGACGGAAAGCGGTGCGCTTGCGCTATGGAGCGGGGCGGTATCGGGCATGCTTCCGGTCTTTCCTGATCGCCAAGAGATTAGAAAATCACACTAGCAGGGGACTGCGCTTCAGCGAAACGCCCGCCTTATCGGAAGCGCACCACCACATCCTGCGCCTGATCCAAGCCCTCATAGCGCGCGGTCCAGACCTGGCCCGCCACCACCGGCTGCGGCGGTGAGAATGAGCCCAAGGAGATGATGTCCCCCGCGCGCAAGGGCCGCCCCTCTCGCGCCAAGTCGCGCGCAATCCAGGCGAGGGCATGGAGGGGATGGCCCAGAATGGCGGCCCCGGGTGCGCGTGAAACCTCCCGCCCATCCTGATGGAGTGAAATGCTCATCCGCCCCAAGGCTGCGATGAAATCCGCGCTCGGTGTCACTGCAATGGGGCGGCCTTGCACGCCAAGCCGCGCGCCGACATTGATGGCGAGCAGATCGCCAAGGCTTGGGCGATAATCCGGCGCATAGACAAGATCGGGCAATTCAATGAAGGGAATGACCTGATCAATATGGCGGATCAGCGCGGCGTGGTCATTCAGCGCTGTCTCAACGCCCCCCATCGAAACACGCACCAGCATATCCGCTTCCAGCACCGGCACGGCGGCGAAGCGTGCTTCGATCTCAGCGCCCGAGGAAGCGCGCAAGGTGGCGTGGAAAATCGAACCGCGAATAGGATGATCTATGCCGAAGCGTTGCTGGATGGCGGGGTTGGTCAGGCCAAGCTTGAAGCCGACGGTGTCTCCCATGGGTTGCGCGAAAAGCGCAACAAGCTTGTCCTGCACGCAGCGCCCATCGGCGGGTGATAGCGCCGCGAAAGGTGTCGGTGATTGGCGCTGCAAGATCTGCCCGGCGAAGCGCGCAATCGCCGCATCATCGGGGCAGGCGGCACGCGCAGCACTCGCCACTGCCAGGCTGATCAGCAGCGGGACAAAAAGCCGCCGCAGCATCACGGCCGCACCTGTCCCGTGCCGAAAATCTTGTACCGATAGGTGCAGAGTTGCTCTAGCCCCACAGGCCCGCGCGCATGCAGCCGGCCGGTGGCGATACCGATCTCCGCGCCAAAGCCGAATTCGCTGCCATCGCAGAATTGCGTGGAAGCATTCCAAAGCCCAACGGCCGAGGAAATGCCATCCAGAAATTGCTGCGCTGCCCTGGCATCTTCGGTGATGATCGCTTCCGTATGCTCACTGCCGAAGCGGCGAATATGCGCCAGCGCTTCGTCAACGCCGGCCACCACTTTCACCGACAGGATCGCATCCAGCCATTCGGTGGCGTAGTCTTCATCGGTTGCGGGCTTGAGGCCCGGCACGATGGCGCGCGCTGCCTCATCGGCGCGGAAATCGCAGCCAAGGGCGCGCAAATCCGCAATCAGCGCGGGCAAAAGCGCGGGCGCGATGGCGGCATCAATCAGCAGGGTTTCAGTGGCGCCACAAACGCCGGTGCGGCGCATCTTGGCATTGGCCAAAACGGCGCGCGCCATGGCGTGATCCGCGCCGGCATGGATATAGGTGTGGCAAAGCCCTTCCGCATGTGCCAGCACGGGCACGCGCGCTTCTTCCATCACACGCGTGACCAGGCCCTTGCCGCCGCGCGGTATGATCAAATCAATCAAGCCTGAAGCGCGCAGCATGGCGCCGACAAAGGCGCGGTCAGCGCTGGGGGCCACTTGCACCGCGGCTTCCGGCAGGCCCGCCAGCTTCAGCCCTTGCACCATGCAGGCATGAATGGCGGTGGCGCTGCGCAAGCTTTCAGACCCACCGCGCAAAATCACCGCATTGCCGGATTTGAGGCAAAGCGCAGCCGCATCCGCCGTGACATTGGGCCGGCTTTCGAAAATCATGCCGATCACGCCAAGCGGCTGCGCCACGCGCTGGAAACGCAGCCCATTTGGGCGCTGCCATTCCGCGAGCACACGGCCAACCGGATCGCGCAGTGCGGCGACTTCCTCAAGCCCCTTGGCCATGGCTTCGATGCGCGCGGCATCCAGCAGCAGCCGGTCACGAAAGGCTGGCGAAAGCCCAGGTGCGGCCGCGATGTCTTCCGCATTCGCGGCGATGATCTGCGCTTCACGCTCACGCAGGGCTGACGCCGCCAAAAGCAGCGCCTGATCCTTCACCGCGCGTGGCGCTGCGGCCAGCGCACTTGTGGCGGCACGCGCGGCGCGCGCGGCAATCTCCAGGGCCTGGGTGGCATCGGGGGGCATGGCGTTCACGGGCAGAAAATCCTTTCTGCCGCCTTATAGGCCATTTAAGCCCCGCACCGCTATTCGATCCTGATGCCGCTTTCGCGAATGATCGGTTCCCATTTGGTGCGCTCGGCGGCCCAGGCAGCGGCGAATTCCGCGGGGGTGGAGGGCATGGCCTCCAGCCCATTGCGGTTCAGGATGCCGACCACGTCGGGGTCTTCCAAGGCAATGCGCATGGCATGTGCCAGCCGTTCCACCGCCGGTTCCGGCGTGCCGCGGGGTGCTACCACCGCATACCAGGATGGCACGTTGAAGCCGGGCAGGCCGGTTTCCGCCACCGTTGGGATATCCGGCAAAAGCCGGGACCGTTGCAGGGTTGGCACCGCAAGCCCGCGCAGTCGGCCCGCTTCGATATGCGTCTTGACCGAGGGCGAGGTCGGGAAGCCGTAATCCAGCCGGCCGGAAATCAAATCCGTCGCAACCAGACCGCCGCCGCGATAGGAGACCTCAATGGTTTCAATCCCGGCCATTTTGGCGAATAACAGGCCGGCCAATTGGGGCGCGCTGCCAATGCCGCTATGGCCCCAGGAAAGCTCTCCGGGCCGCGCCTTGGCGGCGGCGATGATATCGGCAGCGGTGCGCCAGGGGCGTTCGGCGGGGACAGTCAGGATATTGAACAGGTCAACGGCGATTGAGATCGGCACCAGATCCCGCGCCGGGTCTATCGGCAGGCGCATCACCATGGGGCTGATGACCAAGGCGCCAAGCGTTGCCAGCAGGATGGTATAGCCATCGGCCGGGCTGCGGGCGACGATTTCGGTGGCAAGGTTACTGCCCGCGCCAGGGCGGTTTTCCACAATCACCGGCTGGCCCAGCACTTCCGCCATTTTGGGCGCAAAGGCGCGGGCCGAAATATCGGTGGCACCGCCAGGCGTGAAGCCCACCACCAAACGGATAGGCCGATTGGGAAAGGGCGCCTGCGCCAGGGCTGGGGCGGCAAGCAAGGGGCTGGCCGCGAGCAGGGCGCGGCGAGAGAGACGATGATCGAACATGCCGGCGCTTTATCAGGCTTTGGGCCGATATGCATCCCCTGCCCCATTTACATTTTGCAGCTTGGCGCTAGTGAAAACGCCATGGAGGCAAATTTTTCCGCGCAGATCCTGCGCGCCGCCCTTTTCGCCGCCCGCGCCCATGCCGGGCAGGTGCGGAAGGGCGCGGCTGCCGAGCCCTATGTGAACCATGTGATTGAGGTTGCCGCGATCCTGGCCGAACATGGCGCGCCAGAGGAAGCCATCCTGGCCGGGCTGCTGCACGACACGGTGGAAGATACCGAAACCACCGATGCTGATCTGACCGCCGTTTTCGGCCCCATGATTGCCGGCTTGGTGGCAGAGGCGACCGATGATAAAGAAAAGCCTAAGGAAATTCGGAAGGCCTTGCAGATCAGCCAGGCGCCCAAGCATAGCGAAGCGGCCAAGCAGTTGAAACTTGCTGATAAAATCGCGAATTTGCGCTCCATCGCCGATAGCCCGCCGGCGAATTGGAATCATGCGCGCCGCATTGAATATGTCGGCTGGGCGGGGCGTGTCGCGGCCGGACTCAAGGGGGTGAACCCTGGGCTGGATGCGCTGTTTGACACAAGCTATCGCGCCGCTTTGGCCAGGCTCGCGAGCGAGATGCCATGAAGCGCCGCCTGTTTTTGGTGAGTGCCGGGCTGATGGCCGCGCCAAACCTCGCGCGGGCGCAGCAGCGTGGCGTGACGCTATTGGTGCCCTTTGCCGAAGGCGGCGCGACCGATCAGCTGATGCGTGCCTTAGCGAAATACGCAAGCAAGTCATTGGGGCAGGAGATTCGACTCGACAATAAGCCAAGCCGGACGGGGCTTCGGCTTTTGTCGCAACTCCGCAGCGCGCCGCCGGATGGGTCCGTGGTGATGCTGTTTCCCGTGGTGACCCTGCGTGCCCTGGTGGAACGCGGCGTTGATTTCACCATGGGGCGCGATGCCACGCCCATCATGTGCCTGGCGGGTGGCACCTATGGCGTCATTGCCAAGGCGGATCGGTTCCCCGGCGGCTGGCGCGAATTCATCAATGAGGCTCGGCAAAAGCCCGGGCAGCTTTCCTATGGCAGCGCGGGGGTGGGCTCGGTCGGGCATGTCACCATGGCGCGGCTGATGGTGAAGGAAAACGTTCAGGCTGTGCATCTGCCCTTCCGCGGCGCTGCCGATGGCGTGGAAGCGCTGATGGCGGGTGACCTTGATGTCATGGCGGGCGGGGCGCGGCTGCATGTGGCGGTGGATCAGGGGGATGCGCGCTGGCTGACCCTGTGGTCCCCACAGCGCAATCCGCGCTGGCCCGATGTGCCAACCCTGGTTGAGCTTGGCTATGGGCTGACGGAAACCGCGCCCTTCGGGCTGATCGGCCCGCCCAATATGCCGGCAGCCGAGCGCCAAAAGCTGGAAGCCGCCTTCACCGCGGCGCTGCGCGCCCCTTCCGTCAAGGCAGTGATGACACGGCTTGGCATGACCGAGGATTTGCGTGATGCCACCGCCTATGCGGCCTATCTGGCGGCAGCGGCCGGTGAGGAAGCGGCGCTTGGGCTTCGCCCGGAAGCGCGGCAGTGATCCAGGCGGCAGCGCCCGCCCTTATCCTTGCATCAGCATCCAAGGCGCGGCGGGCCGTGCTGGAAGGCGCTGGGCTGCGGTTTGAGACCCGCGTTGCTGGCGTGGATGAGGCCGCGATCAAGGAAGCCGCGCAGGCCGAGGGGATTTCCGCGGATGAGGCCGCGCTGATCCTGGCCGATGCCAAGGCAGAATTTGTGGCTCGGTCCGCGCCCGATGAGCTGGTGATTGGCGCCGATCAATTGCTGGTCTGTGAAGGCACCTGGTTCGACAAGCCACCCAATATGGCGGCAGCGCGCGCCCATCTGCAACGCCTGCGCGGGCGCCGGCATGAATTGGTGACTGCCTTGGTTTGCCATCGTGGCGGGCAGCGCATCTGGCAGCATGTGGCGAAGCCGCGGCTGACCATGCGCGATTTTTCGGACGCGTTTCTGGAAGCCTATCTGGCCGCCGAGGGCGAGGCCTTGCTTTCTTCCGTTGGCGCCTATCGGCTGGAAGGCCATGGCGCGCAATTATTTGACCGGATTGAGGGCGATCAGCCGGCGATTTTGGGCCTGCCGCTGCTGCCCTTGCTCGGGTTCTTGCGCCAGCATGGGGTGTTGTTGAGGTAGGGTGGCTTAGAGACTCATCCGCCGCGTCAGGCCCGTCAGCCGATCCATCACGAACATCAGCACCAGTATCGCCAGAATAAGCACGCCAGACACCGCAGCGACGCGCACATCAAGCGTGCTTTCCATCATGCCCCACATGCGGATGGGCAGCATATCCGTCCGCGCGCTGGAGAGGAAAAGCGAGACCGGCACATTATCCATGGAAGCCACAAAAGCCAGAAAGGCGCCGGCGAAAATGCCGGGTGCGATCAGGGGAAGCGTGATGCGCCGGAAGGTCATGAAGCGCCCTGCCCCCAAACTGGCGGAGCTTTCCAAAAGCGCCGGTTCCAATTGCGTGACAGTCGCCAAGGTGGTGCGAAAAACAAAGGGCGCGATCACCACCAAATGCCCGCCGATCAAATGCGTGAGCGATGGGCGGAGCCCCAGCAATGAGAAAAACATCAATGTCGCGAGCCCATAAGCGAGCGAGGGCAGAATGAGCGGTGAGAGAAAGCTTGCTTCCAGGGCGCGTGCTGCCGGCCGACGGGAACGCCCAATGGCGAGCGCAGCGAGCACGGCAAGAATAGTCGCCGCCAGCGTCGCCATGCTGGCCACCCAAAGCGAATTGCCGGCCGCGCGATGGATATGTGCAGACCGCGTTGTATCGAACAAGGCCTGATACCAGCGCAACGACAATTCCGGCGGCGGAAACCGCAAGGAGGCCGAGGTGGTGAAGCTTGTGATCAGCACAATGAAAACCGGGCCGACCAGGATCAGCACGCCAAGCAGCGTGAGGCCGCCAAAGACATAGGAAAAGCTTTGATCCGAAAAGGTGCGGCGCTGGTTCATTCAATCGGTCCTTGCATAGCGGCCGAGCCAATTCAGCATCATGATGCCGGCCAGCACCGTCAGCAGCAGCGTGACGGAACAGACTGCGGCGAAGGGCCAATCATAAACCACCATGGCCTGCTGCCAGATGAGCGATGGCAGATAAACAAGCCTTGCCCCGCCAATGACGGATTGCGAAATGAAGGCAGTGCAGGCGGAAGCGAAAACCAGCGTGGCACCCGCGATCCAGCCCGGCAGGCTGAGCGGGAGGATGACGCGAAAGAAGCTTCGCCACATGCCCGCCCCAAGCGCGCGTGACGCATCCAGCAAATTGGGATCAAGCCCGCGCATGACGGAAATCAGCGGCAATAGCATCAGCGGCATTTCGATTTGCATCAGGGCAAGGATCAGCCCCGTTTCCGTCTGCAACAGCCTGAGCGGCGTGGCGCTGAGGCCAAGCGCCAGCACGACCTGATTGACCAAACCCTCCCGCGCCAGGATCACAATCCAGGCGAAGGTGCGAATGACGACTGAGGTGAGCAGCGGCAGCAGGATGATGAAGAGCAGGATCTTCTGCGTGCGGGGGCTCGCGTTGCAGAAAAAAACCGCAAGCGGCCAGGCAAACAGCGATGTCGCCAGCACCGCCGCCACGCCCAGCCGAAGCGTATCCCAGACAACGCCGCGGTAGAAGGCATCGCCCCAGAATTTGGTCCAATTATCCAGGCCCCATTGCTGCAAATCCTGATCAGCATGAAGCGATATGCCAAGCAACAACAGCAGCGGTGCCGCAAAAAGTGCGAGGTAGACAATCCCCAAAGGCGCTGCCAGGCGCCAATCCACCGCTGCTCTGCGCATGGCTTTACTTCGTGATCTCGCGATTGAAGCGATCAATCCAGGCAGCGCGGCGCGGGTTGATCACATTCCAATCATGCGTAACCATCTTGGACAATTCATCAAGCGATTTGATGTCCAGATTGGGGCTCAGCTGCACATCCTTGTTCACCGGGATCATATTGAAAGGCGACAATTGCAGTCGGCTTTGCGCTTCGGCGGAAATCGCCACATCAATATAGCGATGCGCATTGGCGCGATTTTCCGAGCCCCTGACAATGTGCAAGGTGGTATTGAAGGTGATGGCGCCTTCACTCGGTGCCACGAAGGCAATGTCCACGCCACGGCCCTTCAGCGTCGCGGCATTATTCGTATTGGTGTACATGATATCGATCTGGCCTTGCTGGAACAGTCCCGGCAGGGCGGCCGGTGCGGAAACAGCGGCAACCTTGGGCAGCGCCTCTCGCAGCTTGGCGAAGATGGGTTCGATATTGGTGATGGAACCGCCAAAGGCCTTGGCCATTTCAATCAGGGAAACCGTGCCGAAAGTGGTCTGAAAACCCGTGAGGCCAAGGCGTTCCACATAGGGGGAGCGGAACAGATCCGCCCAGCTTTTCGGCGGTTCGGGGAATTTCTTTGGATTGTAGCAAATGCCCACGACCTGCGCATTCACGGTCACCGAATCCGCGCTGACCATGCCATCGGGCAGCTTGCCGGCATTGGTGATCATCCGCGCATCAATCGCTTCAAACAAATTGGCCTGACGCGCCGCAGCCGCAGGCCCGGGGTCCAGCACGAAGCAATCAAACGGGGCAACACCGCGCGCGGCGCGCACCTTGGCCACCTGGTCCACCGCAAAAAGCGGATCGAAGGCGACACTGACATTATGGCGCTGGCGCAGGAGCGGCGCGACGATCTCACGATAGGCCTCATCCCAGGTGCCGGGATAAATCGCGGCCGTCATGGAACCGGAAGCACGCGCAATGCCGGGCGCGGCAAGCGCACCGGCCATACCGGCGAGAAAAAGGCGTCTGGAAGCCATGGGAATTCTCCTGGAGGTTTACGGGGTGGAAAGGGGAAAGATCGAAGGCTTGGCTTCCGGCGTCAGCCCACAATGCCAGATGCCAGGCAATGAGGAGGTATCGCCCGGATGCCGCGCCGTTGCGATCTTGAGCGTGGTGCCATTGGCAGCCGCGACATCATGAATGAGTTGTCCGCCAATCGGCAGGCTGAGCGTGAGTGTCACGGGGAAGCGATCCGGCGCGGCTTCGCGCACCAGCATCAATTGCTCGGGGCGGATGGAAACCTGCACCGGCTTGCCTTGCGGCAGGTGCTGTGTCTTGCAGGGCAATGTCGCGCCCACGGCAAGCTTGACCCCGCCATCTGCGACGATGCCCTCAAGAATATTGGACGACCCGATGAAGCTATTGACGAAGGGCGTGGCGGGTTCGTCATAGATCGCAACGGGCGTACCCAATTGTTCGATCCCGCCGCCATTCATCACCGCAATGCGATCAGCGATGGACATGGCTTCTTCCTGGTCATGCGTGACCAGAATGGCGGTAAGGCCGAATTGGCGTTGCAGCCGCTTGATTTCGATCTGCATATCCAGCCGCAAATTCTTGTCCAGCGCGGCGAAGGGTTCATCGAGCAGCAGGATGCGCGGCTGTACGGCCAGCGCCCGCGCCAGGGCGATGCGCTGTTGCTGCCCGCCCGATAATTGCCGCGGCTTGCGATCCGCAAAGCCTTGCATGCGGACAATGCTGAGCATCTCAGCGACCCGAGCACGCTGTTCGGCCTTGCTCGCGCGGCGCGCTACCAGGCCATAGGCAATATTCTCGGCGACCGTCATATGCGGAAAGAGCGCGTAGTTCTGGAACACAATGCCGACTTCACGCAGATTGGGCGGCAGATCATCCACGGCGCGATCGCCGATCACCACTTGGCCGGATGCCTGACGGATGAAGCCCGCGACAATGCGCAGCAATGTGGTCTTGCCGCAGCCCGAGGGACCAAGCAGGGCGACCAATTCGCCAGCCTTCACTTCAAGCGTCACATTATCAACGGCGCGCGCCGAGCCGTAGCTATGGACGATGTTATTCAGCAGCAATTGCTGAGAGGTTGAAGTTTGAATGGAATTGGACAGTGTAGCAGCCCCCAAAACGCATCTTCAGGAGGCAACTTTCATGCCACCCTTGACGGCAATGAGGAGCTGACTTCGCCCGCAAGAAGGGCAGCGCAAGCGATCAAATTTTAATCATCAGTCTATTTTTGGGGCAATCGGCGCTTGAATGAAAAAGGGCGGCCCCGCAGGACCGCCCCCATTTTTCGCGTAGGTCGCGATGGATCAGAAATCCATCCCGCCCATGCCGCCACCCGGCGGGCCGCCAGCCGGCGGGCCCTTCGGTTCCGGACGCTCAGCCACCATCGCTTCGGTGGTGATCAGCAAGGAAGCGACAGAAGCCGCATCCTGCAGCGCCGTGCGCACAACCTTGGTCGGGTCAATGATGCCGGCCGCAACCAGATCCTTGTACTCGTCCTTCTGCGCGTCATAGCCGTGGGTATAGGTGCTGTCGCGCAGCACTTCACCCGCGATCACGGCGCCGTCCTTGCCGGCGTTTTCAGCGATCTGCTTCAAGGGCGCCTGGATGGCGCGGCGGATGATTTCGATCCCCACCTGCTCATCATTATTGGCACCCTTGAGGCCGCCGAGGTTGGTCGAAGCGCGCAGCAGCGCCACGCCACCACCCGGCACGATGCCTTCCTGCACGGCAGCGCGGGTCGCATGCAGCGCGTCATCAACGCGGTCCTTGCGCTCCTTCACTTCCACTTCGGTGGAGCCACCAACGCGGATCACGGCAACGCCACCGGCGAGCTTCGCCAGACGTTCCTGCAGCTTTTCACGGTCATAGTCCGAAGTGGTTTCTTCGATCTGCGCCTTGATCTGCTCGCAACGGCCAGTGATCTGGTCCTTCGCACCAGCGCCATCAACGATGGTGGTGTTTTCCTTCTCGATCCGCACGGTCTTGGCGCGGCCAAGCTGCGCCAGCGTGACGCTTTCCAACTTGATGCCAAGATCTTCGCTGATCACTTCACCACCGGTCAGGATCGCGATGTCTTCCAGCATCGCCTTACGACGATCACCAAAGCCAGGCGCCTTCACGGCCGCGATCTTCAGGCCACCGCGCAGCTTGTTGACGACCAGGGTCGCGAGCGCTTCGCCTTCCACATCTTCCGCCACGATCACGAGCGGACGGCCGGACTGCACAACCGCTTCAAGCAGCGGCAGCATCGGCTGAAGCTGGGACAGCTTCTTTTCGAAGATCAGGATGTATGGGTTGTCCATTTCCGCGATCATCTTTTCCGCATTCGTGATGAAATACGGAGAGACATAGCCGCGGTCGAACTGCATGCCTTCAACGACATCAAGTTCGGTCTGGATGGACTTGGCTTCTTCAACCGTGATCACGCCTTCATTGCCGACCTTTTCCATGGCCTGGGCAATCATTTCGCCGATCTCGGATTCGCCATTGGCGGAAAGCGTGCCCACCTGCGCCACTTCGGCAGAGGTGGTGATCTTCTTCGTCTTGGCTTCCAGTTCAGCGACGACGCTCGACACGGCCTTATCAATGCCGCGCTTCAGATCCATCGGGTTCATGCCGGCGGCAACCGCCTTGGCGCCTTCGCGCACAATGGCCTGGGCCAGCACGGTCGCGGTGGTGGTGCCATCGCCCGCCGTGTCATTGGTCTTGGAGGCGACTTCGCGCACCATCTGCGCGCCCATGTTTTCGAACTTGTCAGCCAGTTCGATTTCCTTCGCAACCGTCACACCGTCCTTGGTGATGCGCGGCGCGCCGAAGCTTTTGTCGATGACGACATTGCGGCCCTTGGGGCCGAGGGTGACCTTTACAGCGTCGGCCAGGATATCCACACCGCGGAGCATACGCTCCCGCGCGTGGGCGCCGAACTTAACGTCCTTAGCAGCCATGTTTGCGTGTCCTTTTCAGGTTCTGATTGGAAAATCGGCGATCAGGCAGCGAGAATGCCCATGACGTCGGATTCCTTCATGATCAGGAGCTCCTCGCCATTCAGCTTCACTTCGGTGCCGGACCACTTGCCGAACAGGATGCGGTCGCCAGCCTTGACGTCGAGCGGACGAAGATCGCCCTTTTCGTTCAAGGTGCCGGAACCCACGGCGACGACTTCGCCTTCCTGGGGCTTTTCCTTCGCGGTGTCGGGGATGATGATACCACCGGCGGTCTTTTCTTCCGCGGTAACGCGGCGAACGAGAACGCGGTCATGTAGGGGACGAAAGGCCATATGGTCCTCTCCTGAGCCTCGGGTTGATGACGGCTCACTCTGGGAAGCCTGACCGGTCACCGAGGGTGCCCCGGTCGTTAGCACTCCCCCCAGAGGAGTGCCAGCGATGTAGGCTGCGTCGCGCGGCACGTCAAGCGGTTGGCAGCACTCGCGGATCGCTAGTGCTATTACATTGATAACAAAGATTTTGCTTGCAAGACCCCGGAGTCGTCATGGCATGCTTCCACCCTGTCCCGGTGGGACGCCGGGGCAGGATGGCTTGTTACGGCATAGGAAAAGGAAGATGAGCCTTAAGCTTCAGGGTTTGGAAAGCGTGGTGCGTATC
>JADCEX010000264.1 GCA_020249825.1 Roseomonas sp.
GATCATCCCGATCGGTGGCGCGGACATGCCCGTGGTTGTTTCCATGCTGAACAGCTATTCCGGCTGGGCGGCGGCGGGCATTGGCTTCACCATCGGCAAGTTGCTGCTGATTGTGACCGGCGCGCTGGTGGGTGCTTCTGGTGCCATCCTGTCCTACATCATGTGTAAGGGCATGAACCGCAGCATCATCAACGTGCTGCTGGGTGGCTTCGGGTCTGAAGGTGGTACGGCAGCGGCCGGTGGCGCGGCGGCGGATCGCCCGCCGGTCAAGGCCGGTAGCCCGGAAGATGCGGCCTATATGATGAAGAATGCGCAGAAGATCATCGTGGTGCCTGGCTATGGCATGGCGGTGGCGCAGGCGCAGCAGGTGCTGCGTGAAATGGCCGATCTCCTCAAGAAGGAAGGCGCTGAAATTAAATACGCCATCCATCCTGTCGCGGGTCGCATGCCCGGCCACATGAACGTGCTGCTGGCCGAAGCCAATGTGCCTTATGATGAGGTGTTTGAGCTTGAGGAGATCAATGCCGAATTCGCCGACGCCGATGTGGCCTTTGTGATCGGGGCGAATGACGTGACCAACCCGGCGGCGAAGACCGACAAATCCTCCGCGATTTACGGCATGCCCATTCTGGATGTGGAGCGCGCGAAGACCGTGTTCTTCATCAAGCGCGGCATGGCAAGCGGTTATGCCGGCGTGGATAATGAGTTGTTCTTCCGCCCGAATACCATGATGCTGTTCGGCGACGCGAAGAAGGTCACGCAGGAAATTGTGCAAGCCTTGCAGCGCTGATTGGCGCTTGGTTCAGTGAAGCCCGGCTGGTGAAAATCAGCCGGGTTTTTTATTCCTCAAGCCAGGGCGCTTTCACATCATCACGCGGCGGGCGGCCGCGCTTCATGCGCCCACGCGACAATTCCGTGACCACGCCATGCAGCGTGCGGAGTTCCTGTTCCGTCACCTCGCCCCGCTGGAACCAGTGGCGCAGATTGCGCACCATGCCGGGGCGCTTTTCCTGATTGTCGAGGAAGCCCGAGGCATCCAATTCCGCGATCAGCCGGCCCAGGAAGATATCCAATTCGCCCTTGGTCGCGACATGGGTTTCATTGGTCATGAGGTAGCGCGGCGGAGTTGCCTCGGCGGCCATCCACCATTCATAGGCCAGGATCATCACGGCCTGGGCGAGGTTGAGCGAGTTGTGTTCAGGGTTCAGCGGATAGCGCACCAGCGTGTCGGCGCGCGCCAGATCCTCGGCTTCCAAGCCCGCGCGTTCGGGGCCGAATAGCACGGCCACACGCTGGCCCTTGGCATTGATGGTGCGCAAATCCTCAGCCGCTGCCCGCGCATTGCGTACCGGCATCACCACATGGCGCGGTCGCGGGCAGGTGGCCAATACGCGATGGCAATCCGCCAAGGCGGCATCGAGCGTATCGAAAACCTGCGCCGCATGGATGATGGGATCAGCGCCGGAAGCCGCCGGCAAAGCATCCGGCTGCGGCCAGCCATCGCGCGGGGCGACGATACGCAAATGAAACAAGCCGCCATTGGCCATGGCGCGGGCGGTGCTACCGATATTGCGCGCCATTTGCGGGCGCACCAACACGATGATCGGGCTTTCACCCAGGGGCGGCGTGAGTGGCGCCCCCCCTTCCCCGCGCCCGCCCGTCATCGCGCCAGGAAGGCCCGTAATTGGGTGATTTCGGCTTCCTGCGCGGCGATGATGTTTTCTGCCAGGCGCCGCATTTCCGGGTCCTTGCCGTGGCGCAGCACAACGCGCGCCATGTCTATCGCGCCCTGGTGATGCGGGATCATGCCGGCGGCGAAATCTCGGTCCGCATCGCCGGTGAAGCGGATGTTCATGTCGCGATGCATCTTGTCATTGGCAGCGCGGAATTCGCGCGTTGAAGCCGGTTCATTCGCGCTAGGGCGCGCGCCATGGCCTTGATGGCCCTGCTGCGCGAGGGCAGGCAGGGCAAGGGTGGCGAGCGTTAGGCAAAGGGCGATGCGTTTCATGATGAGGCTCCCGGTTTTTGGTTCAACCGAGAAAGGCTGCGGCTTGCCATAAGGGGAAGGTCAAGCGCGTTTCCAGGTGGTGCCGCCCGCGCCATCTTCCAGAATGATGCCCTGCGCCTTTAATTCATCGCGAATGCGATCAGCTTCGGCCCAGTTCTTCGCCTGGCGGGCGGCAAGCCGCGCGGCGATGGCGGCTTCAATGGCGGCGGCATCATCGCCATCACCTTGCAGCCATTGGGCAGGGCTGCTTTGCGCCACACCCAGCACTGATGCTGCTTCGCGGAAGGCCGCAACCACCGCGCCAATCTCCGGTGCGTCCCGCAAGCCCATGCGTTCCAGCACGACATTGGGTGAGCCACCCACCGTCAGTGCGTTGGCGAGGGTGCGGAGGTCTCGCAGCCGCGCCAGCGCCAATGGCGTGTTCAAATCATCACGCAGCGGTTCCAGCGCCCATTCCGCCATACGCGCGGCGTCATCATCCGCATCGGCTGCGCCGGCGCGCGCCAGCATGGCGTAATGATCATCCAGCTCCGCCTTGGCTTCATTCAAACCTGCTTCCGTGTAATCCAGCGATTGGCGGTAATGGGTGCGGAGCAGCAGTAGGCGAAACGCCTCACCGGCCCAGGCGCCCTTCTTCAGAATATCGCGCAGGGTGAGGAAATTGCCGAGGGATTTCGACATCTTCTCCCCATCCACCATCAGCATGCCGTTATGCATCCAATAACGGGCAAAGACGGTGCCGGGGAAAGCGCAGACGGATTGTGCGATTTCGTTTTCATGATGCGGAAAAATCAGATCTTGCCCGCCGCCATGGATATCAAAACTCTCGCCCAAATGCTTCCAAGACATGGCAGAGCATTCAATATGCCAGCCGGGTCGCCCCCTTCCCCAAGGGCTTTCCCAGCCAGGCGTTTCGGCATCGCTTGGCTTCCACAATACGAAATCGCCCGCATCGCGCTTATAGGGTGCGACATCCACCCGCGCGCCGGCGAGCAATTCATCCGGCGATCGGCCAGAGAATTTGCCGTAATTGGCAAAGGACGGCACGGAAAACAGCACATGGCCATCCGCCGCATAGGCATGGCCATTGGCGACCAGGCGTTCAATCAGCGCGATCATTTCCGCGATATGGCTGGTGGCGCGCGGTTCCACATCAGGCGGCAGGGCGCCCAGCGCCGCCATATCCGCGTGGAAATCGGCAGTCGTGCGCGCGGTGATGGCGGCAATCGGTTCGCCACTTTCGCGCGCGCGCGCATTGATCTTGTCGTCTATATCCGTGATGTTGCGCGCATAGGTCACGCGCGGATAGAGCCTGCGCAGCAAGCGCGCCAACACATCAAACACCACCACAGGCCGTGCATTGCCGAGATGCGCCAGATCATAAACCGTGGGTCCGCAGACATAGAGCTTCACATGACCAGGATCGAGCGGTTCAAAGCGGCGTTTCGCCCGCGCCGCGAAATCATGCAG
Source organism: Roseomonas sp. (assembly GCA_020249825.1). Classification (GTDB taxonomy): domain Bacteria; phylum Pseudomonadota; class Alphaproteobacteria; order Acetobacterales; family Acetobacteraceae; genus Neoroseomonas. The sequence continues at coordinate 3,479 of JADCEX010000264.1, forward strand.
GAAAAGTTCAGCCATAACTCAACCCCCTCCTGCAATCTTCAAGCGCAGCACTGCGCGGTCACGCCCGATCAGCGGCAGGATGGTGCCGATATCCGGGCCGTGATCTTCGCCCGTCAGCGCAAGGCGCAGCGGCAGGAACAGCGCCTTGCCCTTGCGGCCAGTGCTTTCCTTCAGCGCGCCGGTCCAGGCGCCCCAAGTGCTGCCATCCCAGGGTTCCGCCGGCATGGCGGCGAGGGCAGCGCGCAGGAAATCACCTTCGTTTTCCAGAACGGGCGGCACGATGGAACCGCGCACCACATCAAACCAGGGCCGGGCTTCGCGCAGCAGATCGAGATTGCCGCGCACCGCCAGCCAAAACGCCTCATCCGCACCTTCCGGCAGCCTATCCCTCACCGCGTCAAAGCTGATGCCATGCAAAAGCTTTCTGTTCAGCGCCAGCATATGGCGCGGATCGAAGCGCGCGGTAGATTGGGAGACCTTCCCAAGGTCATAGGAAGGCGCAAGGTCAGCGGGCATCCCCGCCACCGGATCATTGGACGTGCCAAGCGCGGCCAGATACCCGACAAGCGCCGCCGGTTCGATGCCATCCTTGCGCAAATGCCGGAGCGAAATGGAACCCAAACGTTTGGACAGCGCGCCACCTTCCGCATCCGTCAGCAGCGGCAAATGGCCAAAGGCCAGCGCGCCTTGTTTACCGCCGAGGGCTTCAAAAATATCAATCTGAATGCCGGTATTGGTGACGTGATCCTCTCCACGAACAATATGTGTGATGCCCATTTCCAGATCATCCACCACAGACGTGAAGGTATAAAGCGGCGAACCATCCGCGCGGATCAGCACGGGGTCGGAAATCGCCGAAAGCTTCACGCTGCGATCACCCAGCACCTGATCCTGCCAGGAAACCGATCGGGACGACAGCAAAAACCGCCAATAAGGCTGTTTGCCATTGGACAGCGCCTTTTCATATTGCTCGCGCGTCATTTTCAGCGCTTCGCGATCGTAAAGCGGCGGCTTGCCTTCACGCCGGCGGCGTTCGCGCTTATAGGCCAATTCCTCTTCGGTTTCGAAGCAGGGATAAAGCCGGCCGGCGGCCTTGAGCTTCTCAGCCGCTTCCGCATAGCGATCCAGCCGATCCGTCTGGCGCACCAGCCCATCCCAGGGAAGGCCAAGCCAGGTCAGATCTTCCTCAATCGCCTCGGCATATTCAGCGCGGGAACGCTCGGTATCCGTATCATCCAAGCGCAGCAGGAATTGCCCACCATGCCGACGCGCCAAAAGCCAATTCGCGAGTGCCACACGCGCATTGCCAACATGCAAAAGCCCGGTGGGCGAAGGGGCGAAACGGAGCTTCATGCCTCATCCTCCGCATCCTCATCACGACGGGGATCGAGGATGCGCCAATTACGTTCTTCTGAATCACGCACGGGCGTTTCGGCAAAGCCCTTCAATTCACTGCCACTCACCCAGGCGGCTTCGGCAGCGCCAACCACTTCCGCATCCTCACCAAAGGCAAACCAGGCATCCAGTACGGCCTTGGCATCCAAGCCCGGCGCGCGGCAGCGTTCCACGGAATCCCGCACATAGCGCCGCGCAAAGGCATTGGCGTGTTCAATGGAAAGAAAGCCACGGATTTCTTCCACCGGGTCGCTGCCATTGCCACCAGACAAATCCATGATGCGGACAATCAGATCGCCGCCACCGAAAAGCTGAGGATCGAGACCGGCGCTCATGAAATCAACGCCGTGAAGCCATTGGTGATGGGGTAGCGCCGATCCCGCCCAAAGGCGCGCGGCGTGATCTTCAC
>JADCEX010000265.1 GCA_020249825.1 Roseomonas sp.
GCTGTTGCTGCGGCCCAAGCTTTTGTTGCTGGATGAGCCAAGCTTTGGTCTCGCGCCGCTGATTGTGCAGGATATCTTCGCCATCCTGCGCCGTATTCGCGAAGAAAGCGGCGTTGGCATTCTGCTGGTGGAACAAAACGCTAATCTGGCGCTTGATTTGGCCGATCACGCCTATCTGCTGGAGACCGGCCGCATTGTCATGTCCGGGCCCGCTGCCGAGATCAGGCAGGATGAGGCCATTCGCCGTTCTTATCTGGGATATTGAAGGATGGAAGCCTTTCTCCTGCAATTGACGGCTGGCATTGCAACCGGGGGCATTTATGCCTCGGTCGCGCTGGCGATTGTGATGATCTATCAGGCGACGCATCACGTGAATTTCGCGCAAGGCGAAATGGCGACGCTTTCCACCTTCATTGCGCTGACGATGATCCAGGCGGGCCTGCCCTATTGGGTGGCCTTTGCCGGGACGCTGGTGGTTTCTTTCGTCATGGGCGCGCTGGTGGAACGGCTGATCATGCGCCCAGTGCAACATGCGCCGATCCTGACCCATGTTGGGGTTTATATCGGTATGTTGTTGATCATCGGCAATATGACCGGTTGGGTCTTTGGCTATACGATTCAGATGTTCCCCTCACCTTTTGAAGGCGGCAAGCCGATGCTGGGCGGGCTGTTTTCATCGCATCAGCTTGGCAGTGTTGTCGTGACACTCGCGGTGCTGATCCTGGTCTATCTGTTCTTCACCAAGACATCGCTTGGCCTTGCCATGCGGGCAGCGGCCTATAACCCGCGCTCTGCACGGCTGGTGGGTATTCGTGTGGATGTCATGCTGGCGCTTGGCTGGGGCTTGGCGGCGGCGATTGGGTCAGTTGCCGGCATGATGGTGGCGCCTATTGTGTTTCTCGATCCGAATATGATGCTGGGCATTCTGCTTTATGCCTTTGCCGGCGCGCTGCTGGGCGGGATAGATAATCCGCCCGGCGCGGTGATGGGCGGCTTCCTGGTGGGTGTGCTGGAAAACCTGGCGGGCGCTTATATTGTCGGTACGGATTTGAAGCTGACGGTCGCGCTGGTGATCATCATTGGCGTGCTGGTGCTGAAACCCTCAGGCCTTTTTGGCCGTGTCGTGTTCACGCGGGTCTAGCGGCATGAGCCTTTCACCCGCACGTTTTCTTCTTGTGCTGCTCGGCCTCGTTGCCGCCATGGCGCCGCTTTGGGTGCTGGAAAGCTTTCATCTGTTCCAATTGACCATGGCGGTGATTATGGCGCTCGCGGTGCTCGGGCTTAACATCGTCACGGGCTATAATGGGCAGATATCTTTGGGCCATGGCGCGTTTTTTGCGATTGGCGCTTATGTCACTTCCATCCTGATGGCGCAGGCGGATTGGTCCTTTTACGCGACACTGCCTTTTGCGGCGGCGATATGCGGCATGGTCGGCTATGCGGTCGGGCTGCCGGCGCTGCGTTTGGGCGGGCTGTATCTCGCGCTGGTGACATTTTCGCTCGCGGTCGCGGTGCCGCAATTGCTGAAGCATAAGGCGCTGGAAGCCTGGACCGGCGGCGTGCAGGGCCTGTTCCTGACGAAGCCCGATCCGCCGCGCTGGCTGACCGCTGTGTTACCGCTCAATGCCGATCAATTCATGTATCTCAATGTGCTGATCGTCTCTGGTATTTGTTTTTTGCTCGCCTGGAATCTGATCCGTGGGCGCATTGGCCGTGCGCTGATGGCCACGCGTGATCACCCCACGGCGGCCGAGGCGATGGGCATGGATATCGCGGCACTCAAGACCGGCGCCTTTGCCGTGAGCGCCATGATCACTGGTGTTGCTGGCGCGCTTTCTGCCGTGGCGGTGGAATTCGTGGCCCCCGACAGTTTCACCTTCCTGCTCTCCATCACGTTTTTTGTCGGCATGGTGGTGGGCGGGGTCGCTTCCATCCTGGGATCAATCTTTGGCGGGTTATTCGTGCTGTTTGTGCCGAATATCGCCGAAAGCATCAGCCGCGCCGCGCCCGGCGTGATCTATGGCATGATCCTGATCATTTTTCTGTTTCTTCTGCCGGAGGGCTTCGCCGGTTTGGTGCGGCGCCTTTTGGCGAAGCTTTCATCGCCTGGAAACCCACAACCAAAATAAGCGGAGAGGAATTCACCATGACCATTTCACGTCGTCTTCTTCTGGCCGGTAGCGCGGGCGCGCTGGCCGCACCCAATATCGCCGCCGCGCAGGAGGCGCCTGGCGTCACCGCAACCGAAATCCATATCGGCAGTACCAATGCGCTATCGGGGCCGGTTTCATCCTATTCCGTGATTTCGCGCTGCCTGGAAGCGATGTTCAAGCGCCTGAATGATGCAGGCGGCGTTGGCGGCAGGCGGATCAAATTCACCGTCTATGATGATGCCTATCAGCCGCCGCGCACCCTGGAACAAACCCGCCGCCTGGTGGAACGGGACCGCGTGGCCTTCCTGTTCAATCAGCTTGGCACGCCAACCAACAGCGCGGTGCATCGCTACGTCAATCAGCGCAGCGTGCCGCATCTGTTCTTGGCGACCGGCGCCGATAAATGGGCCAATCCGCGCGAATTCCCCTGGACCATGGGCTGGCAGCCCAGCTACCGGGTGGAAGCGCAGATCTACACCAAATACGTGCTGGAACAGCGGCCCAATGCCAAGATTGCGCTGCTCTATCAGAATGATGATTTCGGGCGCGATTACCTGCATGGCGTGCTGGATGTGCTGAAGGATCGCTTCCGTTCCATGGTGGTGACCGCCACCAATGAAGCGACCGATCCCACGATTGATAGCCAGATCGTGCAGCTTCAGGCCGCGGGTGCGGATGTGCTGATTTGCGGCGTGGTGCCGCGCTTCGCCGCCCAGGCCATTCGCCGCGTGCATGACATTGGCTGGCGGCCCATGATGTTCATGACCAATGTGTCGGTTTCGGTCGGTGTGGTCATGCAGCCGGCGGGGGTGGA
>JADCEX010000266.1 GCA_020249825.1 Roseomonas sp.
ATTCGCGAATTCCGTGCTGCCGGTAGGCCGGTAGTAGGTTCCGCGCCCGTGGGTGTTGAAGGCACCGATGCCTGGCTTTCTGCCATTGGCGCCGCAGCGGGCGTGAAGCCCTCCGAAATTGAAGCCGCCAAGGCGCGTGCATTGCCTGCCATTCGTGGCGCGCTCGCCGGCAATCCGGTCAAGGCGCGCATTACAGTCTCCGGCTATGAAGGCTCGGAATTGCTGGTGGCGCGCTTGCTGATCGAAGCGGGTGCTGAAGTACCCTATGTTGGGACCGCCGCGCCGCGCACGGAATGGAGCGCGGCGGATCGTGAATGGCTCGAAGCGCATGGCTGCCATGTGCAGTATCGCGCGAGTCTGGAACAGGACATTGCCGCGATGAAGGAAGCGCGGCCTGATCTGGCGCTTGGCACAACACCCTTGGTGCAGAAGGCCAAGGAAATGGGCACGCCCGCGCTGTATTTCACCAATATGGTTTCCGCCCGACCGCTCTTTGGCCCTGCTGGTGCGGCTTCCATGGCCGGCATAGTCGCGGCGCAGACCAATGGGCGTGAACGTTTTTCGCGCATGGTGTCCTTCTTTGAAGGTGTCGGCACACCTGATGGCGCCGGCTATGGCTTCCGCGACAAGCCAAGCGATCCCCCTGGTTTTCGCGAACGTCAGCGCAAGCTGCGCGCCGCCAAGGCCAAGGCCGAAGAAGCGGTGGGGACCTGAGCATGCTTGTTCTCGATCATGATCGCGCCGGCGGCTACTGGGGGGCGATCTACGCTTTCTCGGCGGTGCGCGGCCTGCGTGTTGTGATTGATGGGCCGGTTGGTTGCGAGAACCTGCCCGTGACAGCCGTGCTGCATTATACGGATGCGCTGCCGCCGCATGAATTGCCGATTGTGGTGACGGGACTGGATGAGGATTCACTCTCCCAGAACGGTACCGAAGGCGCCTTGAAGCGCGCTGCCGCAACGCAGGATGCTGAATTACCCGCTGTGGTGGTGACGGGTTCAATCGCCGAAATGATTGGCGGTGGTGTGACGCCGCAGGGCAGCAACCTGCAGCGCTTCATCTGTCGCACGATTGATGAGGATCAGTGGCAAGCCGCTGATCGCGCCATCATGTGGCTTTGGACTGAATTTGGGGCGCGTGGCCGCAAGCCGAAACCACGCACGCGCAAGGAAGGCGAAAAGCCGCGCGTGAACATCATCGGCCCCATCTATGGCACCTTCAACATGCCATCCGACCTGGCCGAGATTCGCCGGCTGGTGGAGGGCATTGGCTGCGAGATCAACCTGGTCTTCCCGCTGGGCAGCCATGTGGAAGATATCGCGAAGCTGCCCGATGCGGATGTGAATATCTGCATGTACCGCGAATTTGGTCGCAAGCTTTGTGAAGAACTGGAACGGCCCTATCTGCAAGCGCCTATCGGGCTTTTTGCGACGACGAACTTCCTTCGCAAGCTTGGTGAATTGACCGGGCTGGACCCGGAACCCTTCATCGAACGTGAAAAGCACACCACGGTGAAGCCGCTTTGGGATTTGTGGCGTAGTGTGACGCAGGATTTCTACGCCTCCGCATCCTTTGCGGTGGTGGCGACGGATACTTACGCGCGTGGCCTGCAGCGCTTCCTACATGATGAAATGGGCATTCCCTGCGCCTTCGCCTTCTCCCGCAAGGCAGGGCAGAAGCCCGATAATGCGGCGGTGCGCGATGCGTTGCGCAAGACGCCGCCCTTGGTGCTATTCGGTTCCTATAATGAACGGATGTATGCGGCGGAGATCAAAAGCCGCGCCATGTATATCCCGGCAAGTTTCCCCGGCGCCATCATCCGCCGCGCCACCGGCACGCCTTTCATGGGCTATGCCGGCGCCACCTATATCATCCAGGAATATTGCAACGCGCTGTTTGATGCGCTGTTTCATATCCTGCCGCTTGGCACTGATCTTGATCGGGTTGAACCAACCCCGGTACGTGCGGCGGAACCCTGGGATGCGGCGGCGGTGGCGCTACTCGATGAACGGGTCGAGCAGGAGCCATTCCTGCTCCGCATTTCTGCGGCGAAACGGCTACGCGAACAGGTTGAACGCGCCGCGCGTGCAGCGGCGGAGCCGCGCGTGACGGCTGAGCGCGTGCAAAAGACTTTGGCGGAGGTCATGGCATGACGCCCCTTCGCCATTCCGAATCTTGTCTGCGAACGGACCGCGGCCACCGCTGTGGGTACGTATCCGATGACAAGAAGGCTTGGGCGGAATTCCGCCTCTGCCGTCCCTGCCGCGCGGGTGGACGCGGTAATGGCCGTAAGGCCAAGTCGGAGGCTTACTAATGGCCGACACAAGAACGCGCTTGACAGAAGCTCAAGCGAGGGAAGTCCACAACTTGGTGGTCCAGGGATGGGCTTTCTCCGTTTTCGCTTCCATGGGCGCGCATATCCTCGTCTGGTTGTGGCGGCCGCTTGTCTATACCGGACAAGTGGTTCCGCCCGACTGGCGCTTCTTCTGAAGGATGTTCCAGGCTGAAGGAAATTCCAGAAGCCTGGGCGCAAGGAAAGGAGAATGTTCGATATGCATAAAATGTGGATGGTGATTGACGCTCGTCGTGTCGGGTTTCTCGGCGCGGCAGGTGTGGTGGCGATCGCAGCAGTGATTCACTTCGCTGTTCTGAGCTCGCCGCGCTACTGCGATCATCTTGGTTGGTGCGCAACGTCACCGACCTTCACCCCTGGCCAGAAGCTGGGTGGTTGAGCACGGGGCGCGGCTTCGGCCGCGTTTCAGCGAATTGGGCGAGGCAGCCGAAACTGCCTCGCCCGCACAAAACATCATGAGGGACCGCCAGGCGGGCAAAGCCCCCGTCGGGAGAGGAGCATCAAGCGATGGCGATGTTAAGCTTTGAGCGGAAATACCGCGTCCGCGGCGGAACCCTGATAGGGGGCGACCTGTTCGATTTTTGGATAGGGCCTTTCTATGTCGGGTTCTTTGGCGTGACCACGGCGTTTTTCAGCTTTGTAGGAACCGCCCTGATCCTCTACGGCGCTGCGATTGGCGGGACCTGGAATCCCTGGCTGATCAATATCGCGCCGCCGGATCTCAAATACGGCCTGCGCCTGGCGCCGATGCGCGAAGGCGGGCTTTGGCAGATGATCACCATCTGCGCGATCGGGGCCTTTGTTTCCTGGGCACTGCGCCAGGCGGAAATATCGCGCAAGCTTGGCATGGGCTATCACATTCCCATCGCTTATGGCGTCGCGGTTTTCGCCTATGTGACGCTGGTCGTGATCCGGCCGGTGCTGATGGGCGCCTGGGGACATGGCTTCCCCTACGGCATTTGGAGTCACCTCGATTGGGTGTCCAATGTCGGCTATCAATATCTGCACTTCCACTACAATCCGGCGCATATGATCGCGGTGACCTTCTTCTTCACCACGGTGCTGGCGCTGTCGTTGCACGGCGCATTGGTTCTGTCGGCGCTCAATCCGCCTGAAGGTGAACCGGTCAAGACCGCCGAGCATGAGAATACCTTCTTCCGTGACTTCATCGGTTATTCGATTGGCACGCTTGGTATTCACAGGCTTGGTCTTTTCCTTGCGCTGTCTGCCGGGATTTGGAGTGCGATCTGCATCGTGATCAGTGGTCCTTTCTGGACCCGCGGCTGGCCCGAATGGTGGGGCTGGTGGCTCAACCTGCCGATTTGGCGCTAGGCGAGGGGAGGGAAAAATCCCATGGCCGAATATCAGAATATCTTCACCCGGATACAGGTACGCGGACCGGCGCCGTATCCTGGTGTGCCACTACCTGCGGATAATTCGCCGCGGGAAGGCACACCAAGGGAAGTGCATCTCTTTGGTCGCCTTGGCGATGCGCAGATCGGGCCGGTTTATCTTGGCTATCTTGGCATTCTCTCGTTGCTCTTTGGCTTCATCGCCTTTGAGATCATCGGGCTTGCCATGCTGGCTTCGGTGAATTGGAACCTGAGCGAATTCATCCGTCAGCTTTTCTGGCTGGCGCTGGAACCGCCACCGCCCGAATATGGCTTGCGCATTCCGCCGCTGAACAAGGGCGGCTGGTGGATCGTGGCAGGCTTCTTCCTGACGCTTTCCATGCTGCTTTGGTGGGTGCGCACTTATCGCCGTGCACGTCAGCTTGGCATGGGCACGCATGTGGCTTGGGCCTTTGCTGGCGCCATCTGGCTTTACCTGGTGCTGGGCTTCTTCCGCCCGCTTGCCATGGGAAGCTGGAGTGAAGCGGTACCCTTCGGCATCTTCCCGCATCTGGATTGGACGGCGGCATTTTCGATCCGCTACGGCAATCTGTTCTATAATCCCTTCCACGCGCTTTCGATCGTCTTCCTCTATGGCTCGGTCCTGTTGTTTGCGATGCATGCTGCAACCATCCTGGCGCTTGGGCGTTATGGCGGCGAACGCGAAATCGAACAGACTTTGGATCGCGGCACGGCAGCGGAACGTGGCGGCCTATTCTGGCGCTGGACCATGGGCTTCAACGCCACCTTTGAAAGCATCCACCGCTGGGCCTGGTGGTTTGCTTTCCTTTGCCCCGTCACGGGCGGGATTGGCATTCTGCTGACCGGCACAGTCGTGGATAATTGGTATCTCTGGGCGGTGGATCGGCACTTTGCGCCGGCCTATACCATGCCTTGGTCACCCGCTGTTGATCCCTCCATCGTACAAGGAGCGCCGCGATGAGCAGGTTTTCACTCAGCATCGCTGCCTTTGTGGTGGCGCTGCTTTGCGGGGTGATCTTTGTCACCACCTTCGAACGCCCACCAGTGCTGTCAACGCAAGGCGGCTTCCGCGGCCTTTCGATGGGTGAGGTGGAAAACCCACGCACCCTGCCTGCCTTGCTCGCTGCCAACCAGGCGCCCGAGGCATCTGAGGCCGCGGATACAACAGGACCAAGGGCGCATGAAGTCTATGAAAATGTGCAGGTGCTACGTGACCTGAGTGAGGCGCAATTCAACCGCATCATGCTTGCCATGACGGAATGGATCGCGCCCAATCAGGGCTGCGGCTATTGCCACAACGTCGAGAATATGGCGTCCGACGAAGTCTATACCAAAGTTGTCGCCCGACGCATGTTGCAGATGACGCATAAGATCAATTCGGAATGGGCGAACCATGTCGGCCAGACCGGTGTCACCTGCTATACCTGCCACCGTGGCAATGCCGTGCCGGCCATGGTCTGGTCAACGGAACCGAATAGCCGCGCGGGCTTGCAGGCGCCACGCGGGCAGAATCACCCGGCGGCCTCAGTTGGTCTATCTTCCTTGCCGTCTGATCCCTTCACGCCTTTCTTGCTGGGTGACAGGGAAATCCGTAACATCAGCACCACGTCGCTGCCGGGGCGGAATACCCAGAATACCATGTCAACTGAATGGACCTATGCGTTGATGATGCATATGTCCTCATCGCTCGGTGTGAATTGCACATATTGCCACAATAGCCGTTCCTTCGCTGAATGGGCCGAAAGCCCGCCGGCGCGAACGACTGCTTGGCATGGCATCCGCATGGTGCGGGACATCAACATGTCCTACATCGAACCGTTGCAGCCGCTATGGGCCAAGAACCCGAATGGTCCGGCGGAAGGCCCGCATGGCCCGCGGCTCGGCGCAATGGGTGACCCGCTGAAAGTGAATTGTTCCACTTGCCACCAGGGCGTGAATCGTCCCCTGAATGGCGCACCCATGCTGCGTGACTTCCCTGAATTGAAGCAGGTCAATCAAGGCCCGCTGCGTTCGGCTGATGCTGCGCCGCGATGATGGATTGGGGCGGGTTGGCTGAACCCGCCCATGATTTTGTTATCTTCGGAACCTCCGCGCCTTGCGCGGAGGTTTTCCTTTTCCAGCGCCGCAGAATGGTGTTTCATGCCGAATAAGATGAAGGCCAATCAAGCATGACGAACACAGTTGAAGATAAGCGCCCGCATGCGATTGTGATTGGTTCCGGTTTTGGTGGTTTGGCTGCGGCGGTGCGTTTGGGGGCACGCGGCTGGCGTGTAACGATTCTTGAAAAGCTCGATGCGCCTGGCGGGCGCGCCTATGTCTTCCGGCAGGATGGCTTCACCTTTGATGCCGGGCCTACCATCATCACCGCGCCCTATCTGCTAGAAGAGCTTTGGTCGCTTGCCGGCCGTAAGCTTGCGCAGGATATTGATCTGCGCGCAATGGACCCTTTCTATTTGATCCGCTTTGATGATGGCGAAGTGATGCGCTGTTCGGCAGACCTTGGCGTGACGCGCGCCGAGGTGGCACGGCTTGCCCCGCAAGACAGCGCGGGCTTTGAACGTTTCATTCTGGAAAGTGAGCGTATTTTTCGGGTGGCCTTCGCCGAACTGGCCGATAAGCCCTTTCATAGCCTGGCAAGCCTGATCAGTGCCGCGCCGGATTTGATCCGGCTGAAGGGGTATCGCACCGTCTATAGTCGCGTTTGTGATTACTTCACCAGCGACAAGCTCCGCGTTGCCTTCAGCTTCCACCCGCTGCTGATTGGTGGGAATCCCATGACCACCACCGCCTATTACTG
>JADCEX010000267.1 GCA_020249825.1 Roseomonas sp.
CTTTGGATCTCTCGATGGTGCCGGCTGATATTTTAGCCAGCGCTCGCCCGAAGCTCGATCCGCTGATCGCCGATGATCTGGTGACGGAAGGCGCTGGGCGCCTCGCGGTGACCGCGAGGGGCGCGCGCTTCCTGCGGCATTTGGCCGCGTGTTTCGATGCCTATCTGGCGCCGGCTGCCACGCGCCATAGTGCCGCTGTTTAAGCGGGGGCGAGATTGAGCCGACGCAGCAGGGCGCGTTCTTCGTCCATGGTCTGGCGCATCGCTTCCCGATAGGCCGGGCCATCCAGCAGGATCAACGGCTGATTGACGCGTTCCAGGAATTGCAGATGCGCGGGATCCTGCGCAGCGGCGGTGAAGGCTTCCGCCAGCACGCGCACCACACTTGGTTCCATCCCGCGCGGGCCGATCAGCCCGCCTGGGCTATCCACCACAATATCCAAGCCCTGTTCTTTCAGTGTTGCCACCTGCGGAAATCGCTTGGCGCGGGTGGAAGTATAAATCGCAAGCAGGCGTAATTGCCCTGCTTCCACCATTGGCGCCCAACCAGATGCTTCTGAGGCGAAATCAATCTCCCCACCCAGCAGCGCGCGCAGCGTGTCGGATGTGCCGCGATAGGGCACATGGGTCCAGCTCAAGCCGCGCTGAAACCCGATACGTTCCACCACCAGATGCTGTGTGGAGCCAATCCCCAGCGTGCCGAAATTGAGCTTGCCCGGATTGGCGCGCGCGTAATCGAGCAGTTGATCAAGGCTCTGCCAGGGGGAATCCGCGCGCACCACCAGGCCCATGACGAAGCCGGTGATTTGCAGAATATAAGTCAGGTCATTGATCGGATCATAGGGCGGGCGGGGATTGAGCAGCATTTGCCGCACCACACCGACATGCATTTGCGAAATCGTATAGCCATCGGGTCGCGCTTCCTGCAGCGCCATCGCACCCAGAATGCCGGAAGCCCCGCCGCGATTTTCCACCACCACCGGCTGGCCCAGGTTGCGTGATGCGTGATCGGCCATGATGCGAAAGCCGATATCCGCCGGCCCGCCCGCCGCCCAGGGAATGATCAGGCGAATGGGCCGTTCAGGGAAGCGTGTTTGGGCCAAGGCCGGCATGGCAAGCATGGCCGAAGCGCCAAGCGCCGCACGACGGGTGATTTGCGCCATTGTCTTGAGCCTCCGTTTGAAGGATCAATTTGGGCGTGAAAACAAGGTCTCCGCAAGGTCTGGCGATAAGGCGCAATAAGCGGATCTTGCCACCTAGCCTTGCCGCCAGTCTGCCCATAATCGAAACATTCCCGCAGTGGCGGAGGGGATGAAGGGGCTTAGGCCCGAAGCGCGTCAGCTATTCTTGTGATGACGCTGTCCCAATCGCCAGGGCGGGGTTGGCGAAACAGTCGCATGCTGGGATACCAGGGGGAGTCCTCCCGATCCAATAGCCAACGGAAATCGGGCGCAAAGGGCAGCATCAGCCAAACAGGCTTGCCCAAAGCGGCCGCCAAATGCGCGACCGACGTATCCACCGCAATCACCAGATCAAGCGCTGAAATCAAGGCTGCGGTATCAGCGAAGTCTTCAAGCTCAGCGGTCAGATCAAGCAGGCCAGATGCTTGCAGTGCGGTCTGGTCTCTCTCACGCACTTCCTTTTGCAGCGAAATCCAGACATCGCTGGATTGGAAAAGTGGCCTGAGGCGCGCAAGCGCAATGGACCGATTGGCGTCATTGCTATGGGTGTTGCTCCCGCTCCAGACAAGACCAATCCGGCGGCCCCGTGGCAGGCGTTGCGCCCAGCGCGCCGCCTCTTCTTCTGGTGCCTTAAGATAGCCATCCGGCCAAGCGGGTATGGTTTCAAGCCTGGTTCGAAAAGCGAGCGGCAGGCTGAGGAGTGGGCAATGCAAATCGAATTCCACTGGTACTTCAGTGCTGCTGATGACAAGCACTTTTGGATGAAAGCCCCGAAACAGCCGGTAGAGAGGCTTCTGTACTGAGAGACATACTGTCGCCCCGCGTTCGGCAGCCAGCAAGGCGTAGCGGCCAAAATGGATCGTATCGCCCAAGCCCTGTTCAGAATAGACAAAAAGCTTCTGATCCTTCAGCGGTTCATCACCCCACCAGAGTGGCTTGGAATAATTCCGCGCCAAGGAAGGTTTCTTTCGTAAATTGCGATATTCGTAGGCAAGCCAACCTTCTTCGAAACGGCCGAGCGTCAGTAGGGCGAAGGCACGATTATGATGGGCTTCGGTATCATCCGGCTTGATTTTCAATGCCCGATCATAAAAGCCAATGGCTTCTTCAAATCGATTAAGTGCTGCCAGGATGAAACCATGATTGATAAAGGTCAGCGGATTGCCCAATTCAATGCCGCGTGACGCCGCAGAGAGCATCAAGGCCCTTTCGGGTTGGCCGAGAAGGACCAGTATCTTGCAACGCCAAAAATGCCCTTGTAGCGAGTATGGATGTGCGGCAATCACCGCTTCGATCGGATCTAGGCTTTCTTGCAAGCGCCCTTCAGAAAGCAGCGTATCGGCCCGACATAACAGCGCCAATTCCATGTCGGGTTGGATTGCAAGCGCCTTCTCAATAAGGGGTTTTGCTTCGTTGTGACGCTTCAGGTTGCAGAGCACTGAAGCCATACCAGCGATATACGCAGCAGAATGAGGTTGCAGACGATGCGCTTTTTCATGAGCGTCATAGGCTTCCTCAAACTGCTGGAGATCCGCTAATGCGTGGCCGCGATGGTGATGTGCATCAGCGTCATCTGGTTTCTTCGCGATGATACGATCAAAGGCAGCGACGGCTTCACTATGGCGGCCGAGCTTGTGCAAAAGGTTCCCCGCATGCTGCCGCACATCAATGGCTTCGGGGTCCAAGACAAGCGCCGTTTCGAAACTGACAAGCGCCTCCAGGTCTCTTCCCTGTTTTATGAGGGCAAGTGCGAGGTTGTTGTGTAGGATAGGGTCTTTCGGCCTGATCTGCGTGGCAAGCTGTAGGCGGTTGGCGCCTTCATCCGGACGGCCGGCTTGTGTTGCGGCCAAACCGGAAAGACGCAGTGCTTCAACATGCCTCGGGTCGAGATCCAGAACAGCAAGACAAAGCGCCTCAGCTTTTGCCAGATCGCCCTGTCTGAGCGCAGCAATCGCCTTGGAAAATATTTGATCCGTTACTTGGCGCGGCTTCTGCATCGGGTTGGATTTCACGCTGCTGTGAAGAATGGACTTCGAGCAAAGGCATTATGATTGCTCGGCTGGGAAAAAGGGTTAACGGACCGCCTTGCCCAGAATGACAAGCCAAGCTTGTTCCATGCGACCCATTACTTGCCTTCGGACGCTAAGCTTGTTCGGCCTAGGCGCCAAAGAAGGCGTCTTCGTCAATGAGCACAGCGCCGCCCGATGCCCTAGCGGTGCGATTCATGCGGATCTGTCCCCTGCCCAAAAAGCCCCCGCGCACCACTAGCCTTATGTTTGGTGGGCCGATTCACGCCGCTGTCAGGAA
>JADCEX010000268.1 GCA_020249825.1 Roseomonas sp.
GGCTGGGCTTTGCTGCTGGTGCTGCCTCTCGCTGCCGTGTTCGGGCCTGAAGTCGCGGCTTCCGAGGTCTGGCATATCCTGTTGCAGGAATACATCCCCTTCATTGCCCTGCTGCTGGCGCTTTACGTAACGGGCGGCGGGGTGCTTCTGAAGGGTACGCTCATTGGCACGCCCGCCACCAACACCGCTTTGCTGGCCTTCGGCACCGTGATCGCGAGTGTGATGGGCACTACGGGTGCTTCCATGCTGCTGATCCGACCGGTGCTGCGCGCCAATGCCTTCCGTCAGCGCAAGATCCATACCTTCGTGTTCTTCATATTTCTGGTCAGCAATATTGGCGGATCGCTGACGCCGCTGGGTGACCCGCCGCTTTATCTGGGCTTCCTGAAAGGCGTGTCCTTCTTCTGGACAACCACGCATATGTTCGGCGAGTTCCTCGTCTGCGCCGTGCTGCTGCTGGCTGCCTATTACGTACTGGATAGCTGGGCCTGGGCGCGTGAAAAGCCGGTGGCACCGGTCATCGAAAAGCGCGAGAAACTTTCCATCGAAGGCTACGCCAATCTTTGGCTGATTGGCGGCGTGGTGCTGATGGTGCTGGCGCAGGGTTATTGGCGGCCGGGCGATGTGGCGCTGTTTGGCGATAAGATCGGGCTTGAAAGGCTGGTCGGTGTGGCCGTGTTTGTTGGCATCGCCGCCATTTCCATGTGGGTGACGCCGCGGCAATTGCGCGATGATAATGGCTTCGCCTGGGGGGCCATTCTGGAAGTGGCCAAGCTGTTTGCCGCCATTTTCGTGACCATGGCCCCGGTGCTTGCCATTTTGCGGGCTGGCACGGCGGGTGCGGCGGCGCCCCTGGTGGCACTCACCTCCGGCGCGGGTGGGGAGCCGATTCCCTGGGTCTATTTCTGGCTGACGGGCGTGCTTTCCTCCTTCCTGGATAATGCGCCGACCTATTTGGTGTTTTTCAACCTGGCCGGCGGTGATCCTGCCTATCTGATGACGGAAGGTGCGCTGACACTCGCCGCGATTTCCTGCGGCGCGGTCTTCATGGGGGCCAATTCCTATATCGGGAATGCGCCGAATTTCATGGTCAAGGCGATTGTCGAAGAACAGGGCGTGCGCATGCCATCCTTCTTCGGCTATTGCGCCTGGGCATTTGTGGTGCTGATCCCGCTTTTTGTGCTGGTGACGTTCATTTTCTTCTGAGGAAATTTCCATGCCTTATGTGATCGCCGATGAT
Organism: Roseomonas sp.; assembly: GCA_020249825.1. GTDB lineage: Bacteria > Pseudomonadota > Alphaproteobacteria > Acetobacterales > Acetobacteraceae > Neoroseomonas. The sequence goes on from JADCEX010000268.1 coordinate 1,241, forward strand.
CTCCCCCATGAACCGGCCGGTGTACGTTTCCGTCGCCTGCTGGATCGCCCGGAAATCCTGCAAATGCCCGGCGCGCATTTGGGCATTGCCGCCTTGCTCGCGAAAAAGGCGGGGTTTGAGGCGCTCTATATGTCAGGCGCTGCCATGTCGGCCACCATGGGCCTGCCCGATCTTGGCATGATCACGGTGGATGACGTGTCCTGGCATGTGCGCCAAGTGGTGCGTGCTTCCGGCCTGCCGGTGCTGGTGGATGGCGATACCGGCTATGGTGAGGCTTTGAACGTCATGCATATGGTGCGCTGTTTTGAAGAAGCGGGCGCCGGCGCGGTGCATCTGGAAGACCAGTTGCTGCCCAAGAAATGCGGCCATTTGAATGACAAGAAACTGGCCCCGGTGGATGAAATGGCGGCCAAGGTCGCGGCAGCGCGCAAGGCCAGGCGCAATCTGGTGATCATTGCGCGCACCGATGCGGTCGCGAATGAAGGGATGGATGCGGCCGTTGATCGCGCCAAGCGTTATCTTGAAGCCGGCGCCGATGCGATTTTCCCCGAAGCGCTCACCACGGCCGAGATGTTTCGCGAATTCGCATCGCGCATGCCGGGCGTGAAGCTGCTCGCCAATATGACCGAATTCGGTCGCACGCCGTTTTTCACCGCCAGCGAATTCCAGCAAATGGGCTATGCCATGGTGATCTGGCCCGTCAGCCATTTGCGTATCGCGGCCAAGGCCATGGAAGATCTCTATGGCGCGATCAAGGCTGATGGCGGCACGCATAACATGGTGGGGCGCATGCAAACTCGCGCGGCACTTTACGAGACTATTGGCTATCACGCCTATGAATCGCTTGATGCCAGCCTGGTGCGCACCATTGTGCCGGAAGGCATGCCGCAGAATTGAGGTTATGTCAGGCGCGGTGGAGCCTCAGCCCCCGCGCCCCGAAAAGGCGTTGAAGGTTTGCAGGGTGTAAGTGTCCTTCACGCCGGGCACGGTCTGGATGGTTTCCACCACGAAAAGCCCGATATCGCGCCCCGCTTCCAGATAAAATTTCCCAAGCAGATCATATTGGCCGGAAATGGAATGCATTTCCGAAAGCTCCGGAATGCCATCGGCCATCTCCCGCGCCACGCGATAGGCTTGGCCCATTTCGCATTTGATCATGACGAATATCGCGCGCATGCCTTTGTCCCTTCTGCAATCATCGTCATGTTAGAGAAGTTTCGCACCAAGCGAAATCTCTCAGCAGCGCATTGAACGGGAACTACGCTAAAGCTTGCCTCCTATCGAGGAGTTGCTCCCACCAAACCGTTCGATCACCTCTTCTGCTGTCACCACCGATGCGTATTCCCTATCAAGAATAGCCAAAGTCAGATCATGGACGGTTTCGGCGGTCCAGGTTTTGCCACTCGGGCCCGTGACTGGCACTGCGGTGGTCGCGTCCGACGGCAGGATGATGCGGTAGCCAAGCGCCTTGCCGGCCCTGACCGTCGCATCCATGCTATTATGGATGACAACGCCCGTCAGCACGAACTCCTTGGCCCCCATGTCGCGGAGGAGTTGATCAAGCTCAGTTCCGATAAAGGCGCAGTTTTGAGGCTTGATGACAACCGGCTCCCCAGCAAGGGGAACGACCTCGGCTTTGATGCCATTCCACGGCCCGTGGGTATGATAGCTTGAGGTCGGTGTTGGTTCGTCGTGTTTGATGTGAAGCACGGGCCAACCGTTTTTTCGCCAATGCGCCAGAAGACGCAGGATCACCGAAAGATATTCAGGATTGTTTTTGCCATTCCAGACCGGCTGGTCGATGGCGTCCTGGACATCCAGGATAATGAGGGGCTGAGGGGCGGGATGGGCGCTCATGCGCGGCGAAACCTTTCTCGGCAGACATTCGCCAA
>JADCEX010000269.1 GCA_020249825.1 Roseomonas sp.
CGCACCCGCTTTTCAAGATCAACATAGCTGAACAGGGAACCAGCCACTGCATCATTGCCACGCATCGCAACCTCGACCAAATGCGAGGACAGTGAATCATAAATACGGAAATCAGGCTATGAATTTCAGCAGCCTGCTAGGGCTGGCGGAAGGGATCGAAACCGGCCTGAGCATCCTTCAGCACTTCGGCTGGCGGCCTGTATGGAGTGCCGCGAGTGCGGGCGGGATTGCTCGCTTCCCGGTGCTTCGCGGAATTGAAGCCCTGACAATCTTTGCGGATCAGGATTCAGCCGGCATCGAAGCCGCCCGACAATGCGCGCGCCGATGGCAGGAAGCCGGGCGCGAGGCGCGGATATTGGCCCCACCGCGAGGCGATTTCGATGATCTGGCAAAGGCGGTGGCAGCATGAGCGCGCAACATGATCCTGAAGCCGCCATGCGTGCGGCTGGCGTGCGGGAAATCCCGGCCCGTGATTCTGGCGTGGTGCTACTCCGCGCCGATCAAGTGAAAAGTGAGCCGATTTCTTGGCTTTGGCGCTATTGGCTGGCGCGGGCGAAAATCCATATCTTCGCCGGTGATCCTGGCGCCGGGAAAACCACGATTGCGCTTAATCTGGCGGCTATCATCACGCGCGGCGGGCGCTGGCCTGATGGCAGCGAGGCAGAGGCCGGCGATGTTCTTTTCTGGTCCGGAGAGGATGACATAGCCGATACGCTCAAGCCCCGCCTGGCGCGTGCCGGTGCCGATCTGACGCGGGTGCATTTCATCGCTGGCATTTCTGAGGATGGCCGCAAGCGGCCCTTCGATCCGGCAAAGCATATGGGCGAATTGAGCGAACGCATTGCCAAGATGCAGCGCCCGGTGATGGTGGTGATTGATCCGCTTGTCGCGATGGTCACTGGCGAAGATAAGGGCAATGCCCCGGTGAGGCGCAACCTTCAGCCCTTGGCCGATCTGGCCAGCGAGCGGCGGGTTGCGGTGCTGGGGATTCATCACTTGAGCAAAGGCACGCAAGGCCGAAAGCCGCTTGAGCGGGTCACGGGAAGCCTTGCCTTCGCCGCTCTGGCCCGGATTGTCTTTTTCGCGGCGCGTGGTGAAGGCGAGGCTGAAGGTGAGCGGCTTTTCGTGCGGGGGAAATCGAATATCGGCCCGATTGATGATGGCTTCCGATACAGCCTGGAACAAGCGCCGCTTGCGGATGATCCGGAAATCTCCGCTTCCGGCATTGTCTGGGGTGAGGCGGTGAAAGGCACGGCGGCTGAATTGCTCGCCAAGCTTGAAGGGCTTGAACCCGGCAAAGGTGACAGCCCGGCCATGAGCGAGGCGAAGGGCTTTTTGCAGGATCGGCTTGCGGCTGGCCCGATGCTGCAAAAGGCAATCAAGGCAGAGGCCGAAGGCGCCGGCATATCATGGGCAACGGTGCGGCGGGCCAAGGATGCACTTGGCGTGCAAGCCGAAAAAGCGCCCGCCAAGCCCGGTGCCGATAGCCCCTGGCAATGGCGCTTGCCGGAGCGCGAGCCGTGAGCGGCCGTCCGGCAAGTTTCCCTGATTTTCGGGGCAAGTGCTCACTTGCCTTCGAAGGTTTGATTGATACGCCTGAAGGTGCTCACCATTTCCGGCGAGTTTCCTTGATATGCCTGAAGGTGCTCAGATTTTGCGTATATGAGCACCTTCGCCAGCGCATGAGCACCTTGGGGGGCGGGATACGGCGGGCGGCTCAGGATACAGCCCCCACCGCTTCGAAGGTGCTCATTTCTCCGCCCAAGGTGCTCATATACGCAAAGCGTGAGCACCTTCAGTTAAATCAAGCATCCTTTCGAAATTGCATGAGCACCTTCAGTTAAATCAAGCATCTTTTCGAAATCGCATGCCTTGGGCTCAGAAATGCGCCTTGCTCCGCCTGACATGCTACAATGAACGCATGGCAGAAAAACCTTCAGCCTCTCCGCCTGATCCGGATGGCCGCGCCAATGACGCGGGAACTCGCGCGCCCGCACCTTGGCCTAGCCCGATCACGCGCGCCGATCTTGAGGCGATGCGCCTGGCGCCGGAACATTGGGCAAGGCTGGCCTTTGATGCGCTGCCAGCCCCCCCGGGGGCGGGGTAAATCCCTGGCATGGGGCTGGAAACCGAATAAGGGGCAAGCCGCATACAGCGCCGCGAAATGGAAAAGAAAAGGGGCATAACCCCCGGTCGCCAATTCGCGGCATTGCGCGGGGACGTATCCCTATACGGTGCCGCCCTTTCCGCTTGGGATCGAAGCCCCCCCGGCCATCCCGAAGGCCACCAAACCCGCGCGCGCGCGCGGGGCGGCGAGGCCGGCCAAGCCCCCACCGCTTCCTGAGCCAAAATAGGCCCGCGAGAGGGGGTATCCCGGCGATTGGCGGGGGTATGGGCGGGGGTATAGAAAGCCCACGCGAAAAAATATCAAGGAAAAACAACTCGATAGGGGATTGATATGGCGGAGAGGGTGGGATTCGAACCCACGGTACAGTTGCCCGTACTTCGGTTTTCGAGACCGACCCGTTCGACCGCTCCGGCACCTCTCCAGCGAAACGGGGGAGCTGGCTTCCCCGCGAACGACGCCCTCCTATAATTGCCCCGGCTCCCCGGCGCAATCTCCGCCGTTGACGGACCGGACCCGCCCGTCTATATGCGCGCTCTTTCCGACCCGGCGTTCTGCGCCTGGGGCGGCTGGCTTTTGCCCAGGGGCAAGGGCCGGGCAGTCACGCTTTAGAAAGAGTTTCGGGGCATCCCCATGACCTATGCAGTAATCCGCACCGGCGGGAAACAATATCGCGTCACGCCTGACGCCGTGCTTACCGTTGAACGGCTTGATGCCGAACCGGGTGCCACGGTGACGTTGCATGATGTGCTTGCCATCGCCACCGAAGCGGGGCTTTCCATTGGCGCGCCGACCGTGCCTGGCGCCAGCGTGACCGCGACCGTGGTGGAACAGAATCGCGGTGACCGCGTGCTGATCTTCAAGAAGCGCCGCCGGCAGAATAGCCGCCGCAAGAATGGCCATCGCCAGCACCAGACCGTGCTGCGCATTGCCTCCATCAACGCTGCCTGATCGGAAAGGAACCCAGCCATGGCACATAAGAAAGCAGGCGGTTCTTCGCGCAACGGTCGCGATTCTGCCGGTAAGCGCCTCGGCGTGAAGCTGTTTGGTGGGCAGTCGGTCAATGCCGGCTCCATCATTGTCACGCAGCGCGGCACCAAGATGATCCCGGGTGACAATGTCTATGCTGGCCGCCAGCATAGCCTGCATGCCGCCGTGGATGGCCGCGTGGTGTTCGAACGCAAGTCCGAAGGCCGCGTTCATGTCAATGTGCAGCCGCTGCCGCAGGCTGCGGAATAACCCGAGCTTCCAGCGTATCCCTGAAGGCGAGGGTCCCTTGGGGCCCTCGTTTTGTTTTTGGGGCCGTGATGCCCCACGGATTGACCCATGAAGTTCCTTGATGAAGCGAAAATCTGGGTAAAGGCCGGCGATGGCGGGGATGGCGTTGTCGCCTTCCGGCGCGAAAAATTCATCGAATTCGGCGGCCCGGATGGCGGCAATGGCGGCAAGGGCGGCAATGTGATCGCCGAAGCCGTAGCCGGGCTGAATACGTTGATTGATTACCGCTACGCCCAGCATTTCAAGGCCCGCAAAGGCGGCAATGGTGCTGGGTCTGACCGCACCGGCGCGGCCAGCGATGATGTGGTGCTGAAACTGCCCGTGGGCACGCAAATCTTCGCCGAAGACCGCGAAACCATGATCGCGGACCTGGATAAGCTCGGCAAACGCGTGGTGCTGGCACGCGGCGGCGATGGCGGCTTTGGCAATTCAAATTACAAAACCTCGACCAATCGCGCGCCACGCCGCGCCGATAAGGGCTGGCCGGGGGAAGAACGCTGGCTTTGGCTGCGGCTGAAGCTGATTGCCGATGCCGGGCTGGTGGGGCTGCCCAATGCCGGCAAATCCACCTTCCTGGCCGCGGTTTCAGCCGCGCGCCCCAAGATTGCGGATTACCCTTTCACCACGCTGCACCCGCAGCTTGGCGTGGTGCGCCTGAACGCGACCGAGGAATTTGTGCTGGCCGATCTGCCTGGCCTGATTGAAGGCGCGGCGGAAGGGGCAGGGCTTGGCACGCGCTTTTTGGGCCATGTGGAACGTTGCAAGGTGCTGCTGCACTTGGTGGATGGCTCGGTCGCCGATCCCGCCCGCGCTTATCGGACGATTCGCCGCGAATTGGCTGAATATGGCCATGGGCTGGAATATCGCCCGGAATTGTTGGCGCTCAACAAGGCCGATGCCATGACCCCACAGGCGCGCACTTCCCGTGTGAAGGCGCTATCGCGCGCCGCCGGTAAGCCTGTGATGCTGATCAGCGGGGCGAGTGGTGAAGGCGTGCCCGAATTGCTGCGCGCGCTGGCCGATATGATCGCGGCGGCGCGCTGACAGGCCCCGCTTTGCCATGGTAAGCGCAACGGCATGATCAACCCCGCCCAGCCCAACTTCAAGGATGCCAAGCGCATTGTGGTGAAGATCGGCTCCGCGCTGGTGGTGGATAACGCCACCGCCGCGCCGCGCGCCGCTTGGCTTGCTTCCGTCGCCGCAGATATCGTGGCGTTGCGGGCGCGGGGCGCGGAAGTGGTGGTGGTATCTTCCGGCGCCATTGCATTAGCGCGCAAGGCGCTGGGGCTGACGCGCAGGCGCTTACGGCTGGAAGAAAAACAGGCTGCCGCTGCGGTTGGGCAAATTCGCCTCGCCGGAGCGTGGCAGGAAGCGTTGGCGGCGCATGGGTTGAATGCGGCGCAATTGCTGCTGACGCTGGAAGATTCGGAAGATCGCAGGCGCTATCTGAATGCGCGCGCCACGCTTGCCACGCTGATCAATCTCGGCTGCGTTCCGGTAATCAATGAAAACGATACCGTCGCCACGGCGGAAATTCGCTTCGGCGATAATGATCGGCTGGCCGCCCGCGTGGCCGAGATGATCCAGGCCGATGCGCTGCTGCTGCTGTCCGACATTGATGGGCTTTACACGGCCGATCCGCGCAAGGACCCGGCAGCGCAGCATCTGCCCGTAGTGGAACGCCTGACGGATGAAATCATGGCCATGGGTGGCGAACCGCCGCCTGGCTATTCCTCCGGCGGGATGCGGACAAAACTGATTGCCGCGCGTATCGCAACCGGCGCGGGGACGGCGATGGCAATCGCGCTCGGACAACGCGACCACCCGCTGCGCGCGCTGGAAGAAGGCGCGCGCTGCACCTGGTTCCTGCCGCTGCCGGAAGGCCGCAGCGCGCGCAAGCGCTGGATTGCAGGCAGCCTCGCCCCGCTTGGTGTGCTGGTGGTGGATGCGGGGGCGGCGCGTGCACTCAAGCGCGGTTCATCGCTGCTGCCGGCTGGCGTGCGCGCGGTGGAGGGCGAATTTTCGCGCGGCGATCCCGTGAGCGTGCGGGATGCTGAAGGTGTAGAAGTGGCGCGCGGGCTTAGTGCTTATGATGCTGATGCGGCGCGGCTGATTGCCGGGCATCGCAGCGAAGCCTTGGAAGAAATTCTTGGCTGGCGCGGGCGGGATGAAATCATCCATCGCGATGATATGGTGCTTTTGTAACGCGCGCCTTGGGCGCTATACGCGCCGCATTCTTCATGGCAGCCTTCACCCTAATCGCGGCAGATGCAGCGCGGATAAGGGATAAGGAACGGCATGAAGGAAATACGCCTTCTCTCCACCAGTGCGATTCTGGGTTACGGCTTCCCGGAAGCAAGCTTGCAGGCCGGCATGGCGCGTGCGCCGCATGTGATTGGCGTTGATGGCGGCAGTGTTGATCCTGGCCCCTATTACCTTGGCGCCGGCGTGCCGTTTTGTTCCGTCATGGCGATCCGGCGCGATCTGCGCCTGATGCTGCGCGCGGCGATTGCGGCGCGCATTCCGCTGATGATTGGCACTGCGGGCGGTGCGGGTGGCGCGCCACATCTGGAATTTACCGCGCGGCTGGTGCGTGAAATCGCCGCCGAGGAAGGCTTGCATTTCCGCCTGGCGTTGATTGAAGCGGAACCTCCACGTGCGGAATTGCAGCGCCGCCTGGCGGCAGGGCGCATCCGCCCGCTTGGCAAACAGCCGCCCTTAACAGCCGAGGCATTGGATCGCGCCAGCCGCGTGGTTGGCATGATGGGGCCGGAGCCCTTCATGGAGGCTTTGGATAATGGCGCGCAGGTGATTTTGGCAGGTCGCGCGAGTGATCCCGCGCCCTGGGCCGCTGCCGCCATCCGCGCGCAATTGCCGCCTGCACCCGCCTGGTATGCCGGCAAGATGCTGGAATGCGGCGCCACGCCATCCATCCCGAAGGGCCATGATTGCCTGCTGGTGACGGTGCGCGAAAATGGCGTGGAATGCGAACCGATGAACCCCATTCGTCGCTGCACACCGCTTTCGATTGCCAATCATTCACTGCATGAAAACAGCAGCCCCATTCATCATATTGAACCAGGCGGCATGCTGGATACATCCGATTGCCGCTTTGATGCACTGAGCGACCGTGCCGTGCGGATCAGTGGCATGCGCTGGACGCCGGCTTCGCAATACACGGTCAAGCTTGAAGGCGTGGAATTTGCGGGCCATCGCTGCATTTCCATCTGCGGCACGCGCGATCCCCTATTGATTGCACGCCTGCCTTTGTTCCTGGAAGAAGTGCGCGGCATTGTGCGCGAAAAGGCAGCAGCCTTTGGCGCGGCGCCGGAAAGCTATTCCCTGATTATTCGCACCTATGGTCTGGATGGCGTGATGGGCGCGCGCGAACCCGTGCAGCAGGTGGCGGGCCATGAGGTTGGCTTTGTCATTGAAGTCATCGCCGAAACGCCGGAAATCGCTGCGGCTGTCTTGGGCATTGCGCGGACCAATATGCTGCATACGGATTTCCCAGGCCGGCTCTGTCGCGAAGGCAATATGGCCTTCCCCTTCTCGCCATCCGATATCCCAGTGGGGCCCATCTATCGCTTCAGTATCCATCACGTGCTGGAACTGGATAACCCGCGCGAGATTTTCCCTATCACCTATGAAAATATCTGAGGACGATCATGCCCAGCATCCGTGAATTGGCGCGAATCTGCAAAAGCAAGAATGCCGGGCCTTTCGATCTGACCATTGATATCGTGTTTGACGATCCCGCGCTCTATCGAAAAGTGCGCGCTTCCGGGATGATTACCGAAGCCTTGTTTGCGCGGCTTTACGGTGTGGCGGCGGATGATGTGCTGCTGACACCTTATGACGCCGCCATGGCGATCAAGGCGACATTCCCGCGGCTGGTGCCGGCGGGTGGCATTGGCGATACGGATGTCTATGGCTGCCAACAGCATGCGCCTTTGCTTGATGTTGAAATTCCCGTGTGATCTGAAGGGTTTTGTCTGATGCCGAACACCAATCGCCAAATGACCATGGTTGCCTTCTTGCAGGCGCAGAATTGCTCGAACCTGCCGGGTTCTTGGCGCCATCCCGCTTCCATGAGCGATTTTCTGACGCCGGATTACTACCAGCGCATCGCGCGCATTCTGGAAGATGGCAAGTTCCACATGGCCTTCTTCGATGATCGGCTCGCGATGGCTGATATCTACGCCAATGATTTTCGCAATACCGTGGCCCATGGTGTGCGCGCGGTGAAGCTTGATCCGCTGACCATCGTGATGATGATGGCCGCCGCCACCAATCGCATCGGGCTCGGTGCCACTTATTCCACCACCTATTACGAACCCTATCACGTCGCGCGGCTTTTCGCGACGGCTGATCTGATGACGCATGGGCGCGTGGCGTGGAATATCGTGACGTCACTCAACAATAGTGAAGCGCTGAATTTCGGCCATAGCGAACATCTTGAACATGATCTGCGTTACGATCGCGCGGATGAATTCATGGAAGTGGTCATGGGCCATTGGGGGTCTTGGGATGATGATGCGCTGATTGTGGATAAGGAATCAGGCGCCTTCGCCAAGCCAGATGGCGTGCGGCGGTTGGATCATCAGGGCAAGTATTTCAAATCGCGCGGGCCTTTCACCGTGCCGCGTTCGCCGCAGGGCCATCCTGTTTTGTTGCAGGCCGGCCAAAGTGGCCGAGGCCGCAGCTTTGCCGCGCGTTGGGGTGAGGCTGTTTTCGTGATCTATCCCAATCTGGAAAACGGTAAGAAGCAATATCGTGAATTCCGCGCCGCCGTTGCAGCGGAAGGCCGCGATCCTGACAGCGTGAAAATCCTGCCCGCCTGCTACGCCATTCCCGCCGAAAGCGCCGATATGGCTGCCGAGAAAAAGGCAGTGATCGAAAGCACCGCGCGGCCCATTGATGGGCTGACGCTACTTTCTGAAGTGCTGAACTGGGATTTGGGCAGCAAGCCGTATGATGAACCGCTGACGGATGACGAATTGGCGGGGCTTTCCTGGCATGGTTTTCGTGATCGCGTGATCATGCTGTCCGGCAAGAAGAACCCAAGCGTGAGGGACTTTGTGGAAGTCTCTGGGCGCGGCACCGTGCATGAACATCACGCCTTTGTTGGCACGCCGAAGCAAGTCGCGGATCAGATGGAAGAATGGTTCCATGGCGGCGCCTGCGATGGCTTTGTCATGGCGGCCACGCATATCCCCGGCGCTTATGAGGATTTCGTGCGCCTCGTTGTGCCTGAATTGCAGCGCCGAGGCGTCTTCCACAAGGAATATCCCGGCAGCACTTTGCGCGATATCATGGGCCTGAAGCGCCCCAGCGCCGCCGAATGTCGCGCCTCGGGACAACCAAAAGGGACGTAAACGTCCCTTATGTGTCAGCCAGGCTGTAGCTGGTTGATCATCGCCAGCGCCTCAGCCGGGAGCGGCCCTTGATTGATCGCAGCCACAGCGTGGTCCAGTTCCGCGATACTGGCCGTGCCGACCAAGACCGTGCTGATATCGCGCGGCATGGCGGAAAAGCGTAGCGCCAATTCAACCAAATCCTTCGCATAGCCAGCCTCAATCAATGGCAACAGGCGCCGCGCCGCCTGCACATCCGCGGCATAACTAGTGCCAGAGGCGATGGGTTCCACCTTCGGCACACCAAGGGGGCTGCGATCTTCTGAACCACTCAGCGCACCACCTGCGAGGATGCGTATGGCCATCACGCCGACACCCGCCATTCCAGCGTGATGAATAACGCCACCAAGGTCTGGCATGGAGGACGCTGGGGACAAGGGCATCACACCGCTGGGATTAAGGATGTTGTAGGGCATTTGCGCGGTGGCGAAGCCGCCTTCATCCAAAACACAGCGCAGCATGGGCGCATCTCCAAGCCCTGTAATTCCATAGAAACGGATCTTGCCTTGGTCGCGCAGTTTGCTGAGTGCTGGCACGGCCTCCTGCAAAATCTGCTCAGCGGTAAAGCTTGGTGCCTCGCCTGATTGGGTAATGGGTTCATGGAGGTGGAACATATCCACGCTATCGCGGCCAAGCCGGGCCAGGCTGGCATCAATGGATTGCGCGATGGTGCCTGCAATATCCCGGCGTTGCGGCCCACGGATGCGAACCTTGGTGCCGATAATCACCTCTGCGCCAAGAGCTTTCAACGCGCGGCCCAGATTGCTTTCGGATACGCCATCGCCCTAAGCGGATGCCGTATCGAAATACGTGATGCCTTGGTCAATGGCGCGGCCAATGGCACGGTCTTGTTCAGCCGCGGTGCCTTTCACCATCAAGCCGCCGATGGCGCCACAACCATAGCCTAGCAGGCTGCTGAAAAGCTGTCATTGAGCGTCGCAATTTTGGCGCGCGAGTATGTTTTCAACGCTGCTTTTGCCTGAACATAACCATTTTCAGTGATTTTTTGGCCCTGCCGGCTCGC
>JADCEX010000027.1 GCA_020249825.1 Roseomonas sp.
CATTGAAGCGGGTTATGGCTATCCGCATCAGAACCATGCCTGCATGGAAGTCATGAACGCGACCGCGATCTGGACGTCGGAGCGTTGCGAGGTTTGGACGCCAACACAGAATGGCGAAGCGGCCTTGGCCGCAACCGCTGAAGCAGCGGGCCTGCCGCCGGCGCGCTGCGAAGTACACAAGATCCATCTTGGCGGCGGCTTCGGCCGGCGTGGTGCGGTGCATGATTGGGTGCGGCAAGCTGTCGCGATCGCCCGGCAAATTCCCGGTACGCCGATCAAACTGATCTGGTCGCGCGAAGAAGATATGCTGCATGGGCGCTTCCACCCCGTCACGATGTGCAAGCTGCAAGGTGGCTTGGATGCGCAGGGCAATCTGGTTGGTTTGCATATGCGGATTTCCGGCCAATCCATTGTGGCCGGTATTTTCCCGCAGAATATTCGTGATGGGCGCGACCCGGTGGCCTTCCAGGGGTTGAATGCCAGCGGTGGGGAAGCGGATATTGGCTATACCATCCCGAACCTGCTGATTGATCACGCCATGCGCAACCCGCATGTGCCGCCTGGCTTCTGGCGCGGCGTGAACCTGAACCAGAACGCGATTTATCTGGAATGCTTCATGGATGAATTGGCCCATGCGGCGGGCAAGGATCCCTTGGCGTTTCGTCGCGCGTTGATGGCCAATCATCCGCGACATCTGGCAGTACTGAACGCAGTGGCGGAACGCGTCGGCTGGGGCAGCACGCCGGCGCCGGTGAATGGGCAGGCGGTTTTCCGTGGGCTCGCGCAGACGCATGGGTTTGGCAGCTATGTCGCGGCCTCTGCGGAAGTGTCGGTCAGTGACAAGGGTGAGCTCAAAATCCATCGCATCGTCGCCGCGATTGATTGCGGCCATGCGGTCAATCCGCAGCAGATTGAAATGCAGGTGGAAGGGTCCTTCGTCTATGGGCTTTCAGCCGCGCTGCATAGCGAATGCACGGTGAAAAACGGCAGGATCGAGCAGGAGAATTTCGATACCTACCAGGTGCTGCGCATGGATGAAATGCCGAAGGTGGAGACCATCATCCTGCAATCAGGTGGCTTCTGGGGCGGTGTTGGGGAGCCGACCATCGCTGTTGCAGCCCCCGCGGTGCTGAACGCGATCTTTGCCGCGACTGGCAAGCGGGTGCGGCATTTGCCGCTGAAGCATGCTGACCTCAGGCGGGCGTGAGGGTAGCGCGGTTTCTGGCAGGCCTGCTGCTGGCCATGGCGTTACCAGCCATGGCCGGGGCTGATGCAACGGTGCTGGCAGGTGATGCGGTGGCGCAATCGCTCACGGGCAGCGCTGGCGATCCTGGGCGTGGGCGCGCCATCATCATTGATCGGCAAAAGGGCCTGTGCCTGCTGTGCCATAGCGGGCCATTCCCTGAGGAACCCCTGCAAGGCAATCTGGCGCCAAGCCTGGAAGGTGCCGGCAGCCGCTGGACTGAGGGTCAGCTTCGGCTTCGCCTGATGGATAATAAGCGCGTCAATCCGGAGAGCATCATGCCGGCCTATCATCGGATCGCAGGCTTGAATCGCGTGGGTTCCGCCTGGCGTGACAGGCCGATATTGAACGCAGCCGAGATTGAGGATGTGCTGGCCTTTCTGATGGGGCTGAAGGCGGAGAAGGCGCCATGAAAGTCACGCGTCGCGTTTTGCTGGCCGCACCGGGTGCCTTGCTATTGCCGGCGCCAACGTTTGCGGATCGGCAAAGCCTTGCAGCCGCCTTGCGGGAATTCACCGGTGGTCAGCTAATGCGCGAAGGGCGTGTCAGGCTTGATGTCTCGCCGCTTGTCGAAAACGGCAATGCGGTGCCGATTTTGGTGAGGGTGGAAACGCCGATGACGGCTGCGGATCATGTGCGCCGCATTGGCGTTTTCAATGAACGCAATCCGCAGCCAAATGTGATTACCGCGCAATTCGGGCCGCGTTCAGGGCGCGCTTATCTGGCAACGCATATTCGCCTTGCAACGTCTCAGGCTTTGGTGGCGGTGGCGGAAATGAGCGATGGTAGCTTCTGGTCCCAGCGGGTCGAGGTGGTGGTCACCTTGGCCGCCTGTATTGAGGGTTAGGCCATGGCACGCGTGCTGCTCAGGGTGCCGAAATCGGCGGAAAAGGGCGCGGTGATTGAAATGCGCGCGCTCATTCAGCATGTGATGGAAACCGGCTATCGCCCGAATGCCGAAGGTGTGGTGCAGCCGCGCGACATCATCTGGAAATTCACCTGCCGCTATGATGGGGAAGTTGTTTTCAACGCGACCTTATCGCCGGCCATCGCGGCCAATCCCTTCATCGCCTTTACCACCATCGCGACGCAATCGGGGCTGATCACCTTTACCTGGGAAGGCGATAATGGCTTTGCGCAGACAGAGACGCGCCACATTACCGTGACATGAAGCGCATCCTATTCGCGCTGCTGGCTTGTTGTTCAGTGGCGGGGGCCGAGGAAAGGCGATCTGGCCTTTTGGATATGCGCCCCGAAGCGCAGGCGATGCAGCGTGATGACAGCATGAACCCTGGCATGCTGTGGGTTTTGGACGGGGAAGCGCTGTGGGGCCGCAAACCCACAACCGCCGGACAATCCTGCGCCGATTGCCATGGCGATGCGGCGGGCAGCATGCGCGGTGTGGCGGCGCGGTATCCCGCTATTGATCAGGCAAGCGGTAGCGCAATTGATCTGGCCGGGCGCATCATCCAATGCCGCGAAACACGCCAGGCCAGCGCGCCCTTGGCGCGAGAAAGTCAGGAGCTGTTGGCGCTGACCAGTTTTGTTGCGCATCAGTCGCGCGGCCTGCCGATTGCGCCACCGGATGACGCTGGCATGCGCGCCACGCGTGAAGTTGGGCAGCGCCTTTACATGACGCGTATGGGGCAGATCGATCTTTCCTGCGCGCAATGCCATGATGATCATGCGGGGCGCAGGCTTGCCGGCAGCATCATTCCGCAAGGGCACCCGACGGGCTATCCGATCTATCGGCTGGAATGGCAGGCACTGGGGTCCCTGCAACGGCGTCTGCGCGGTTGCATGAACGGCGTGCGCGCGGAGTCCTTTGCCTATGGGTCGCCGGAATTCATCGCCATTGAGGCCTATCTGATGGAAAGGGCGCGCGGCATGGTGCTGGAAACGCCAGCGATCAGGCCATAAAGCGCTTTTGCGCAGTTGTTCACAGCAGAAATCCGCGCAACAACCCGAACATCCCAGTACAAAACAGAATGGTCAAAGCCACCTGCCGATAGAGCTGTTCATTGCCAAGCCCCTGAAAGGCGCGGCCACCCACCCAGGCGCCAAGCAGCATGACCGGCAGCAAAATCACTGCGCGGATCAGCGCCGTGACCCCCGCAACACCTGAGGCCATCACAATCGCAATCAGCAGAAATTGCGTCAGGAAATAATAGGTGACGATATTGGCGCGGTTCACCTGGGGCGGATCATTGCCTGATAGCAGATAAAGCAGCACGGGCGGACCGCCCACACTGGTGGTGGCCATCATCGCACCCGAAATGGCGCCAACCAGGATCGTGGCGGGCTGGCTTCTGCGGCCCTTGTAGCGCCAGCCGGTCCACATGATCACCACGAAAAACACGATCACCGCTGAAACCGCCGTAATGATCGCATTCTTGTCCACATTCGCGAGCAGCCAAACGCCAAGCGGCATGGCCGCACAGGCCGCGATGCTCATTGGTGTCAGCAGCTTCCAATCGGCCTGATGGCGCACCTGCGGAAAAAGCTGGAAGGAGACAATCAATTCAATCGCCACCACCGTCACGACCATATCGGCGGAGCCGAACAGCATGGCGAAAATGGGCGCCATCAGCATCGCCGAACCAAAACCAGCAAAGCCACGCATCAGCCCCGCGACGAAGGTCACGCCAAGCGCCGCCCAGATATTGATGCCATCAAAAATCAGCGCGAGATGCGCGGCGATATCCTGCACAAGAATTGGCTTAGGTCATTGCGGTTGGATGCCGATGCGCCTGGCAAGTGCGCCATACATGTCCCTTTCACGGCGGACACGTTCGGCGAAAACACTGCCGCCTTCGAAAGCGGGCACAAGCCCGGCCGGCGCCATGGCATTCGCAACCTCGGGCAGGGCAGTCACTTGGCGCAAGGCTTCCGTCAGCCGCGCCACTGCGGTAGGTGGCATGGCAGCGGGGGCGGCGACGCCGTACCAGGGGATCGCCAAAGCGCGTTCCAGCCCAATCTCGCCAAGGGTCGGCACATTGGGCAATGAGGGATTTCTATTCTCGCCAATCGTCGCAATGCCAATCAGCTTGCCATCATTCACCGCCGGCACCGCGACCGAATCAAACAACAACTGCACGCGCCCCGCCAGCGCATCGGTCAAGGATGGCGCGGAACCGCGATAGGGCACGTGTTCCAGCCTGATGCCGGTGACATCGCCGAAAAGCTCCCCCGTCAATTGCGTGATGGTGCCAGGCCCCGCGGAGCCAAAGCGCAATTGCCCTGGATTGGCCTTGCCATAGGCAATCAGCCCGGCCGCATCGCGAAACGGCAAGGATGGATGGGATGCAATGACACTATAGCCAAGCGTGATGCGCGCTACGGGGATGAAGGCGGTCGCGGGATCATAGGGCAATTGCGCCATGACATGCGGGCTGATGGTGAGCACTGCGGTTGGAAAGATCATCACCGTATGGCCATCGCGCGATTGCGCGACCGCTTGTGCGCCAATGCTGCCCCCTGCCCCGGCGCGGTTTTCGATCACCACCGGCTGGCCCAGGATGCGCGAAAGCGGTTCCACCATCGGACGGACCGAAACATCCGAAGGCCCGCCCGGCGGATAGGGCACAAGCAGTGTCACCGTGCGCGTCGGCCATTCCGCTGCGCGTGCGATATGGGGCAGGCTGAGCCCCGTTGCGACCATGGCGCCAAACCCGCGCCGTGAGATGTTTCGCATGTGAATGACGCCCCCTGATGATGGCGCTTGTTGCGCGTAAGCGAAGCTTAGCCCAAGCGGTGGAAAACCCAAGGGCTTTCAACCCTGGGGTGCCCCTGGTTCTTCAAAATCATTGGCGGGGGCAAAGGCCATCCTTTCATGAACCGTGGCCCCAAAGAGGCGGTTTCGGGGTGCCTTTCCGCACTATCTCCGGGCATTGCGCAGAAGTGCTTCAATGGACATGGCCCGCGCAAGATGTTGTTCGTTCAATTCAATATACAAATTCACCGCTTGCAGCAGATTGACACAAGGGTTGCATACATAAACAACCTTCATGTCGATCCTATCCGTGAATACCGCAGTACCGAACCGAACACCCATATCTGGATTTCTTTCAATGACACGTCTTACTTCAAATTCATCGCGATAAAGCACGTCAATCCGCTGGTCCCTCAATGCCTGAATGCCCGCTTCCCATGATTGGACTTCGATGATGGTCGCTGCGGGAAAATATCGCCTGGCAAATTCCACATATGATGAGGCCTGGATGGCACCCAGACGCCCTGCAAAGCTACGGAGTGCATCCTCCGGACTTCGCCCATTGGCAATCCGCGCCAAGGCCGCTCGATTGTAAACCATGGCGTGGCGGAGCCTGACATAGGGTTCCGAAAAACGCACGAAAGGGGCACGATCAAAACTCGCGGACATGCGGTTGATGCCGATATCGGCCTCAAGATCGGCAACTGTCTTCGCGAGTGAATTGAAGGTATTGCCGCCATCAACGAAAACAAGATTGACACCAATCGCCCGCGCAATGCCCCTTGCCATATCAATTTCGGGACCTTCGAATTCGCCAGAAGGTAATCTCACACGAAATCCAGGCACATCGAAATTGGGAATGGCGACGCGAAGGCTGCCTGCCGCAATGACATCCCTGAGATCTCGGGTTTGAGGGCCGGTAGTCAGATTCTGGGAATGTGCGGCGACGCTGGAGAAAGCAATCAAGACCAACACGAGAGCCGTGAAGTGAAAAAAACGCGACAGACCGCGCATCCAGCCGATATCAAGAAAAACCTGTCCCTGCATGGAGAATTCTCCTCCCTCTATTTTCTTTTGCGCTGCGCGATAATGTCCCATCCCTGCCATTGGCGTTCACTCCGCTGGTGCAGCAGCAGATTTTTTGCTGCCCAAGCTCGCCAAAGCCGGAATCTGGCAACTCAAGGCCACATTCAGCATGGCGCGGAGCATGGAAACGATCGGATCAACGACAATCATCAGGGGCAGTGCAAGTTCATAGGAAAGGCCAAAGGGACGGAGCACTGCCGCAAGTGGGACAAGGCCCGCAACCCCGCTGACACCAATCGTCGCGAATGAGGCGATAAGGGAGAACAGCGCCACAAGCAGCAGTTCCGAAAAGCTGAAGTCATGTCCGGTCAGATTGGCAATGAATAGCGCGGCGATGATGAAGTGGACGATATTGCCGAAACGGACCACAGCGAAGGCAATAGGGATGAAAAGTTCACATGGCGGCCTTGATGCGTTCAAGTCCTTGATCATTGTTTCAAGCGCCGTCGGTGCACAGACCAGAGTGTTCCTTGTTGCGCAAGCAAGGGCCAAGGGTTGCGCAAATGCCCCAAAGACACGCCTTGGGCTGACACGAAGCGCCATTGCCATGACAAAGATCGGAATGGTGAGAAGTACAAGGCTGGTCACGAGGAAGGCAATGGCAAAGGGTGCCAGTACCACGAAGGCATCATTGCCAAGAAGGGCGATCTGTGGCGCAACCAGTGCGATGATTCCAATGGGCATGAACAAGTTGAACCATTCAAAAATAAGAAGGCAAACACTTTGGATATGGCGAAGTGCATTGAAGATGGATGTGCCGGAGCGGCGTTCGCTATGAACCATGGCGAGACCAAACAGGAACAGGAACACCATGACCTGCAGGCTGTTGTTGGACGAAAGTGAAGCGAAAATATTGCTCGGCACAATGGCCAACAGCCCAGAGCCCCCAGTTGCCAAATGCTCATTGGCAAGCTGAGGGCTCAGCGCAAACTCAAGATCCACATGGCCGCCTGCCCCGCCGAAGATTGCGCCAATGCGCCGCGCTATTTCATTATCCATGGGCGAAAGGTGAAACAGCGCCAGTGGAACAAGCAGCGCAACCAGGATGACCAGGCCCGTTGTCACCAGCAACCAACCGAGCAATCGCCCAACCACGCGCCCCACCACCTCGCTCATGAAGGCGGAGCGTACGGCCAAGGGTATGGTCGCCATAAGGAATGGCAATACGCAAACCTGCAATAGCGCGATGAATACACTACCTATTGGCTGCAGATGCTCAACAAAAGGGAATTGCATATAGCCAAGCCAAACAGCAATGATTACCGAGACAATCGTTACAGAGGGTCGATTGATTTTTTTTGAAATCTCTGAAAACAAGCCGGTACTGTTCAAGTCATCCTCCCAGGCCGGGAAACTTCCCGATTCGAAACGGTTCAAGCGTCTTTTTTTTTATTCTAGAGATGCCAATCGGGGTGTCCAGTTGGCCAATGATCAGGCAGCCCCAAGCCTGAGGCATGAAGACGAAGTCCCCCGGTGATTTCTGTTCTTGGTGAGGTGTCCGGAGCGGGCAAGAAAACAGGGGCTACCGTGAACCGCAGTGGATTTTAGGTGGCGCGCCCTGGTGGATTCGAACCACCGACCCACAGCTTAGAAGGCTGTTGCTCTATCCAACTGAGCTAAGGGCGCCCCAATAACCCAACTTCAATGCGACCAATTCTCATGCCGG
>JADCEX010000270.1 GCA_020249825.1 Roseomonas sp.
AATGCGTTCCAGCGGATGGCGCAAAACAGCGGCAATGGCGATTGGGCGCGGCGCATGTCCAATAAGCGGATGGGCCAAACCGTAATGGCCTGTCAGCAGCATCATGCGCTCATAGATGTGGTGATCAGTCATGAGCGCGGCGGCGAGCCCTGCCTCTCCTCCACATGCGGCGCAAAGGTCAGCATGGAAGACAGCATGTTCCCGCAATACGAAGCTGAACACACGGTTAAGGGTGGTGCCGCCGGTACGTGGCAAATGAAAAAAACATAAAATCGGCCCACTGACCGGTTTTTTTAAGAAATTTTTTCTTAATATGGCGTTCATTTCTTTGGCTCGGGCGATGGGCCAAAGAAATACCGGGGAAACTAAAATATTTTCTTTCCGGCCTGGGCAAAATATCCAGTACGGCGTTCAAGCTTGACGGGCCCGCCCTTACGCCCCTAAAGCAGGCCAAGGTCGGGCGCGTAGCTCAGCGGTAGAGCATTCGCTTCACACGCGAAGGGTCACAGGTTCAATCCCTGTCGCGCCCACCATGCCCCTTCAATAAGATTTTGGCAGGCCGAGCACCTTTTCGGCGATATGGCTCAGGATCAGCTCTCGGCTGACCGGGGCGATGCGCGGGATCATGCTTTCGCGGAAATAGCGTTCCACCTGGTATTCCTGGGCATAGCCCATACCGCCATGGGTCAGTACGGCGGCTTCCGCCGCCGCAAAACCCGCTTCGGCCGCCAGATATTTCGCGGCATTGGCTTCTGCCCCGCAATCGCGCCCCGCATCGTACAGCGCGGCCGCCTTCATGGTCAGCAAGCCGGCGGCTTCCAATTGCGCCCAAACCCGCGCGAGCGGGTGCTGGATGCCCTGATTCTGGCCAATGGGACGGCCAAACACTTCCCGCGTGCGGGCGTAATTGGCGGCCCTGCTCAGCGCTGCCTGGCCAATGCCGACAGCTTCCCCCGCGATCAGGATACGCTCGGGGTTGAGGCCATGCAGGATCAGGCGAAAGCCCTCACCTTCCGCGCCGATGCGGTCTTCTTCCGGCACTTCCAGCCCATCGAAGAACAGCATGTTCGAATCAACGCCGTGCCGGCCCATTTTATGGATCAGCCGTACCTCAACCTTCGCGCGATCCAGCTTGGTGTAGAACAGCGTCAGCCCATCGGTCTTGCGCTTCGCCTGATCAAGCGGCGTGGTGCGCGCCAGCAGCAGGATGCGGTCGGCCACCTGCGCCGTAGAAATCCAGATCTTTTGCCCGTTGATGACATAGCGATCACCGCGCTTTTCGGCGCGTGTCTTGAGTTCCGTGGTGTTGAGGCCGGTATTGGGCTCGGTCACGCCGAAACAGGCTTTTTCGCGCCCTTCGATCAGTGGCGGCAGAAAGCGCTGCTTTTGCGCGGGCGAGCCAAATACCACGACCGGGTTCAGCCCGAAGATATTCATGTGAATGGCCGAAGCACCGGACATGCAGGCGCCGCTTTCCGCCACCGCCTGCATCATGACGGTGGCTTCCGAAATCCCCAAGCCTGCACCGCCAAATTCCTCGGGCATCGCGATGCCAAGCCAGCCGCCGGCGGCGACCGCGCGGTAGAATTCCTCTGGGAAACGCGCTTCCTGATCAATCCTCAGCCAGTAATCATCGCCAAAATCGGCGCAGAGTTTCAGGATCTGCGCGCGGAGTTCTAATTGCGCTTCGGTGAGCGAATACTGCACGGAACCATCCTTGGGTTGGTCTTGCTTGGAAATTGCGTTCTTGCCGCGGCCCGGTCAATCGCATGGCGTTGCCTTCGCCGCGGCTCTCGGGCAAACACCGCGCCTGGAGCTTTAGCATGACCGAAGACACCCCCACCCTGCCGGACCGGCTTTCCAATGACCCAAGCAGCCCCTTTTATGATGAGGCGCTGTTGAGCCGTGGCGTTGGCATTCGCTTCAAGGGCCAGGAAAAGACGAATGTGGAGGAATACTGCGTCTCGGAAGGTTGGGTCCGGGTCAGCCTCGGTAAGGCCGTGGATCGGCGCGGCAAGCCGCTGACGATGAAGCTGACCGGGACAGTGGAGCCTTATTTGCGGTAGGGCGCCAAGCCAGCGGCTTACGCGCTGGCCGCATGTTACTGTCCGTTGTTCACATCCTCTTGCCCGGCCAGTCGCCTGAACACCGATTGACGGAATAAGCCGTCAAGACGATGGCACCTATTCTCGCCACGTCGGGTGTCGCGCCATACTCTTGTCGCCAGATCGGACAGCCCAGCGCGTCATCAAGATCGCGCATCAACAGCAGACCGCCGTCCGAACTGATCTGCGCACCTTGCAACGCCACCCGCACATGGCGGTCAAAATTGACCCAATCTGCCCGCTGCGGGCGCGTACCCGCCGGGTGGTACAAGAAGCACGCCCCTCTCAGCCATCAACCACATGATTTGTATCGGAAATACCATAGTCATGACAAAGAAATCAGGTGAGTAATGGGGGCTTGCGGGATCGGATGAATACCGCATGGAAAAGCCCAATGCTTGAACCCGCCAATCTCAGTTACGGCACGGCCAGGAAGATCGTTCTTCTCGCCGTTTGCTCCGGTAGAGGCGTCATTCCAAGAGGTCGGGGGAAGGTTTGATCGGGCCCAACTCGTGGTGCGTTTCGTGCTGACCTATCCCCTGCCCAAAAAGCCCCCGCGTACCACTAGCCGTATATTTGGTGGGCCGATTCACGCCGCTGTCGCGAACCGAAAGCTGGGATCGGATCACTGGCGGCCAGGTGCCTTGACGGGGCATCGCACCCTGATGCTGCCTTTGTAATGCGCTCAGATTATTGTATGGCCTTCATTTCCCGATATCTTCAGAGGAACGCAATGCTTCACATCGATTTGCCGACCCGCAACGAGATAGAACAACTGGCCGCCTATCGTGGCAGCCCGGCGATTTCGATCTATCTGCCGACCACCCCGCTGACGCAGGAAGCGCAGGCCGACCGGATCGAGCTGAAAAACCTGCTGAAAGCCGCCATTGCCAAGGTTGAAGGAACGGGGGCGGCGAAGCGCAGCATCCGCGCCATTGAGGAAGCCATTGAGGCCATCATCGGCGACGATGATTTCTGGACGGAACAGGCCAATAGCCTCGCCCTTTTTGCGACGCCGGAGAATATTCGCAGCTTTCGCCTGCCAAACCGGCTCGTCTCCTTGTTCGAGGTTTCGGACCGCTTCCATCTGAAGCCCTTGCTGAGATCTGTAACCTTTCCTCAGCACGCCTATTTGCTGGTCATCAGCATGGGGGCAGTGCGACTGGTGGAGGTTTCGGCAGACCTGCCGCCACATGAAATCAAGGTGCCCGGTTTGCCGCGCGATGCGGCGCATGCGCTCGGCCGGCGTAGCCACACCGAACGCAGCGGCAATATGATGAGCGGGGAAAGCACAAGCGAACATGCCACCATGGCGCGATACTGCCGCACTGTGGACCAGGCCCTGCGCCCGGTCCTGTCCGGCCATGAGCGCCCATTGATCCTGGTGGCGGCGGAACCGCTGGCCGCGATCTACCGCAGTGTCTGCAGCTATCCGCACCTCGCGGCCGAGGTAATCCCGGGCAGTGGTGACCACACGCCCGACCATCACCTCGCAGGGGCCGCGCGCGCCGTGCTTGATGGTATCTACGCGAAGGAGATAGCAGACATCGCAGCGCTTTACGCCACCCGCGCGGATCAGGGCCGCGCGACCGGCGATGTCGCCATGGCAGCGCGTGCCGCTACTTTTGGCGCGATTGACCGGTTGGTCGTGGACATGGACGCCGACATCCCCGGTACAGTGGCCGAAGATGATGGCCGCGTTGCCTTCGCGAGCAAGGCCGATGGCGCCAATTACAGCATCACCGATGAGATCACGCGCCGCGCCCTGCAATCAGGCGCTCGTGTGATCGCGGCGCGGGCGGCTGACATCCCAGGCGGTGGAGCATTGGCCGCCATTTTGCGTTATCCGGTCTGAAAGATCGCCCACAAGCGGCCTCACCGTGAAAGCGTTTCTGGTGAGGCAATATGAACGGGGTCTGGCCCGGTGGTCCGGTGGCTGTTGTCGGTTTCCGACAGCAGCCTGGATCGTCGCGGCAAGCCCCTGACGATGAAGCTGACCGGGACAGTGGAGCCTTATTTGCGGTAGGGACGATCACGCGCTGGCGGCAGAGGCTATCCATACGGCGTTTTGGCCAACCGGTTCGAACTCTCATCACGGAGCCTGCCCATCCTCAGGACCAAGACGTTTCGTTCTGTCGCGGTTTTTGAAGCGTATGGCCATGGGAAGAAAAACGCATAGAAAAAGCGGCAGAATGAGCATGAAGCCCAGCACAAAGGGCAACGTGGCGGCGCATAGCACACAGGTTCCAACGATAATCCAAAAGCGCGCCCGTTCATTGCGTTGGATTTTCAGAAGCCCCCAGAGCAAGAGCGTTGGGGCGATGAACCAGTCAAAATAGAAGCGCGCATTGGAAACATTATACGGTGATTCTTTCGCCAGAAAGGCGAGCGCCCGAAAAAAGCTATCCGAGGGCCAGCTGAGAATCGAGAGAACCAAAAAAAGCCTTGTGTGCCCAGTCAGCATTGCTATCGTCGGCAGAAAGGGAAGAACGCCTACCAAACCAATAATGATCGCCAGAATGGCGAGGCGCCGTTCACTAAAAATCATGACCTACACCAGGTAGCGTTTGGCAGACGCAATGACACAAACACTTTGCTTTCGCCAAAGCCTTACGCGCTCGCCGCATCCAATTCCGCGACCGCCGCCGCATCAAGCGTCAGCGCCGCCGCCTTCACGAGATCCGCGACTTGCGCGGAGGTGGTGGCACTCGCAATCGGTGCTGCCAGCCCTGGGCGGCCCTTGAACCAGGCGAGTGCAACTTGCGCCGGCGTGGCGCCCATACGCGCTGCCACCTTGTCCAAAGCGGCCAGCACCTTCAACCCCTTGTCATTCAGGTATTTCCCCGCCCCCCGCGCCCCGCGCGGGCTTTTGCCGAGGTCAGCCTCTGACCGGTATTTGCCGGACAGAAAGCCTGAGGCCAGCGAATAATACGGTATTACACCAACACCTTCCGCGGCGCAAAGCGGCAGCATATCCGCTTCAATACCGCGTTCCAGCAGATTGTAATGCGGCTGCATGGTCTGATAGCGCGGCAGGCCATGCTTCCTACTGATCTCCAGCGCTTCCTTGAAGCGCGCGGCGGAGAAATTGGAAGCACCAATGGCGCGCACCTTGCCCGCCTTGATCATCTTGTCGAAGGCCGCCAGCGTTTCTTCCTGCGGCACTGATTCATCATCCCGGTGGGACTGATAGAGATCAATCACATCCGTCCCCAAGCGCTTCAAGGAAGCTTCAATTGCGCTGGCCAGGTAGGCGGGCGAGAGCCCCTTGCCGATGCCGGGCATTTCCATCCCCGCCTTGGACAGGATCAGCACATCATGCCGCCGCCCGCGGGCCTTCAGCCATTCGCCCATGATGGTCTCGGATTCGCCGCCCTTATTGCCGGGCACCCAATAGGCATAGACATCCGCGGTATCGAGCGCATTGAGCCCGCTTTCCACCAGTTCATCCAAAATCCGGAAGGATTGCGCCTTGTCCAAGGTCCAGCCGAAGACATTGCAGCCGAAAATCACGGGCGGGACGAAAATGCCGGCACGGCCCAATTCGATTTTTTGCATGGGGTTTCTCCTGTCGTTGCGCCAGCTTGCAGGCTTTGGGCTGGGCGGAAAAGGGGGGCAGCGCTTTTGCTTGCAATCGCGCTGCCAGATGAGGCAAAACTACGTCCAAGCAAAACATGAGGGAGACGCCGCCATGGCCCAAAAGAAGCTGCCGGAACGTTCATTCCAGGAACTCTATCGTGATGACCCCGAAAGGGCCGATGCGCTGGTTTGGGGCCGGCGCGGGGCGCTGCAAGGGGCCGCGCTTGCCGCCATGGGCGCTGCGCTTGGCACCACCATTCCCTTCGGGCGGCATATGCCAAGCGGGCTGGTGCCGGCCGCCTTGGCGCAGGGCGGCAATCAGCCGCAATTCCTGCAAATGGAAGGCAAGGCGCCGCTGATCATGCAGGGCGAACGCCCGCTTTGCGCCGAAACGCCGGAACATTTGCTGGATGACCCGATCACGCCCGCCGACAAGTTCTTCATCCGGAACAACGGCAATACGCCAGACCCGGTGGCCGATCCGCGCGCCTGGAAAATCCGCATTGACGGGGAAGTGAATACCCCGCTTGAGCTTTCCATCGCTGAGCTTGAACAGCGCTTTGAGGTTGTGACGCGCCGGCTGCAAATGGAATGCGGCGGCAATGGGCGTTCTGCCTTCTCCCCGCAAGCAGCGGGCAATCAATGGGGCAATGGCGCCATTTCAAACGCGGAATGGACTGGTGTGAGGCTGCGCGATGTGCTGCGCGCCGCCGGCGTGAAGGATGGCGCAAAATTCACCGGCCAGCACGGTGCTGACACGCATCTTTCCGCGCAAGGCCCCGCGATCAGCCGTGGCATGCGGATTGAAAAAGCGATGGATGAGGATACGCTGATCTGCTTTCGCATGAATGGCGCGGCCATTCCACAAATCCATGGCGCGCCGGCGCGCCTGATTGTACCTGGCTGGCCGGGATCACTCAGCCAAAAATGGTTCACCCGGCTTGAATTGCGCAACACGCCCCATACCGGGCGCGGCATGGGCGGTACATCCTATCGCATCCCCGTGACGCCGATTGTGCCGGGCAGCCGCAATAATGGCGCGGATTTCGTGGAGATGGAGAGCATGCCGGTGCGCTCCGTCCTCAGCAGCCATGCCCATGGCACACGCCTGCCCGCGGGTACGCGCAGCCTGGATATTCGCGGCCATGCCTGGGCGGGCGATTTGACGGTGCGGGATGTGCATGTCTCCACCGATTTCGGGCAAAGCTGGCAGGCGATGCAGGTGGCGCCCCCACCCAATCGCTATGCCTGGCAGCGTTGGCAGGGCCGCATCGCGCTGCCGAGCGATGGCTATTTTGAAATCTGGTATCGCGCGACGGACAGCAATGGCCGCATGCAGCCGCATGTCGCGGCCAATTGGAATCCGCAAGGCTATGCGGCCAATCCGATCAGCCGTGT
>JADCEX010000271.1 GCA_020249825.1 Roseomonas sp.
CCGGACATTTCGGCCTGCTGGCCATTGAGCAGGATCAGCCGCTTGGCTTCGCAATCGGCCGGGCCCAGGCGGGGGAGGCTGAAATCCTGACCATCGCGGTCCGGCCAGGGGAGCGGCGGCGAGGAATTGGGCGCCTTCTGTTGCGCGCACTGATGGCTGAGGCCGCGCGGCGTGGCGCGGCGGAACTCTTCCTGGAGGTTGCAGAACCGAACGCCATTGCACGTGCGCTCTATATGTCGCTTGATGCGCGGGAAGTTGGTCGCCGACCGCGCTACTATGCCGATGGTACGGACGCGCTCATTTTGCGCATTGATCTGACCAGTACTGCAGAAAGGTGAGTCTGGCCGCGACGCGCCGGAAGAATCATCAACCGCGGCGGAGCAGCATAATGGATTCTCCATTTTCCACATCGCTGATGCTGACCACCTCATGCCCCTGTTCCTGAGCTGTCAGCGGTATGTTGCGACGTGGTTCCGCCCCACGCAGCCTGATCTCCAAAATCTCCCCGGATTTCATTTGGTCCAGCGCCAGACGCACAAGAACAAAAGTCATCGGACAGGTTTCCGATGCAATATCAATATGATGATCCGGATTTGGAACGGTGGCGCACATAGCAATGGTCGCGATTTTCATCAACAATTCTTCTCTTCGGATATGCTGGCCAATCCAGCATCCTAAAGAGGAATTCACGATTTGATACTTGCTTTTTCTCGCTAAGGAAACTAAGAAAATTGAAATTCGTCCAAGGGAAGTAAATATGTCTGAAAGTAACATTGCCTCTGATGTCCTGGCGCTGACGGCGCAGATCGTATCGGCGCATGTCGCGCATAATGCCGTTGCGGCTTCCGCCTTGCCGGGCCTGATCCAGGAAGTGCACCGTACTTTATCTTCCATCCAATCCTCTCCGGCACCGGCACCGGCATCGCAACGCCCCGAACCGGCGGTGCCAATCGCCAAATCCGTGACGCCTGAATTCATCATCTGCCTTGAAGACGGGAAGAAGATGAAGATGCTGAAGCGGCACCTGAAAACCTCCTTCAAAATGACACCGGAACAATATCGCGAACGCTGGGGTCTGCCGCCGGATTACCCCATGGTGGCGCCGCGTTACGCCAAGCAGCGTTCGTCCTTGGCGAAAAAGATCGGCCTTGGCACCACGGCACGCAAGCGCCGGGGCGTGGCGGCTTGACCCCCTGATTTGGCGATCAGGCAAACTATTCTATAAAGGCGCCCGCGGTTTGTGACCCTGGGGCTTTCCGGGAAAGGGGCCGCCCTGGAACGGGATTACTGATGCCACTTAAGCAGGACGAAGTTGCCCCCCCCGAAACGGGCTTTGAGGAATTGCGCGCCGGCAATCTCGGTGTGCGCCTGGCCGTGACGGCGGCCGAAATCGATGCGGTGCAGGCGCTGCGGTATCGCGTTTTCTATCAGGAAATGGGCGCCCGCGCCGATGCCGCGACCACCCTGAGCCATCGTGACCGCGATGATTTTGATGCCATCGCCGATCATTTGCTGGTGGTGGATCATGATCGGGGCGAAGGCCCGCAATCGGTTGTCGGCACTTATCGCCTGATTAGGCGCAAAGGTGCGGAAAAGCTAGGCCGCTGGTACTCCGAAGGCGAATATGACGTCTCTCGCCTGGTGGCCTATCCCGCGCCGGTGCTGGAATTGGGCCGGTCCTGCGTGGATGCCGCCTATCGCAGCCGCGGCACCCTGCAATTATTGTGGGATGGCATCGCAGCCTATGTCTTCCGCCATGACATTGCGCTGATGTTTGGCTGTGCATCGCTGCCTGGCACGGATTTGGATGCGCTGGCCGATCAGTTGACCTATCTGCGCGCCTTTCATCTGGCACCAGAAGAATTGCGCCCGCGCGCGCTACCGGAACGCTTTGTGGAAATGCGCCGCAAGGATCCCGAAACCATTGACAAGCGCGCCACGCTTGCTGCCTTGCCGCCCTTGGTTAAGGGATATCTGCGCCTTGGTGGCTTTGTCGGTGATGGCGCAGTTTTGGATGAACAATTCAACACCACCGATGTCTCAGTCGTGGTAAAGACCGAACTGGTCACCCAGAAATACCGCAAGCATTACGAACGCAAGCACGCTGATCGGTAGGAAGCTGGCGTGATCCGCAAAAGGATCACGCCATTACAGCATCAGAATGGCAGCAGGATATCCATCAATTCCTGCCCATAGCGCGGGCGCTGCACATCGCTGATTGTGCCCCGCCCACCATAGGCAATGCGCGCTTCCGCGAGCCGATCGTGCCGCACCGTATTGTCTGAACCGATATCCTGCGGGCGAATAATGCCGCCCACCTGCAAATCGCGTAATTCCTGATTGACGCGCACCTGTTGGCGCCCAACCACTACCAGATTGCCATTGGGCAGCACCTGGGAAACCGTCGCCGCAACGCGCAGATTGATCTGTTCTGAACGCTTCAGCGTCCCCGCCCCCGTCACATCGCTGGCGGAACTCGCGGATACCGCTTTGGAAGGATCAAAGCCGGAGGGGAAAAGCCGGCCAAAGGATGACTCAAGGCCAAGCAGATTGGGAATCCCCATGCTTTCGCTATTGTCGCGATTGCGCTTGGTGGAATTTTCCATATCGGCCTCATCCTGGATTGACACCAGAACGGTCACGAGATCACCAACCGCTGCAGCGCGCTGGTCGCGCAGGAAGGTCCGGCTCCCCTGGCGCCAGAGGCTGTTATTCTGCAAGGGCGGATCGCCTGGATTTGGCATCGGCATGGTCACCGGGCGCCAGCGCGGATCGGAAGTGGGGTTTTCGATCCCGGCCAATTCCGGGCCCTGACCAAGGCGCGAAAGTCGCTCAGCAGTGCTGCATGCAGAAAGGCCAACCGCCGCAAGCAAAAGAATGGGCAGACGCATCTTCAACTCCTTTCCGCCGTACGCATCGGGCCGGCGCCAAGGCGCACTTGCACGCGGCCAGGTCCAATCG
>JADCEX010000272.1 GCA_020249825.1 Roseomonas sp.
AAACCCCGCGCAGCGTGGCGGATGGCGGGCGCCATCACATCGGCAAGTGGCATGCTGCCGAAACGTTCCAGCGTTTCGTACCAGGCGCGCAAATTGCCGGGCACCGCAACCGAGAGCGGCCCAACAATAGTGGCGCGGCCCGTTGCTTCGAAATTCATCGCATTGCCTGGTTCAGCCGGTGAGAACATATCGGCACGCGCGGCGGCGGGGGCGTTGGAAAGCCCGTCAATCACCGTATGGCTGCCGTCAGGTAAGCGCAGATGCGCCATGCCGCCGCCTAGAATGCCCACCATCATGGGCTCCACGACGGTAAGGGTGAATAGCGCGGCAATGGCGCCATCCACGGCATTGCCGCCGGCGGCGATCATTTCCGCCCCGGCAGCGGAGGCCAGCGGATGGTTCGTAACTACCATGCCGCGCGTGCCAAGGGCGGGGCGCTTTTCGCAATCAAAGCTGGTGCTGGTGCGCGAACGCCAATTATTCTGCATCGATGTTTCCTTCATTGCCGAACACGCATCATGAACAACGCCGCCACTGCCGCAACGCCAAGCAACGCGGTCAGCCATAATGAATCAGCGCCGAAATCATCCAAGAGCAGCCCGAATAATAACGGGGCAAAAGCCTGCGAAGCGCGCGCCGGCGCGGTGATGAAACCCTGGCGCTGCCCGTAACCAACCGGCCCGAATAGCGCCAGCGGCAGCGTGCCGCGCGTAATGGTGAGCAAGCCATTCCCCGCGCCATGGATAATGACGAAAAGCGCGGCGAAGGGCGCGCCGAAAATCATCAGCACCACTACCGCTACTGGATGCGCCCCCGCGGCAACGCGCGCCGAGAAAAGCGGATTCATCTTGCGCATGATGGTGAATTCCACCACGCGCGCCGCCACCTGCGCCGGCCCCATCAGCGCGCCAGCGGCAATCGCGGCGGCAAGAGATGTTCCCGCGGATTGCAGCAAGCCCGGCAAATGCGCGCCAAGCGCGGTGGAACTGAAACTCGCACTCGCCAACACAAAAGCCAGCAGGATCATCTCGCGCTTGCGTTCGCGCGTTTCCTCCGCCGAAAGCGGCGGCGCGGCCTCCTTCGGTGGTGGCGGCGGGGCTTGCGGAATGAGAAAACGATTGAGCGGCAAGCAGATTAAAAGATGCAGGGCAACCCAGCCCAAGCAGGCGCCGCGCCAGCCCCATTCCGCTTCCATCAACGCGGAAAGCGGCCAGCCCACCGTACTGGCAAATCCGGCAATCAGCGTAATGCCGGTGATGCTGTTGCGCGCATCCTTGCCGTAAAGCCCGGCGAGCGTCGCAAAGGCCGCATCATAAAGCCCCATCGCCATGGAGATGCCAATGATGGTCCAGCTTAGGATCAGCATCGGCAGGCCATTGGCAAACGCCATGATGAGCAGGCCGAGAATGAAAATCAGATTGGAAATCGCCAGCACATCACGCCCACCGCGCTGATCAATCGCGCGGCCCGCCGCCGGCCCCAGCAGCGCGGTCAGCAGCAGCGAACCCGAAAACACGCCGAAGACCAGGGCGCGCGACAGGCCCAGATCCTCGGCGATTGGTGCGGCCAGAATCGCCGGCAGATAATAGGAAGACCCCCAGGCCAGGGTTTGGGTGGTGCCCAGCACCGTCACCACCCTGGCCCTGGAAGCGGTCGCGCTCACGGAAAAAGGCCCAAACGCGCGATCAATCCGTAATGGCGCGGCCACGCGCCTTGGCGTAGCGCTCCGCAAAACGGCCTTTCACTTCCGGATTGATGATACGTGGCGGCATCTTGCCGGCAGCGCAGGCAGAAAAGGCTTCCGCCGCAATGCGCGTGATCATGGAACGGCTTTCATGTGTCACGCCCGCCGTATGCTGCGTGCAGATCACCGCCGGGTGCCACAGCAGCGGATGATCCTTGGGTGGCGGTTCCTGTTCCCAAACATCCAAACCAGCCGAGGCCAATTGCCCGGATTCCAACGCCGCCAGCACGGCGTTTTCATCATGGATGGAACCGCGCGCCGTCGTCACCAGAATGGCGCCCTTTTTCATGCCGGCCAGCGCCTTGGCATCAATAATGGCGCGGCTTTCGGGCGTTAGCGGGCAATGCACGCTCACGATATCGGACTGCGCAAGCAATTCGGCCAGCTCCACCTTTTCCGCGCCGCGCTTCGCCACGGTTTCGGCATCCACATAAGGATCATAGGCCAGCACGCGGCAGTTGAAGGCGGCCTTCACAATGGCGGTGGTGCGCGACCCCACATTGCCAATGCCAATCACGCCAACAATCTTGCCGAGCAGGTTATTGCCCATAAACACTTCACGCTTCTTGGCTTCCCCGGCGCGCATGGCGGCATGGGTCTGCGGCATTTTCTTGATCAGCGCCAGCATCATGCCAACGGCGTGTTCCGCCACGGCTTCGGCATTGCCGCCGGCCTGGTTCACCAGCAGCACGCCGGCCCTGGTGCAGGAATCCGGGTTAATCGTGTCGTACCCCGCGCCCTGAGATGCCACCATCAGCAGATTGGGCAGGCGCGCCAGCAGCGCATCATTCACGTGAAACGCCTTGGGCAATTCATCGCGCGACGCACGCACATAATAGCCATCACAGGTGGCCAGTTCCGCGAGCGCGGCTTCCTCCCCATTTTCCAGGGAAAGGCGCACCACTTCCAGGCCGGGATCGGCGGTGGCAGTTTCCAGAAAGCTTGGATGCGGCACGCGTTCCAGATAGGCGACGCGGAATGGCTTATTGACAGCGGACAAGTTAGCTTCCCCCATTTCTCAAAGCGGGGATGCTAGACCCGGTATCGCGCTTACGCCAAGCCTGGGTCTAGCGTCTAACCGTCAACAGATAAGCCACAATATCATCCAGCTCCTCCCGGCTCAGGCGGTAATCCGGCATATTGGCATGCGGCGTGCGCAAATAGGCACGCAGCGACATGGAGGTTGTGGAAGGCTGCGCCGCAATGGCGGCGAAGCTTGGCGCGATATCCGTGGCCGGTCCCGGGCCGCCCGGCGCTATGCGGTGGCAATTGGCGCACCAGCTGGCCGCCAGGCGCTGGCCGGCGATGGGATCCCCAGGTTCCATTTGCGCCAGCGCCACACCCGGCAAAGCCGCCAATACGCATGCGATCAGCCAAGGCCGCATTTTGATCCTCCTGCTTCGGGGCTTAGGCAAGGTAATTGCCCCCATTGATGTGATAAACCTGACCCGTGATCCAGGCGGCTTGATCAGACGCAAGATAAACCATGAGGCCGGCGATTTCTTCGGGCCGGCCCATCCGGCCGAGCGGGATTTGCTGCGCCATTACCGCAAGCTCGGCTTCACTATTGCCGTAGCGCGGCTGCGCGGTATCGGTCAGGCCGGGCGCGATGGCGTTCACGCGAATGCCTTTCGAAGCCAGGGACAGGGCCATGGACCGTGTCATGCCGATAATGCCGGCCTTGGTCGCGGTATAATGCACCCCAAGCGGCGCCCCCCGGACAGAGGAGGAGGAGAGGTTGATGATCACCCCCTTGATCCCCGCCGCCACCATGGCCCGCGCGGCGGCCTGGGCGCAAAAGGCGCTACCCTTCAGGTTCACGGCAATCACCCGGTCCCATTCCGCTTCCGTCATGTCCAGAAATTCAACGCGCGGGAAGATGCCGGCATTATTCACCAGCACATCAATGCGCCCAAGCGCGGCGATGGTCTTTTCTACCAGGGCGGCAGCGCCAGCGGCAGTGCCTACATCGCCCTGGATCAGCGCGGCTTTGCGGCCTGAAGCGCGGAATTCTGCCGCCAGGGCTTCGGCCTGGGCCTGATCATCCAGCCAATTGATCGCGACATCATGGCCCGAAGCCGCCAGGGCGCGCGCGGCGGCGGCGCCGATGCCCTGTTGCGCCCCGGTGACCAGCGCCACCCTTGTTTCGCCCGCCATAGTCTGCCCCCCAATCCTGCGGGCAGGCTAGGCGTAAAAAACCGACTTGTCTTGAGGGCTTGCCCCGGCGCCCGCCCGGTGGCACCCCTTGGCGGAAGACGGAGGCGACGCAGTGGATATTGCTGGAATGTTCTCGTTACAGGGGCGCGTGGCGCTGGTGACTGGCGCGTCCGGCGTTCTGGGCGCGCATTTCGCCCGCGTGCTGCATGGCGCCGGCGCATCCGTGGCGCTGGCCGCACGGCGGGAAGCGGCGACTGCTGATCTGGCGAAGGAATTGGGCACTCGCGCGGTTTCTGTGCCGCTGGATGTGACCGCGCCCGAGACCATCCCATTGGCCTTCGCCACCGCGGAAGCTGCCTTTGGCGCGCCTTGCGATATTCTGCTGAATAATGCTGGCATTGCTGTGACCAAGCCCGCCTTGCAGCAAAGCGCCGAGGATTGGGATGCGGTGCTGGATGTCAATCTGCGCGGCTGTTTTCTGGTGGCGCAAGAAGCCGCAAAGCGCCTGGTGGCCGCGAAAACCCCCGGTGTGGTGGTGAATATCGCCTCAGTCCTGGGGGAGCGCATCATTCCTGGCGTGGTCGGCTATACCGCCGCCAAGGCCGGGCTTTTGCACATGACGCGCCATTTGGCGGTGGAATGGGCGCGGCATGGCATTCGCGTGAATGCGATTGCGCCCGGCTATATCGCCACTGATATCAACCGCGATTACTTCGCCTCCGATTCCGGGCAGGCGATGATTAAGCGTATCCCGCAGCGCCGGCTTGGCGCTGCCGAGGACCTTACCGGGCCGCTATTGCTGCTCGCTTCCGCCGCCGGGGCGCATATGACCGGCGCGGTGGTGACAGTGGATGGCGGCCATTCGATCAACCCGCTTTAGGTTTTGCCGTCATGGAATTTTCTCTGCCCCCCGACATTGATGATATCCGGCGTCGTGTGCGTCGCTTTGTTGATGAACGCCTAATTCCGCTGGAATCTGACCGCGCGAATTTTGATGAGCATGAAAACATCGCGCCCCATGTGCTGGCGGAGATGCGCAAGGCCGCGAAGGCGGAAGGGCTTTGGGCGCTACAAATGCCAAAGCGCCTGGGCGGGCAGGAATTGCCACGCATTGGCATGGCCGCCTGTTATGAGGAAATGAACCGGTCCATCTTCGGGCCGGTGGTGTTCAATAGCGCCGCACCGGATGACGGCAATATGATGATCCTGGATCGCGTTTTGCCGGAAGCGATGAAGCCGCGCTGGTTGCAGCCGATTGTGGATGGCGATGTGCAATCCGCCTTCGCCATGACCGAACCGGACGGCTGCGGTTCCGACCCGAACCTGACCTATACCAAGGCGGAACGCGTCGGCAATGATCGTTGGCGCATCACTGGGCGCAAATGGTTCATCACCGGCGCCGGCAATGCGAAGATTTTCATCATCATCGCGCGCACATCGGATGACCCGCGCAAGGGGCTTTCCGCCTTCCTGTTCAGCGCCGATCAGCCGGGCTGGAAGATTGTGCGGCGTATCCCGATCATGGGGCCGGAAGAACATGGCGGGCATTGCGAATTGGAATTCGATGGCCTCGAAATCCCCAATGAGCATCTGTTGATGAATGAAGGCGATGGGCTGAAGCTGACGCAAATGCGCCTTGGCGTGGCGCGGCTGACCCATTGCATGCGCTGGCTTGGGCTTTCGCGGCGGGCTTTGGAAATCGCCATGGAACGCATTGGGCAGCGCGATTCCTTCGGCATGAAGCTGATTGATCGCGAAAGCGTGCAGGGCCTGGTGGGCCAGGCGGCGATGGAAATTGAAATCGGCCGGCTGCTGACCATGAAGGCGGCCTGGATTCTGGACCAAGGCGGCTTCGCGCGGAAGGAAGTTTCCATGGCGAAGATCGTGGTGGCGGATGCGCTGCAAAAATCTGTGGATACCGCGCTGCAATTGCTAGGCGCGCGCGGTTATTCCAAGGATACGGTGATTGAATGGATGTACCGCTATGCCCGCCAGGCGCGGCTGGTGGATGGCGCATCCGAAGTGCATCGCATGGTGCTGGCCAATGTGCTGCGGGCCGAGGGCTCTGGATTCTTCGCCTGGGGTCCGCCCAAGCATGGATGAGGCGCGGCGCGCAAAACTGACCGATTGGCTGCGCGGGGCAACCGGCGCGGCTGATCTGCGGCTCGGCGCGATGTCTTTGCTTTCCGGCGGCGCCATTCAGCAGAATTGGGCGCTGGATGTCATGCTAGCCGGGCGTGATGAAGCCTGGGTGCTGCGCACCGATAATGCGGCGACCTTGGCGGTCTCTTTGCCGCGTTCCGCCGAATTCGCGCTTTTGAAGGCCGCCTTCGCTGAGGGCGTGACGGTGCCGGAACCGCTTTACTTGTGTGAGGATGCCGGCGTGCTCGGTGCGCCCTTCTTCATCATGCGGCGTGTGCAGGGCATTGCCGCCGGGCATCGCGTGGTGAAAAGTGAAACGCTCTGTGGTGGGCGCGATGCTGCGGTGGCCGCTTTGGGGCGTGAATTGGCACGCATTCATCGCATCATACCGCCGCGCGTGGATTTGGCGTTTTTGGGTGCGCCGCCCGCTGATGCCTGCCTTGCCTTTGTCGCGGATCAGCGTCGCGCTTTGGACCGTCAGGCGCTGCCGCGCCTAGTTTTGGAATGGGGCTTGCGCCATTTGGAACGCTCGGCCCCGCCGCCCTTGCCGCCCGTGCTGAACCATAATGATTTCCGCACCGGCAATCTAATGTTGGCGGATGATGGCGTGGCGGCAGTGCTGGATTGGGAATTCGCTGCCTGGGGAGACCCGCATGCTGATCTCGGCTGGTTCTGTGCCAAATGCTGGCGCTTTGGCAGCGCGTATGAAGCGGGCGGCATTGGCTCACGCGAAGCTTTCTATGCCGGCTATGCGGCGGAAGCAGGAAAC
This sequence comes from Roseomonas sp., assembly GCA_020249825.1. Taxonomy (GTDB): domain Bacteria; phylum Pseudomonadota; class Alphaproteobacteria; order Acetobacterales; family Acetobacteraceae; genus Neoroseomonas. Next base: position 6,813 of record JADCEX010000272.1, read on the forward strand.
GCGGTGGATGCGGCGCGCGTGACTTGGTGGGAATTGGCCGCGCATATTCGCTGGGCCGTGATTGCGATTGACCAGGCGGAACGCCACCTCTCCGGCAAGGAACCAAGCCTGGAATTGGCGCTGACCGGCCATATTGTGCCGGAGCTTGAATGGGAGATCCTGAACATGACAGGGGTGCCCCATGCAGCGTGAAGCCCCGGAAGGGCCGAATCTTTTGGCAACCGCGCGGGATGCGCTTTTGATCGAAATTCTGCCCAAGCTTTCCGGTACGGATGCCTTCACCCTGCGCATGATCGCCAATGCCATGGCGATTGCCGCGCGCGAAGCCGCGCAGGATGATGCTTGGGTGGATGAAACACGCAGCGCCATGAAGCGTCTGATTAGCGCGACTGAGGCGCCGGACCGTGCCTTCGCCGCCGCTATTCGCGCGGGCGCGTTTGATCCGGGTAGTACGCATCACGCAGAAGTGGCGGCCATGTTGCGGGCGGCTGCGCGGATGCGTTGTGTCATCAGCGCGCCGCGGGTTTTGGGAAAGGGCTGACGCATGCAGGATGATTTGCCGAAAACTGCCGCCAATCATGTGGCGCTTTCGCCAGTTTCCTTCCTGCCGCGTGCCGCGCATGTCTGGGGCAAGCGCGTGGCCATTATTCATGGCAGGCGGCGCATCACCTATGCCGCGTTTCTGGACCGCAGCCGCCGACTGGCTTCGGCCTTGCGCGATGCTGGTATTGCGCCGGGTGATGTGGTGGCGACGCTTTTGCCGAATATTCCGGAAATGCTGGAAGCGCATAACGCCGTGCCCATGGCGCATGCCGTGCTTTGCCCCATCAATACGCGGCTTGATGCGCCGACAGTGCGCTTCATTCTGGGCCATTCGGGCGCGAAAATCCTATTGCTGGACCGCGAATTTGCCGCGTTGGTGAATGCCGCGCTGGAAGGCGCAGAAAACCCGCCGCGTGTGATCATCATTGACGATCCCGAAGGCCCCGGCGGTGCCGAAATTGAAGCAACGCCTTATGAGGATTTCATTGCTGGCGGTGATCCTGGCTTCCCGGTCGCGCCCCCCGCTGATGAATGGGCGGCGATTTCGCTTTCCTATACTTCGGGTACGACAGGCGATCCCAAGGGTGTAGTGGCGCATCATCGCGGGGCTTACCTCAATGCCTGCGGCAATGCACTGTCCTTCGGCTTGATTGCGCAAAGCGTCTATCTTTGGACGCTGCCGATGTTTCATTGCAATGGCTGGACCTATACCTGGGCCGTTACGCTGCAAGGCGGCACGCATGTCTGCCTCAGGCGCGTGGAACCGGCACGGATTTTCGCGCTGATTGCCGAACATGGTGTGACGCATCTTTGCGCCGCGCCCGTGGTGTTGACCATGCTGATCCATGCACCGGAAGACCAGCGCCGGCGCTTTGCGCATCGCGTGGGGATTGCCACTGGCGGCGCGGCGCCGCCATCCCCAGTGATCGCGGCCATGGAGAATCTTGGCTTCGATGTCACGCATCTTTATGGCCTGACGGAATGCTATGGCCCATCATTGCTTTGCGCCTGGCAGCCGGGTTTGCATGATCTGCCTTTGGCCGAAAAAGCCGCCTTCATGGCGCGGCAAGGTGTCGCTCTGCCAACACTGGAAGAAGCGAGGGTGATTGATACCGAAAGCGGCGCGCCTGTGCCAGCCGATGGCGCGACGATTGGCGAAATTGCCATTCGCGGCAATACAGTGATGAAGGGCTATCTACGCAATCCCAAGGCCAATGCAGCGGTTTTCGTAGATGGTTGGTTCCGCACCGGCGATTTGGGCGTGCTGCACCCGGATGGCTATATCGAAGTCAAGGACCGCGCCAAGGATATTGTGATTTCCGGCGGTGAAAACATCAGCAGCCTGGAAGTGGAAGAAGCGCTTTATCGCCACCCGGATGTGATGGAGGCCGCCGTGGTGGCGCATCCAGATGAAAAATGGGGCGAAGTGCCGCATGCCTTCATCACCCTGAAGCCAGGGGCGGCGGAAAATCGTGATGCCATCATCACCTTCTGCCGCGCCAATCTGGCGGGCTTCAAGGTGCCGCGCCACATCACCTTCGGCCCGCTACCCAAAACCGCCACTGGCAAAATCCAGAAATTCGAATTGCGCACCCGGGTGCGCGGGGGCTGAGGCAGCGTGACAGAACTCCCAAAGCCCGGTGCGCTTACTGGCTTGCGCGTGATTGACCTGACCCGCGTTGTGGCCGGCCCGCTTTGCGCGCAAATGCTGGGCGATTTGGGCGCTGAAATCGTCAAGCTGGAACGCCAAGGGAATGGCGATGATTTGCGCGCTTTGGGTCCACCTTTTGTGCCGGGAAGTGATGACAGCACCTATTTCACTTCACTCAATCGAAACAAGCGCTCGCTCAGCCTGGATTTCACGCAAGCGGAAGGGGCGGCAATCCTGAAGCGCATCGTGGCGAAGGCGGATGTGCTGATCGAGAATTTCCGCACCGGCACGCTGGCGCGTTATGGCCTGGGTTATGAGGATTTGCGCGCCATCAATCCGCGCCTGGTTTTTTGTTCCGTCACCGGATTTGGGCAGGATGGCCCTTACGCGCATCGTTCCGGCTATGATTTTGTCGCGCAAGCCATGGCTGGGTTGATGGAAGTGACCGGTGAGGCTGATGGCAAGCCAGGCGGCGGCCCGCAGCGCGTTGGCGTGCCGGTTGCGGATATGTTCACCGGCTTTGCCGCGACTGTTTCGATCCTTGCCGCGCTACGCCATCGTGACCAGACGGGTGAGGGGCAATACTGCGAAGTATCGCTTTATGAGACGATGGTGTCATTGATGCAGGCGCCAATGGCATCCTGGCTCAATGCCGGCAAGCTCATGCAGCGTACCGGCAATGATGCGGTTGTGGCGGTGCCTTATGGCGTGTTCCAGGGCTCGGACGCGAAATTCGTCATTGGCGTTTTGAATGACCGCGAATTTATCCGGCTGGCGGCTGCGCTGGGCCATGCGGAATGGGCCGAGGATGAGCGTTTCCGCCGCGCGCGTGATCGCGCGGCCAACCGCGATTTGCTGCTTGGCATGATGCATGATGTGCTGCGCCACAGGCCACGGGCCGAATGGTTGGCGGTGCTGGAGGATGCCAAGATCACCTCTGGCCCCATCAATACAGCCGCCGATGTTGAGGCCGATCCGCATACCAAAGCGCGTGGTCTGATTGTGGAAGTTCCTCATCATGCGGGCGGGCAAGTGCGTGTGCCGGCTTCACCCTTGCGGCTTGCCGCGACGCCGGTAGCCTATCGCTACGGCATTCCTGCACCTGGTGAGCATACGGATGCGGTGCTGCGCGAGTTTGCCGATATGACAGCAGAAGAAGTCGCCGCGGCGCGTGCCGCCGGCGTATTGTAAGGGGGCTACGCCATGGCAGGGCTTCGTTTTGATTTACGCGATGCGCCGGAAGGCGCGGCTGAACTGCGTGCGGAAGTGCGCGCATTTCTGGCCGAACATGCGCCGAATTTTACCCCAGAAATCCGCGCCCGTTCCTGGATGGGGTTTGATCGCGATTTCACCCGTGCGGTTGGCACCAAGGGTTGGATTGGCATGTGCTGGCCGCGCGAATTTGGCGGGGCAGAACGCAGCTTTCTGGAACGCAATATCGTTCTGGAAGAAATGCTTGCCGCCGGCGCGCCGGTGGGCGCGCATTGGATCGGGGATCGGCAATCCGGCCCGTTGATTCTGCGGTTGGGTACCGAAGAACAGAAGCGCCATTTCCTGCCGCGCATTGCGAGTGGTGAATATGCCTTTTGCATCGGCTTGTCGGAACCTGATTCGGGGAGTGATCTGGCATCGCTCCGCACCAAGGCTGAGAAGGTAGATGGCGGCTGGAAGCTGAATGGGCGGAAGATTTGGACCACCTTCGGACATTTATGTGATTGGATGATTGCGCTGGTGCGCACCTCTCCAGCGCCGGAGGGTGGCGCGCGGCATATCGGGCTTTCGCAAGTGCTGGTGAATTTGCGCGCGCCCGGGGTGAATATTCGCCCCATACGGGACTTGGTGGGCGAAAAGGGTTTTAACGAAATCACCTTCGATGATGTGATGCTGCCGGAAGATGCGTTGGTGGGGCAGGAAGGCGCGGGCTGGGCGCAAGCCACCAGCGAATTGGCGTTTGAGCGCAGCGGGCCGGATCGGTATCTTTCCTCACATCCTTTGTTGGAAGCAGCGATGATAACGCTGAAGTATGATGCGGCAGCGGCACCCGCGCTCGGCCGGCAGGTCGCGCGGCTTTGGGTCTTGCGCAATATGTCGGTTGCGGTGGCTGGCATGTTGGAAGATGGGCAAGACCCGGTGCGGCAAGCGGCGCTGGTGAAGGATTTGGGCAATGATTTCGAACAAGCCCTGCCCAATGTGGTGCGTGATTTGATCGCGACCGAAGACATGCCAGAGGATATGCGCCGCATGCATGCCTATTTGACGCAGATTGTGCCCACCTTCTCCTTGCGCGGCGGTACGCGGGAAATCATGCGCGGCATTATCGCGCGCGAATTGGGGCTGCGCTGACATGCCAAGCGAAATCGCAACGGAACTTGCCGAACAGGCCGATCGCGCGCTGACGGATGCGGCGGATGTCGCGGTGCTGCGCAGCCTGGAAGCGGGCGATTGGCCGGCTGCCACATGGGATGCCATGGCTGCACTCGGCCTAAATGGCGCGCTGGTTCCGGAAGAAGCGGGCGGTGTTGGGCTTGGCTTTGCGGATGTGGCGCCCTTGCTGGAAGTGCTGGGCCGTCATGCGGCGCCGGTACCGCTGGCGGAGAGTGTTTTTGGCAGTGCCTTACTCGCAGCGGCAGGCATCACGCCGCCCGATGGCGTGCTGAGTTTCGGTGCGCGCAACGGCGCCATTCCCTGGGGGCGCCATGCTGGCCATGTCGCGCTGCTGGATGGGGCGCGTATTGCGCTTTACCCGGCTGCCGCGCTCGCTTGGGAAGAAGGCAGCAATATCGGCCATGAGGCGCGGGATCGGGCGCGTATCATCGGCGCACCCATTGCGGAAGCGGTTTTGCCCAATAGCTGGGGCGCGGAAGCAGGCTTGCTGTGTACCGCACTCATGCGCTCAGCACAGATTGCAGGTACAATGCAGGCAGCACTGGCGCTGGCCGTGGATCACGCCAATACGCGCAAGCAATTTGGCCGCCCGATTGGGCGGTTTCAGGCCGTGCAGCAGCAATTGGCGGTCTTTGCCGCCGAAACCTCCGCCGCATCGGTCGCCGCTGCTGCCGCCGCACGCGCGGTGGATCGGCGTGGCCTGGCGGCGGCAGCCTTTGAGATTGGCTGCGCGAAGATCACAGTGGGTGAGGCGGCCACGCGTGGTGCCGCCATTGCGCATCAGGTTTTTGCCGCCATGGGCATTACGGAAGAACATCAACTGCATCATTTCACGCGCCGGCTTTGGTCCTGGCGTGAAGAAGGTGGCAGCGAAGGCTTTTGGGCCAAACGGATCGGGCAGGAAGCGCAAGCGCTGCCTGGTGCCCTTTGGCCCCTCATCACTGCGCGCGAGGAGGAAGTCACCCCATGAGCCCATTTCTGAATATCGAACGTGATGGCGGCATCGTTATCCTCACGCTCAATCGGCCTGAAAAACGCAATACGATTTCGACGCGCGCGGAATGTGAGGAAGTGGAAGCAGCCTGCCGCACACTTTCGCGGGATGATAGCGTCCGCTGCGTCATCGTGACCGGAGCCGGTTCGGCCTTTTGTGCCGGCGGTGATTTGAAGGGCATGCGGGACAAAACCGGCATTACTGGCGGCGGCACGGGGGCAGAGATTCGCGAATCCTATCGCCGTGGCATTCAGCTGATTCCGCTGGCACTTTACGAATTGGATATTCCAACCATCGCCGCCGTGAATGGACCGGCGATTGGCGCGGGGCTTGATCTGGCGTTGATGTGCGATATTCGCGTCGCCAGCGAAAAGGCGCTGTTTGCCGAAAGCTTTGTGAAAGTAGGTATCGTGCCCGGCGATGGTGGTGCCTATTTACTGCCAAAGGTTGTGGGCATGTCGAAGGCTTTGGAATTGTCGCTGACGGGGGAAACTATTGGCCCCACTGAGGCGCTGGCCTGCGGCATGGTTTCAAAAGTGGTGGCGCCGGAAGCACTATTGGATGCGGCGCGCGCCATTGCAGCGAAAATCGCCGCCAATCCGCCGCAAGCAGTGCGGCTGACCAAGCGCCTGTTGCGCGAAAGCCAGCACACCCGGCTTTCAACATTGCTTGAAATGTCGGCGGCCTATCAGGCGTTGGCACATGGTACGCGGGATCATCGTGAAGCCGTGGATGCCATGCTGGAAAAACGCGCACCAAGTTTTGAGGGCAGATGAAATTGTGATGTAGATCAAGAATGCGTCTCAGGCCTTGGCGCAATAACGCACCAAAGGAAAAAGGACGCGATCATGACCTTACCCACGCAAATTTTCAGCGCTCAATCCATCTGGGATTACGTGGACGGCAAGAAGCACGCTGCTGAGGCCGCGGAGCGTGCTGAGGTAGCAGCGCGCCGAGCGGAACAGGAAAAGCTGCGCGAAGCGTTTGAGGCGCGCGAAATCGCCCCCGACGCCTTGGACCGTATCGCCACCCTGGTGCGGCGCGCGGTGGATGCTGGTGAGAAGGAAGCGCTGGTGATGCGTTTTCCATCCGAATGGCTGCCTGATCAAGGGCGGTCCATCACCAGCCATGATCCTGCCTGGCGGGAAAGGCTGAGCGGCTTTCCGAAGCGCGCCTATGATTTCTATGAACGCGAATTGGCGCCACGCGGCTTTCAGATCAAGGTGCAAATCCTTGATTGGCCGGGCGGAATTCCTGGGGATGTCGGCTGGTTCATCACCTGGAAACGCCCAGAGGAGGATTGAAGCGCGCCAAACTTGACATTGATCAAGTCAGCGTCTGACGATCCCATCTATTCATGCGCCATTCCTCGGGAGGAGGCTGAGATGAAGCTCTGTGAAATTCTCGTCCATTTGGATCAATCGCCGCGTGCGCAGGTGCGCCTTGATATCGCGGCGTCGCTCGCGCGGCAGCATGGCGCGCACTTGGCTGCGCTGCAGGTGATAGATGTCGCGATCCCGGTCATGGCCATGGGCGATGGTGGCGGCGGTGGCGCGGTAATCGCGGAATTGATGGAACAGATGCGCCAATCCGCGCTTGCTGCCGGCGTGAAGCTGAAGGCGGCTTTTGAAGTGGCGCTGGCGCGTGAGGGTATCATGGGTGAATGGCGCCAGATGGAAGGCACCACGCCGGAGATTGTTGCGCTGCATGGCCGTTATGCCGATCTGATCGTGTTGGGCCAGGATGATCCGGAAAGCGACAATGCCGGGCTTTTGGAAGCGGTGGTGTTCGATTCCGGTCGGCCCGTATTGGCGATTCCCTTCGCGGGCAATTTCAAATCCATCGGCAAGCGCGTATTGGTTGGCTGGAATGCCAGCCGCGAAGCATCGCGTGCGCTGCATGATGCCTTGCCGCTGATTGCCAAGGCAGAAACAGCGACGGTTTCCCTGGCCAATCCGAAGCGCGGCCTGGATGGGCATGGTGAAGAACCAGGTGCCGATATCGCGCGGCATTTGGCGCGCCATGGGCTGAAGGTGGAAGTGGCCAAGGCGGTTGCGGATGATGTGTCTGATTCTGCACTGCTGCTCAATCACGCGAGTGACATGGGCGCGGATTTGCTGGTGATGGGTGCCTATGGCCATTCGCGTTGGCGTGAACTGGTCCTTGGTGGCGTCACGCGTAGCCTGCTTCGTGAAATGACAGTGCCGGTGTTGCTTTCGCATTAAGGCATAACAACCAAAGCGGAATCGCCCCGCAATCGGCAAGGCCTCCCCCGGATCAATCCGGGGGAGTTATTGAAGCGGCAGTTACGCCGCTTTCCGAAGCACCACCCCAAGCCCTTCCAGCCCGGCGCGGATCGCCGCTTGGCGCGCTGCATCAGGCATGGGCATGGGCGCGCGGGAAAGCCCTGAAGGCACCCCCTGACAGGCCAGCGCATATTTGACATTGGCCGGCAGATTTTCCGCCGATAGCGCATTCCACAGCACCAGAAGCCGTTCATGCAGCGCCTTGGCGGTCGCGTGATCCCCGCGCTGCACCGCATCCCAAAGTGCCACATTGGCATGCGGCGAAGCGGCCGGCAGGGCTGAGATCGTGCCCCGCGCGCCGAGCGCATAGCTTGGATAGAGCAGCGCATCGATCGCCGTGAAGATCAGATCCTGCGGCCGCGCCTGCAAGACCAGATCCGCGAGCAGCTTGAGATCGCCCGAGCTTTGCTTCACGCCAACCACGCCCGGCACTTCGCGCATGATGCGCAGCAGCAGGGCAGGAGAAAGGTAATTCCACGGAATGACATTATAGATCAGGATGGGCAGCCCCGTGCCTTCGGCAACAGCGCGGAAATGTGCGAGTGTTGCTTCCTCATCCGGCTTGAACAGGTAATGCACCGGCGTCACCTGCAGCCCTTGCGCACCAAGGTCGCGGGCCATACGCCCGCGGATGATTGCCTCCTGCGTGGAATTCACGATCAGCCCGGCAAGCAAGGGCAGGCGGCCGCGATTTGTCTTGGCCACGGTTTCGAACATGCGGGCAAAATCCTCACGTTCAAAGGTATGGCCTTCGCCCGTGCTGCCGCCGGGGATCAACCCATGCACGCCAGCGGCGATCTGGAATTCAACAATCTCTGCCAGGGCAGCGTGGATCACATTGCCTTGGGCGTCGAAGGGGGTGGAAATCGGCGGGATCACGCCGCGAAGATCACTGAGCATGAACGTCCTCTCCTTTTCTTGGTGCCGTAGCTTTGGCTGCGCCGGGCAGCATCTGGCAGATTTCGGCGGAAGACAAGGATTTTCAAACCAGCTGCTTTCGACTGGCTTGGCAATGCGGCGGCAACATCCCCTGCCAAGCGAGGTAAAGGCACCAAGCAATATCCATTCGTGGCGTATCCGATGGCGCTCAGTGCCGGCCAAGCAAGGTCAACCTTCCGCCGCCTTATCCCGCGCCGCCGTCGCCAACGCATCGGCGCGTTCATTCATCGGATCCCCGGCATGGCCGCGCACCCAATGCCATTCAATCTCATGCGGCTTGGCGGCCTCGGTCCCCGTGAGCCCGCCAGCGCCGGGGCGATTATCCACCCACGACCGGTTGGCGCAGATGCGGTTCCAGAAAACGCCCAAGCGTGCGCCCGATGAAATCCGCAGCACCCCGGCCGCCGAGGGGGTAATGATGCGAATGGGCCGGCTGGGCCATTCCACCTGCGCCCGCGCAGCGTGCCGCGAAGGAGAAGCGGGAGCATGGGCGTTGCCTTGGTTGGCTTTATGCGCCTCCAGCATGGCAGGGCTGTGCGGGGGTGGGCAACGGGTTTTGCTGGATTGTTCCGCTATGAAGCGAATAGCGCGGTGATATCGGCAAGCGTGGTGGTGCCGATAAGGATGATGTCATCGCCGGCGCCGCCTGAGAGGTTGTCACCAGCGCCGCCGATTAGCGTGTCATTGCCGGCACCGCCGATCAATAAATCACTGCCATCGCCGCCGATCAGGTAGTCGTTATCCGCCCCGCCATCAAGCGTATCCGCGCCTTCAAGACCTGAAAGCGTGTCATTGCCGTTGCCGCCCGAAAGCGAGTTGTTACCGCTAGTACCGAGTAGGTTTTCGTCAGCGCTCGTCGGCGCCGCGCCGATGACGCTTTCAAAACCCTGGACATAAAGCCTGATGCTGCCTTGGGAATAGGTGGTCCAGATGCCATCATTGTCCGACGTCCAACTTCCGGCAGAAAGGCTGAGTGTATCCGCGCCTGCGCCACCGATCAGCGTATCATTGCCATTACCGCCGAACAGGAAGTCATCACCATTGCCACCAGAGACCATATCGGCGCCGCCGGCGCCATCAATGGTGTCATTGCCCGCATTACCATCAAGGCTGGAATGGCCGGAGTCCCCCAGGATACTGTCACTGCCCGCACCAGCCAGTACATTTTCGATGTCTGAAAGCGTATCGGACCCCGCCGCCCCGGTCGCGCGGTTGGTGTTGAGGTCCACCGTAACGCCTTGGCTGCTTGCGGCCATGTCGGCATAGCTGACCCAATCCGCGGTCCCGAATTCGCCCATGATGCTGTCATTGCCGAGACCGCCCAAAAGCGTATCATTTTCACCGCCGCCACGTATGGTATCCCGTCCGGAACCACCGGAAAAAAGGTTGTTACCGGCCAAGTCTTGAATGATGTCATCATCATCACCGCCGGAGATCGTATCATTGCCGGTCCAGCCATAAAGGCTGTCATTGCCCGCGCCACCATCTATGGAATCAGACCCATAGGCGAAGATGTGATCGCGGCCATTGCCGCCCAGCATCGTATCATTGCCGTCATACGGATCGAGCGTATCGTCGCCGTCACCGCCGAAGATCAGATCATTGCCTTCGCCGCCGATGATATCGTCATTGCCGCCAAGGCCATCAAAGGTATCGTTGCCAAGGTCACCAACGATTTCATCCGCGCCAGCGGTACCGACGATATAGTCATCCCCAATGGTTTGTGACATTCAGCTTACCCGCCCTGCTTAAGCGCTAGATTAACTCTTCCTAAAATACGCGATGCCCGAACAACTGTAAATCAGCTTTTCCGGTCAACCTTGCCGTGACGCACGACACACCAAAGCCAGCAGTTTAAAAAACCGCATGCGCAAGGACCACAGCTGTCCGGAAACCGCATGGAGCGGGCGGGAGGAATCGAACCCGCGACATTCAACTTGGGAAGCTGACCTTCTACCTCTGAACTACGCCCGCGCCGCCAGCCTGATATACTCGACAGCCTGGAGTTTGGGCAAGCCGGAGCATTTTCAAGCCAAGCAACATCGCTTGGCGGCTCGGAAAATACGACCCTAAATCTCTCCGTCAGCCGCCTTATCCCGCGCCGCCGTCGCCAGCGCATCGGCGCGTTCATTCATCGGGTCCCCGGCATGGCCGCGCACCCAGCGCCATTCAATCTCATGTGGTTTGGCGGCGGCCAGAATGCCCTGCCACAAATCCAGATTCTTCACCGGCTCCTTCGCCGCATTGCGCCAATTGGCGCGCACCCAGCCATGGATCCAGCGGCTGATGCCGTTGCGCAGGTATTCGCTATCCGTATGCAGCGCCACGCGGCAGGGTTTTTTCAGCGCTTCCAGGGCCTTCAGCGCGGCGGTCAATTCCATGCGGTTATTGGTGGTCTCGGCCTCATTGCCCGAAAGCTCCCGCTCATGCTCGCCAAAGCGCAGAATGGCGGCCCAGCCGCCGGGGCCGGGGTTGGGCTTGCAGCCGCCATCGGTCCAAATCTCGACCAAGGGGCGCGGGTCGGCGCTGCCAGTCACAGGCCGAAGGCCGCAAGCGTCTCGGCCCCGCTGAAAAAGCGCAGCTTGCGTAGATATTCCACCGGGTCCTTCCGCGTCACCAGCGCGCCTTCGGGCGTGTGGGTCCAGTCATAAAGCCGGGTCAGCAGAAAGCGCAGCGCCGCACCGCGGCACAGCACCGGAAGGGCGGCCAATTCAGCCTCCGACAGCGGGCGAATGGCGCGATAGGCGCCAAGCATGGCGCGCGCACGCGTCACGTTGAAGGAATAATCCGGCTCAAAGCACCAGGCATTCACGCAAACGGCAATGTCATAGGCGAAAAGATCCGTGCAGGCGAAATAGAAATCAATCACGCCGGAAACACGCGGCTGGCCATCGGCGCCCGGCAGGAAAAACGCGTTATCGGGGAAAAGATCGGCGTGAATCTGCCCAACCGGCAGGCTGCCCTCAGCCGGCCAGGCGGCCAGAATGCCAGCCAGTGCTGCGTCCAATTCCGCAATCAGGCCGGGCTGCACCTCATCACCCCGCGCGCGGCAGCCATCCAACAAGGGTGCCCAGCCGTTGGGGCCAAGCGCATTGGGCCGGCGCATATCAAACCCCGCCCCGGCCAAATGCATTTCTGCCAAAGCCTTGCCGAGTGGCGCGCAATGTTCCGCCCGCACGCGGCGTGGCCAAACACCCGGCAGAAAGGTGACAATCGCCGCCGGCCGCCCCGCCAATTCCCGCAGCGCCGTGCCATCCTGCCCATGCACCGGCGTCGGGCAGGCCATGCCGCGCGCGGCCAAATGTTCCATCA
>JADCEX010000273.1 GCA_020249825.1 Roseomonas sp.
CACCAGAAATGCCTCAGCCAAAGCCAGCACATCATCACCACGGTCACGCAGCGGCGGCAATGGCACCGGGATCACATGCAGGCGGTAGTATAAATCCTCACGGAAGCGGCCGGCGCGCACTTCTTCCAAAGGATCGCGATTGGTCGCGCAGACAAAGCGCACATCGGTTTGCAGTGTCTTGCCGCTGCCAACCGGCTGGAAGGTGCCGGTTTGAATGAAGCGGAGCAGCTTGCCCTGCAACGCCAAATCCATTTCGCAAATCTCATCCAGGAACAACGTGCCGCCATCCGCTGCGCGCGCCGCGCCAATGCGATCCGCCACCGCGCCGGTAAAGGCACCGCGCACATGGCCGAAGATTTCGCTTTCAATCAAATCCTTCGGAATCGCCGCGCAATTGATGGCAATGAAAGGCCCGGCCTTGCGTGGGGAGATGCTGTGCACTGCCTCAGCCGCCAATTCCTTGCCGGTGCCGCTTTCGCCGGTCACGAAAACGGTCGCGCGTGACGCGGCGGCATTTTCCAGAATGCGATAGACGGCCTGCATGGCCGGTGCGGCGCCGATGAAGCCGGCAAATCCCTGGCGCGGCGCCACAGCAGCCAATTCTGCTACCTGCCGGCGTAAGGCCGCGCGTTCCATCACATTGGCAACCGTGACCGTCAGGCGTTCTGGTGCGAAGGGCTTGACCAGAAAGTCAGACGCGCCGGCCTGCATCGCCTCCACCGCCAGCGCCACTGATCCATGCGCAGTCATCACCACCACAGGCAGGTCAGGATCGCGCCCGCGCAATTCGCGCAGTACGGAAAGCCCATCACCATCGGGCAGGCGCAAATCCAAAAGTACGCCATCGGGCATGGCCTGATTGGCGAATTTCAGCGCATCCGCAATGCAATGCGCGTGGCGAATATTGTATGGCCCCGCGCGCAGATATTCCTGATAGACAGTGGCGAGTGAGGGTGAATCCTCCACCAGCAAAAGCTGGTGATACGATGCGGCGTCAGCCACGCGCGCGCATCCAGCCAAAAAGGGTCAGGGCAGCACCCAGCACCAGGGGCACGCCCCAGGCAGGCGCCTCCAATACCGGCAGCAGCACGTGATCCCACAACATGGGCAGAAGATAGCGCTGAACGCCGGCCTGCACCAAACTCAGCAATCCGGAATCAAGGCGAAACAGCAGCGCCCCCAGGGGATCACTGCCGAACATCAAGTAAAGCCCTGCGGCCAGCGCCAGCAGGACAAGGCCAATCAGGCGCATGCCAGCATCACGCCCAAAGCCTTTCATTTTGCAGATTGGTGTAGAGATCAGCGACAAATTCGCCATAGCCATTGAAGAGCAGGGTTGGCACCGTCTCCCCCGTGCCAAGCATGCGTTCCTGCGCCTGGCTCCAGCGCGGGTGATTCACGGCCGGGTTCACATTGGCCCAGAAGCCATATTCTTGCGGCTGCAGCTTTTCCCAGAAGGTGATCGGGCGCTGATCGGTGAAGCGTATGGTGACGAGGCTCTTGCCGGCTTTGAAGCCATATTTCCAGGGCTGATGGAAGCGAATGGGCCCGCCATTTTGCGGCGGCAGCAGCTTGCCATAGGCGCCCACCACCATGAAGGAAAGCTCATTGGCGGCTTCGGCGATGGTGCAGCCTTCCGTATAGGGCCAGGGATACCAGGTCTGCCGCAGGCCGGGCATGACAGAAGGCAGCACTGCAGTCTGGAACACCACATAGCGCGCGGAAGATAGCGGCTTTACCTCGGCCATCAGGGCAGAGAATTGAAAGCCGGTCCAGGGCACCACCATGGCCCAGGCTTCCACGCAGCGCAGGCGATAGACGCGTTCTTCCAGGGGCATGCGGCGGAGCAGGTCTTCAATGCCGTATTCGCGCGGGGTTTCCACCATGCCTTCCACCTTCACCGTCCAGGGGCGTTGGGGCATGCGCTGGGCGGCGGCACTGATGGTCTTGTGGCTGCCGAATTCATAGAAATTGTTGTAGGTGGTGACCTCACGCTCGGCGGTGATGGCGCGGCCTGGCACGTAACGCGGATTGCGCATGGCGGGCGGCAGCCCGGCCTGCTGTGCCATGGCGGGGCCAGCGGCCAGCATCCCAGCGCCAAGCGCCAGCGCCTTACGCCGACCAAACACCAGCGATTCCGGCGTGACTTGGCTTTCGGGCAGATTCCAGGGGCGGCTTTTCAGGATGTGCATGGCAGGGAACCTTTCGTTGAAAGCGATAAAGGCCCGCTTCCCCATAAGGTCAAGAAGATTACTGCCGGGGCCTGGGCAAAACCGCACTTGGCGGCTGGTCGGGCGCGGTGCTGACACGAAATAGCCGATAGGCTTCGGCCTGCTGGCCGCGGCGCGTACGAACCAGCCGGCCGGCATCGCCTTCAATAGGCGCCGCGCCTGGCCAAAGCGGTGGGCCCTCACCGCGTCTCTCGCTGCGGATCAGCAAACCTTGGGCATTTTCGGGGGGGGTGGGCAAAGTGAAGAAGCGCCAGCGCGGGTCCATGGCCAGGACTGGCACCTCGGGCGGCAGGCGAAAGGCCATGCCAGAAGCCAAGCCATATTCCTCAGCCGCGATAAAGGCCGCACCTTCGCGCTTGGCGGCCCGCGCCAGATCGGCCGCCAGCCCATCCCAGCCGCCAAGCCGCGCGAGCGTCGGGTCCTGGCGGCGCTGCAGCGGCAAGGGCGCGGCGGTGGCTTGCAGATAGGCTGCGCCGGCCATGGCGAAGCCCAGCGCGAGGGCAGGCATGCGCCAGCGGAGCCAGGAAGCAGGCAGCAGCGCGGCGGCAGCAATGGCGGCGCTGGGATAGAGGATCGCCGGCCAATTCCCCTGCACCCGGCTGCCCAAAGCCTGCCAGACGAAGATCATCGCCCCAGGCAAGATCAGCGCAAGCAACAACCCAGCCCCGGTATCGCGCGCGCGCCAGACCTGCCGTGCCGCCATGAAGGCACCCACAACACAAAGCAGAAACACTAAAGGTGTCACCAAGGCCACCTGACCACCCAACAATTCGCCGAGCCAGCGGAGACTCTGCCCCGCCCCACCGGCAGCCGTGCGCCCACCCTGCTTGGCAAAGGATGCCCATTCATGCGCGGCATTCCAGAAAATCACTGGCGCAAAAAGCGCTACTGCCAAAGCGCCCCCTGCCCAAAGCTGCCAGCGCATTAGCCAGCGCCGCGCTTCCGGCAACAGCACCAGCCACAGTCCCAAGCCGAAGCCGAGCAAGGCAGCCGTGTATTTGGACAGCAGCGCTCCGCCCGCGAAAACCCCGGCGGCCAGCCACCAGCGCGCATCCCCGCTGCGATGCGCCCGCGCCACGGCCCATAGCGTAGCCACCCAAAAAAACAGCAAGGGCGTATCCGGCGTCATGGTCACGGCGCCAAGTGCCGCGAAAAGCGTCGCATTCATCAACGCCGCAGCCCAAGGACCGGCACCGCGGCCGGGGAAAAGATCCTCGGTACTGCGCGCCAACATCAGGGAGCCCACGAACAGCGTGACCGGCCCCAAAAGCCGCACGCCAAGCGGCGTATCACCGCCCAGCGCGGTACCGAGCCAGATGAAAATCGCCACCACGGGTGGATGGTCCAGATAACCCGCCTGAAGGCTACGGGACCAAACCCAGTAATAAGCCTCATCTGGTGACAGCGGCAGGATCGCCGCCAGCAGCAGGCGCAACCCTGTCAGCGCCAGCAGCGCAACCAGCCAGGGATTCACTTGGCGCGCCAGACCAGCGTGGCGGAAACCGCGTAATTCCACACTACCGTGAGTGCTGCCCCCGCCGCGCCGGCCAAGCCCCAAGCCAGCACGCCATCGCGCAACAGCAGATTGGCAATGCCGATATTGGCTGCCGCACCCAATCCGCAGACCAGATAGAACAGCACCAATCCGCGCAGCAGTGCGGGGCCACGCAGGCGGCGATCACGATAGGTGATGCGGTTGTTCAGCAGGAAATTCGCGGTCATCGCGATCAGCGTGGCGGCCCATTGCGCAGCATTGAAGCCAACCCCGCCAAAGCCATGCAGCAGCCCAAGCACCGCCAAATGCACCAGCACCCCAATGGCACCTACGGCGGCGAAGGACAGGAACCGGAGAGGCACCACGCCGCCCAAAGCCTTATCCGCCAGCAGGCCCGCAAATTCCAGCAGCACCGCCGCATCCAGCTTGCTTTCGCCCGCCACGCGCGCGCGGAAGGAATAGGGGATCTCCAGGCTCCGCAAAGGCCGTTTTGCTGATAGCAGAATATCCAACAGGATCTTGAAGCCCGTGCCGGTTAGGCGCGGCGCCACTTCCTCAAACACGTCGCGCGGCAGGGCGAAAAAACCGCTCATCGGGTCGCTCACACGCATCGGCAAAGCGGCATTGGCAAGCGCCGCCCCGGTATCGGAGATCATTTGCCGCACGGCAGTAAGCCCGCCCTGCTTGTCGCCGCCTTCGATATTGCGGCTGCCGATCACGATATCGGTTTCACCGGCTTCCAATGCTGCCAGCATGCGCGGCAGCAGGGTTTCATCATGCTGCAAATCGCCATCAATCACCGCAAGGAAGGGCGCTGAGGTGGCAAGCATTCCCTCAATACAGGCAGAAGCAAGCCCGCGTCGCCCGATGCGCCTGATGCCACGAATGCGCGCATCCTGCGCGGCAATGGCGCGCACTGCCGCGCTGGTGCCATCGGGACTGTCATCATCAACGAAAATCGCTTCCCAGGCGATGCCGGCCAAGGTGGCATCAAGCTGCGCCACCATGGGCGCCACATTGGCAGCTTCATTGTAACAAGGGATCACCACGCAAAGGCGCGGCGGCGCCGCGGCGGTCACTTTTCTTCTTGCCAGGCCAGCCCTGCTTTGCGGACGGCCAATTCCATCTTCGGCTTGCCGAAAAGATAGCCCTGGCCATAGCGCACGCCGAGTTCAAGCATCAGCGCCGCTTCTTCTTCCGTTTCAATGCGTTCAGCCACCACCTGGGCGCCAACCGTGCGGGCAAGATCAACCATGGCAGCGATAAAGCCCCGATCACGTTCACTCTGCAAGGCATTGGCGACATAAATGCCATCGACCTTCACATAATCCACCTTGAAGGCGCGCAAATACCGAAAGGCCGCGGCCCCGGCGCAGAAAAAATCCAGGCAGACGGGTATCTTATGTTCCCGCAGCAATTCAATCATGCGCACCGCTTCATCTTCCTGTTCGATTTCGGCGGTTTCGGTAATTTCCACCACCAGACGCTCGGCCATGCCGGGGGTATTTTCCAATAGCGTCTTCATTTCCTCGCGGAATTTGGGGCTTTGCAGGGAAAGCCCGGAAAGATTGCAGGCAACGCGGGTGCCGCCGGCCGCCCCAGCCGCTTCACACACAGCACTCACCACCGCCCAATCAAGTTCCTCGGTGAGCCCAACAGCTTCAGCCAGGGCGACGAATTCACCGGGATGAGACATGGCCGTATCATCGGCCTGAAGGGGGCGGATCAGCGCCTCATAATGATGCGGGGTGCGATCAGAAAGGGCCACTATCGGCTGAAAGGCCATGCGGAAGCGGCGTTCCGCAATGCTGCGCCGGAGCACGGTGGCGCGTTCCGAAGCGCTGTCCAAGAAGCCCGCCAGCCCCCCGGCAAAGCCCGCCTTTTCAAGCGCATCATTGCCGCCCCGCGCAAAAGCGGCCAGCGCGAAGCGCAGCGCCCGCGTGGCTTGAACCGGGCTCAGCCCCTCCGCTTCAAGCCCTACAGCCATGGCGCCGACCGAGACATCATTGACGCCGCGATCCTTGAGGATTTCCGAAACCGCTGAGGTCAGCGCCGGCAGATCAAACGGTACCTGACCCGGCAATACCCCGTAGCGCCCGGCGGCCAGTTCGGTAGCGACGGCGCCCTCACCCGCTTGCTTGTTCAATTCAGCCTGAATTTCCTGATTGACCTCACCGCCCGGCACATATCTGCCCGCCGGGCCAGTCAATTCCAGAAAGCCGACCGAGCCACCTGGTTCGCCGGAGCGCAGGATTTCCTCGGCCAGGCTGGCAAGCCCTGGCCCGCCAGGCAGTGGGCCACCGGGCAATTCACGGGGCAGTGGCGCAAAAGTAAGGATCAGCTTTGGCTGCGCCTCATCAAGCCGTAGCGCGGCTACGCTGAAAGCAGTCGCAGCATCATCCGCAAGTTTCAGTGCGGCAGGCTTTAGGCGGCCACGTTCAAGCAAAAGCCCCAAGGCGGTTGCAAAGGCAGGGCGGTCACTGGTCGCGACCAGTGACCCCACGGGCTTGCCGAGGAATTCCTCAGCGGGCCGTCCAAAACGGGCGCGGAAGGCCCCTTCGGCGAAGGTAATGCTGCCTTGGAGATCCGTTTCCACCAATAATTCAGCCGCCGCAAAAGCAAAGACCACAAAGCGATCCCTGCTGCTGCGAGAAAGGCCTCTGACTTTGGGGGTTGCGGCGCTTCGCATCATTCCTTCCGGCGATTGCGAGAGTATACGCATGCCAAAACGTTAACAGGCACTTAAAGCAAAGCGCTTTGATCTTTTTTTTGGTGATTTGGCGGCAGGAAGGGCGCCAGGGCCGATTGCCCAGGCGCCTTTCCCGGCCTTGGCGAATTACTTCACCGGTGAAAACGCCGTCGGCTTCATTTCCATCACCGTCTGCTGCTTGAGCGCGCCCAGCGGCGCAATCGCCTTGCCGAATTCCGCCCAGCCCGGATCGCTCATCATCGCGGTGCGGCGGCGGTCACGGTCACCCAGGCTCTCATAGGCCCACATGAAGACCACCTGGTTGATCGGCCCAATCTCGGTCACCGCGAAAAGCAGCAATTGGCCGAGCATGCGCTTTTGCACGGGCAGGCCGTATTTCTCATAAGCCTCCAACCAGCCGGCCATCTTGCCGGGGTGGAAATCATAGGTACGGTGATCG
>JADCEX010000274.1 GCA_020249825.1 Roseomonas sp.
GATGTTCCACCATCTCCGCCCCCGTATCGAACCACAGTGCGCGCGCCTGCAGCCATTCGATCTTGGTCATCAGCGGAACCAACCCATGATTTTCCGCAAGCCAGCCCATCAGCCCGGCATGATCGGGGTGGAAATGCGTCACCAGCAGCCGATGCAAGGCCCGCCCGGCAAAGGCATCGCCGGCCAATGCCTCGCGCCACAAATCGCGCGACGCATCATTGGCGATGGAACAATCAATCGCGAGCCAACCTGGCCCATCTTCCAATAGCCAGACATTCACATGGCTCGGCGGGAAAGGCAGGGGAAAGCGCAGCCAGCGCAAGCCGGGCAGAAGCGTCGCGGCGTGACCGGGCGCGGGGATATCGGGGATCATGGCCCACCCTGGCGCGGAAGGTGGCGGGAGACAAGCAAGACAATTCAAACCGCTTGGCCTGAAAGCGCTACACTCCTCCGCCACCTCATAGGTTTCCTTACCAGCCGTTCGCCGGAAACGGTGGCGGCTGAACATCTGTTAACCATTTTCTCGAGTCGGGGCGCCATAAAGGGCATCTGACAAACCCCTTAGAAGCCTCCGATCCCATGACCGGTGCAACACATGAAGCAGCCACCCAAAGCCATCTCCAGGAAACTTGCCGAGGCGACCGCACTACTCCAGCAGGGTGAATTTGCTGCGGCCAGGGCTGCCTTTGGGGCCGTCTTGAAATTCGACCCGCGCAATCTTGATGCGCTGCATTTTGCGGGTATCGCTGCCGCTCAAATGGGGCACCTCGAAGAGGGCGAGGCCCTCATCCGTCGGGCCTTGGAAGTCAATCCCCGCCACGCCGCCGCCCATAGTAATCACGGTAGCGCGCTGATCCGCCTTAACCGGTACGAAGACGCGCTTGTCAGTCTGGACCGCGCAATCGCGCTTGATCCGAATAGGGCCAATACCCATAAGAACCGTGGCGTCGCCTTAACGCACATGAAGCGATTGAAGGATTCTGTTGCCGCCCTCGATCGGGCCATTGCGCTGGACCCCCTTGATGCCGAAGCACATAATCATCGTGCCTGCGCGCTGATGGATCAATTCAAGCTTGAGGATGCACTTGCGGGTATTGAAAAGGCACTGAGCCTGCGCCCAGGCTCGCCCGCCTTTTTGGTGAATAAGGCCCTGGTCTTGTGCACATTGCAGCGTCCTGCCGAAGCCATGGAAGCCGCTGACGCGGCACTGCGCGGGAAGCCTGATGATACCTCGGCCTTGATTGCGCGCACCGAGGCACTGCTTGCGCTTGGGCGGCCAGAGGACGGGCTCAGTACCATTGATCGGGCTCTAACGATCAGCCCCACACTCGCTCAAGCTCATGTGTGGCGCGCCAATGCGCTCATTTTGCTTGGTCAGCCGGAGAAAGCCTTGCTGTCGGCCGAGACTGCCCGGACCCTTGCACCCATGGATCCAGCTGCTCACCGGGGCTATGGCTTCGCTCTGGGCAACTTGCATCGGCTGGAAGAGGCAATCGTCAGTTACGATTACGCATTGAAACTGCAGCCCGATGATCGGGAAGCCTCATGGAACCGCGCCCTGGCGTTGCTGGCGCTTGGGCGTTTCGAGGATGGATGGCTCGCCTATGAGAATCGCAACCTGCGCCACAAGACCTTGGCCGCCCGCAAATATCCAAAACCGCTATGGTGGGGCAATCAGCAGCTCAAGGATCAGCGTCTCTACATCTATTGGGAACAAGGGCTTGGCGATACGATCCATTTTGCGCGCTATGTGCTGCTCGCCGCGGCTGCGGGTGCCAAGGTGGCTTTTTCCGTGCAAGACCCGCTAAGGCGGTTGTTCAAGGGCTTTGAACCCGCTGTCACCGTGATTGGCCAGAATGAAGCACCGACAGAATTTGAATTGCATGCCCCGCTGCTGACGCTGCCGCTGGCCTTCGGTACAAGGCTTGAAACCATCCCCGCCTTTGAAAATGGCTACCTCACGGCACCGCCTGAGGATGTGGCGCGCTGGCATCAGCGCCTACCCGCCGGCCGCCGCATTGGTCTGGTCTGGAGCGGCAGCCAGATGCACGCGAATGATGCCAACCGGTCCCTCGCGCTCGCGAAGATTTCACCATTGTTCCAGCCAGGCGATGTCTGGGTTTCGCTGCAAAAGGAAGTCCGGGATAGGGATCGCGCCGCGCTTGAAGCCTCCGGCATTTTGGATGTCAGCGCGGAGCTTGGCGACTTCGCCGATACGGCAGCGCTGATCGCGAGCCTCGATCTGGTAATTTCGGTGGATACCTCGGTTGCGCATTTGGCGGGTGCGCTTGGCAAGCCCACTTGGGTGATGCTGCCCTTCGCCCCCGATTTCCGCTGGCTTTTGGATCGCGAGGATTCCCCCTGGTACCCCAGCATGCGCCTATTTCGCCAAGGCCGCGCCGGCGATTGGGATGGGGTGGTGGCGCGCATCGGTGAAGCGCTGTCAAATTAGCGGCTCTGGCGCAAGACAAGCGCCGCCAAGCATTGCAAGATGCACCATGCACTTCACCAAGGGGGAACCGCCATGTCATCCGGCAGCTA
>JADCEX010000275.1 GCA_020249825.1 Roseomonas sp.
CCGGTCTCGGTCCCCTGCCTATAGAGCATCCCGCACGAGCCTTACGCCAGAGCACAGAACCGCCATGACCGCCAAGCCCCCCAGTTTTCAGGACATCATCCTGCGCCTGCATCGCTTTTGGGCGGATCAGGGCTGCGTCATTCTGCAGCCCTATGACATGGAAGTGGGCGCGGGCACGTTCCACCCGGCAACGACGCTGCGCGCCCTTGGCCCGAAGCCCTGGAAGGCGGCCTATGTGCAGCCATCACGCCGCCCGGCCGATGGCCGCTATGGCGAAAACCCCAACCGGCTACAGCATTATTACCAATATCAGGTGATCCTGAAGCCATCGCCGGCGGACCCGCAGGCGCTATTGATCGAGAGCTATCGCGCGCTTGGAATTGACCCTGCCTTGCATGACATCCGCTTCGTTGAGGATGATTGGGAAAGCCCGACCCTCGGCGCCTGGGGCCTCGGCTGGGAAGTCTGGTGCGATGGGATGGAGGTGACGCAATTCACCTATTTCCAACAAGTCGGCGGCATTGCTTGCGAAAAACCCAGCGCGGAATTGACCTACGGCCTGGAACGCCTGGCCATGTATATCCAGGGCGTCGAGAATGTTTACGACCTGGATTTCAACAGCGAGGGCGTGAAATACGGCGATGTGTTCCTGCGGGCTGAGCGCGAATACAGCGCCCATAATTTCGAAGCCGCCGACACAAAAATGCTGTTCCGGCACTTTGAGGATGCGGAGGCCGAATGCGCCGCGCTGTTGGAACGGAAGCTCGCCTTGCCGGCCTATGACCAATGCATCAAGGCATCGCATCGCTTCAATTTGCTGGACGCGCGCGGCGCCATCAGCGTGACGGAGCGCGCCGCCTATATCGGCCGCGTACGCACGCTGGCGAAGGGGTGTTGTGAGGCCTGGCTGGCCGGCGAAGGGGCGTGACCTTGCGCTTTCGGGGGTTTTCTACCATATCAGGGCTAGTTTCTACCAAAGGTGCGCCATGGGCCAGTTGAACATCAAGGACGCCGCCCTGATTGCTGAAGCGAAGGAGCTTGCGGCAATGCTCGGCACCACGGCGACCGGGGCCGTCCGCGAAGCGGTGGCGGAAAAACTGGCGCGAGAAAAGGCGGCGCGGCAGCGCAAATTCGACGCCATCATGGCGATAGCTGAGGAAGCCTCCAAGCTGGTCCCGCCTGGCGTGACGAGTGATCACCGCGATCTCTATGACGAAACCGGCCTGCCGCGATGATTCTTGATTCCTCGGCATTGGTCGCAATCCTGTTCAAGGAGCCTGATGCGGAACGCCTGGCTGCCGTGATCCGCGACACGGACACCACGGCAATTGCCGCGCCAACCTTGCTGGAAACCGCCATTGTCGCGGAGGGGCGGACCCTGCCCGGCATGGCGGAAAAGCTTGATGCGTTAATGGGGGCCATTCGTCCCGAAATCGTGCCCTTCACAGCGGAACACGCCAGCCTCGCCCGCGATGCCTGGCGCCGCTTCGGCAAGGGCCGCCATAAGGCGGGGCTCAATCTGGGGGATTGCTTTTCCTATGCGCTGGCCAAGGAACGCGGGCAGGCATTGCTTTTCAAGGGCGACGATTTCGCCGCAACCGATATAGAGCCGGCGATCAAACCCCATGGCTGAACTGCTGCTTGAATTATTCTGCGAAGAAATCCCGGCGCGCATGCAGGCACGCGCGGCGGAGGATTTGGCGCGGCTATTCGCCGATGGCTGCGCCGCGCTGCTGGAAGCGCCACCGCGTAGCTTTTACGGCCCTCGCCGCATTGGCCTGACCGCGCAATTGAAGCCAAATGTAACCACCGAAGCCAAGGAAGAACGCGGCCCGCGCATTGGCGCGCCGGATCAGGCGATTGAGGGGTTTTTACGCAAGCACGGCGCCACACGCGATGCGCTGACGGAACAGGGCCAATTCTGGGTATTGATAAAACCGGGCCAGAGCGTCGAAGCGCGCGCCTTGGTTGCTGCGGCGATCCCTGCATTGATACGCGCCTTCCCCTGGCCGAAATCCATGCGCTGGGGCGGCACATCTTCCATGGTGTGGGTACGGCCCTTGAAGCGCATTCTCTGCGTGCTGGATGGCGAGGCGGTGCCCTTCACTTTGGCGCAGGGCGGCGATGATGGTCATGGCTTGGCGAGTGGCGATCTGACCGAGGGCCACCGAATCATGTCCCCCGGCGCTTTCGCCGCGCGCAACTTCGCTGACTACAAATCCGCTTTGGCCACGCGCCATGTAGTGCTGGAGGCGGAAGACCGCGCGCGCATGATCCGTGACGGCATCAATGCGCTTGCCACCGCCGAAGGGCTGGAAGTGGTACCGGATGAGGGCTTGATTGCCGAAGTGGCCGGCCTGGTTGAATGGCCGGTACCTTTGCTCGGGCGGATTGATGATGCCTTCATGGATTTGCCACCCGAGGTGATGCGCACCACCATGCGCGTCAATCAGCGCTTTTTCGCTTTGCGCAAGCCGGATGGATCAGCGGCGCCACGCTTTGCGCTGGTAGCGAATATCGCGGCCCCTGATGGCGGCGCGGCGATTGTCGCTGGCAATGAACGCGTCCTGCGCGCGCGTTTGGCGGATGCGCGGTTCTTTTGGGATTTGGACCGCAAGCAAAAGCTGGAAAGCTTCCTGCCCAAGCTGGATAGTGTGGTGTTCCATGCGAAGCTTGGCACGCAAGGCGACCGGATCGACCGCGTCGAGCGGTTGGCTCGACAAATCGCGCAAATAACCGGCGTTGACACGAATCTCGCGGCACGTGCCGCTCGGCTAGCGAAGGCTGATCTAGCTTCCGGCATGGTGGGCGAATTCCCCGAATTACAGGGCGTGATGGGACGCTATTACGCGCTTGGTCAGGGTGAAGATGCGCGCGTGGCGGAAGCTATCGCCGCGCATTACCGCCCAGCCGGTGCGGGGGATGCGGTGCCGAATGAGCCCATCGCCATTGCGGTCGCTTTGGCAGATAAGATTGACCAATTGGTCGGTTTCTTCGCCGTAGGCGAAAAGCCTAGCGGCAGCGGTGATCCCTTCGCGCTGCGCCGTGCCGCCCTTGGTACCATTCGCATCATTCGCGAAAATCGGCTGCGCCTGCTGCTGGCTGATCTGATAGGCGAGGCATTCTTCCTCTACCCGCAGGCGACTAACACCACCGCGACACCGGATTTCGGCTTGGAGGTTGCCGAAGCGAAGCGCGCCAGTGGCTGGCAAGCGCCAAGTCGCATAGTACACCCTCCCATGGTCGCAGCCTTTGCGGCCGGTTTGCTCGATTTCCTCGCCGAACGTCTGCGCGCGCAGCTCCGCAGCGAAGGTGCGCGCCATGATGTCGTCGCGGCCGTCTTCGGCGCCACGCCGGATGATGACCTCAACCGCCTGCTCTCCCGCGCTGAAGCGGTGCGCGGTTTCGTTGAATCAGAAGCCGGCGCCAACCTTCTCGCGGCACATCGCCGCGCGGTGAACATCCTCCGCATCGAAGAAAAGCGCGACGGCCATGCCTTCGACACGGGCTATGAAGCGCATTTGCTGAAACTACCCGAAGAAGCCGCCCTTGCCGCCGCTTTGGAAGACGCCGGCAACCGCATTCGCCTGGATATCGAAGCCGAGGATTTTGAACGCGCCATGGAAGCCATGGCCGGGCTCCGCGCCCCGGTGGATGCTTTTTTCGAAAAAGTGATCGTGAACGACCCCGCGCCGGAACTTCGCCGCAATCGTCTGCGATTGCTCGCCCGACTTCGTGCCGCCATGGATGCCGTGGCGGATTTCTCCAAGATTGAAGCCTGAGGAACCCCCCCCATGACACAATGGGTCTATAGCTTCGGCGCCGGCCACAATGAAGGCCGAGCCGATATGCGGAATCTTCTGGGCGGGAAGGGCGCCAACCTGGCCGAAATGGCCTCGATCGGCTTGCCGGTGCCGCCTGGCTTCACCATCACCACCGAAGTCTGCACCGCCTATTACGAAAACGGGCAGAAATACCCGGATGCTCTGGCGGCGCAGGTGCGCGCGGCGCTGGCGCGCGTTGAAGAAGCTGTCGGCAATCGCTTCGGCGATCATCACCGCCCGCTGCTGGTCTCCGTGCGCTCTGGCGCGCGGGTTTCCATGCCGGGCATGATGGATACGGTGCTGAATCTCGGCCTTAACGACCAAACCGTTGAAGGCCTGGTCACGGCTTCCGGTGATGCGCGCTTTGCCTGGGATTCCTATCGCCGCTTCATCCAGATGTATGGGTCCGTGGTGCTCGACGTTGATCATCATCGCTTTGAGGAAATTATCGAGCATGTGAAGCTCGACACCGGGAAGAACGAAGACACTGAACTCACCGCATCCGAATGGCATCGCGTGGTGGATGGTTATAAGGAAATGGTCGCCGAGGTTACCGGCAAACCCTTCCCGCAGGATCCTGAGACTCAGCTATGGGGCGCGATTGGCGCGGTGTTTGGCAGTTGGATGAACCAGCGCGCGGTGACCTATCGGCGCCTTCATGACATCCCGGCCGAATGGGGCACGGCGGTCAATGTACAAGCCATGGTCTTCGGCAATATGGGCGAAGATTGCGCGACCGGCGTGTGCTTCACGCGCGACCCTTCGACGGGCGAGAATATCTTTTACGGCGAATACCTGATCAATGCGCAAGGTGAGGATGTGGTGGCGGGTATCCGCACGCCGCAGCCCATGGCGAAGGAACGCTCCAAACCCAGCGAACGCAGCATGGAAGATGCCATGCCGGCGGCCTATGCCGAATTAGTGCAGGTGCGCGCGACGCTTGAACGCCATTACCGTGACATGCAGGACATTGAATTCACGGTGCAGAGCAACAAGCTTTATATGTTGCAAACGCGCAATGGAAAACGCACTGCCGCTGCGTCCTTGAAAATCGCGGTTGATATGGCGCGCGAAGGCTTGATTGATCACACGGAAGCCGTGCGGCGCGTGAACCCGGCAGCGCTTGATCAATTGCTGCACCCAACGCTCGATCCCAAGGCGCCGCGCAAGCTGCTGGCCAAGGGCTTGCCTGCTTCCCCCGGTGCGGCCTGCGGCATTGTTGTGTTTAGCGCGGATGAAGCAGAAGCGCGCGCGCAAAAGGGCGAAAGCGTCATTCTGGTGCGGATTGAAACCTCGCCGGAAGATATTCACGGCATGCATGCGGCGCGTGGCGTGCTGACCACGCGCGGCGGCATGACCAGCCACGCGGCGGTGGTGGCGCGCGGCATGGGCCGGCCCTGTGTTGCGGGTTGCGGCGGCATTACGGTGGATTACAACAACCAATGCCTCAGCGCCGGTGGTGTGCGCATTGAAGCCGGCCACACCATTACGCTGGATGGTGCGACGGGCGAGGTTTTCATCGGCTCCGTCGCCATGGTGGAACCGCAGCTTTCCGGCGATTTCGCCACGCTGATGGGCTGGGCCGATCAGGTGCGCCGTTTGCGCGTGCGCGCCAATGCGGAAACGCCCTTGGATGCCGAAACGGCGCGGCGCTTCGGCGCGGAAGGCATCGGCCTTTGCCGTACCGAACACATGTTCTTCGACCCGGAACGCATCGGCGCCGTGCGTCAGATGATCATGGCGGAAACGGAAGATGGCCGCCGCGCCGCTTTGGCGCGCTTGTTGCCCTTCCAGCGCAAAGATTTCCTGGACCTCTTTGAAATCATGGCGGGCCTGCCGGTTACGATCCGCTTGCTCGATCCGCCCTTGCATGAATTCCTGCCGCATAGCGAATTTGAAATCGCGGAAGTGGCGGCGTCGTTGGGCACCGAGGTTGAGGCGATGCAGCGGCGCATGCAGGAATTGTCCGAAGCGAACCCGATGCTGGGGCATCGCGGCTGCCGCTTGGGGATTTCCTTCCCGGAAATCTATGAAATGCAGGCGCGCGCCATTTTTGAAGCGGCGGCGGAAATTGGCCGCAAAACGCATAAGGCGCCGGTGCCGGAGATTATGATTCCGCTGGTCGCGACCAAGCGCGAATTGGAAATCACCCGAGCCATGGTGGACCGCGTGGCGCAGGAAGTTTTCGCTGAAGGCGGGTATCACGTGGTCTATAGCGTCGGCACCATGATTGAATTGCCGCGCGCTGCCCTTACTGCCGATGCCATTGCCAGTGTCGCGGATTTCTTTTCCTTCGGCACGAATGACCTGACCCAAACCACCTTCGGCCTTTCGCGCGATGATGCGGGCAAATTCCTGCCGCTTTACATCGAAAAAGGGATTTTCCCGAAGGATCCGTTTGTGTCCATCGACCCTGATGGCGTGGGCGCTCTGGTACGTATTGCCGCTGAAAAGGGCCGCAGTGTGAAGCCGGATATCAAACTTGGCATTTGCGGGGAGCATGGCGGCGATCCATCCTCCATCCATTTCTGCGAAAGCGTCGGCTTGGATTACGTTTCCTGTTCGCCCTATCGCGTGCCGGTGGCGCGGCTGGCGGCGGCGCAGGCGGCGCTGCAATCGGGCGGGGCTGATCGCACCGCGTAATGGCCGCAGTGCGGGCATCTGACGCGCGGGAGATTCGCTGCGGCGTTTGCGGCCATGAAAGCCGCCAGGCGCTGTTTCGCCCGCCGGTGCCGGAACAAGCGCCTGATCTGGATTTGCGGCCAGGTGAGCCGGTGCGGTCCACCATGTCGCGCTGGCTGCAAAGCTGCCCGCATTGCGGCTATACCGCGCCTGATATCAGCGAAGCCCACCCTGCCGGGGCTGAGGCGGTGGCTGCCGCCCCATATCGCGCGCTGATCGCCGATACGGCGCACCCGGTTTTGGCGCGGCGCTTTTTGGCCTGGGCGCATGTGCTGGAAGAAACCGGCGCCTTGCACGCGGCTGCCGAGGCAACGCTGCATGCCGCTTGGGTCGCGGATGACCTCAACCGCGAAGACCTGGCGCGGCAATGGCGGCGCGAAGCCGTGGCGCTGTGGCGGAGCGGCCCGGCACTTGATGCCGAACAATCCGTGCGCGTGATTGATGCTTTGCGCCGCGCCGGTGATTTCGCGGAGGCCGATGCCGCTGCAACGGCCCTTACCGCGACCAAGCCGCCGGAGGCGGTGGCGCAGGTGACGGCCCTGGAAGCGCGGTTGATCGCGGCGGAGGATACAGGGCGGCATAGCATAGCCTCGGCCCTCGCCCCCCCGGCGCGGCGGCCGCATGTGACGCACCAAAAGTCTCCCGGGGCAAAAAAAAGGCCGCCCGAGGGGGGCGGCCTGAAATCCTGGCTGCGCAGGTTATTCGGGGGTTAGGCGGCACGGCCCGCAGGCAGCGCGCCATCATTGGCGGCTTGCAGGGCGAAGCCCGGTTCAAAAACGCGGCTGATTTCACCGCGCGCCAAGCCGATATCGGCAAGCTGCTTGTCCGAAAGCTGGTCCAGCGCCTTGTAGGTGTCGCGCTTGGTGGGCCAGGTGGCGATGGCGGAAAGCACCGCGCCGATGCCGGCGCCGATCATGGTAAAGGCATGGCGGAAGGCGCGGGCGCGGGCGGTGGCGCGGGCGGCGGCGGCTTCCCGGTGGATAGCCTCAATCGTCGCGGCGCGGGCCGAGAGGCTGGTTTCGAGATTGGCGAAATGCGGGTTCATGTTTAGCTTTCCTTTGCGGAGGTGCTGGCCGATAGGGCAGCAACCCTGTCCGATAGACGATGATATAGAAGCTTCTGGGGCACAGGTGATGCGCGAAGACAACAGTAGAGCCATGCGCCACACGCATGATTCCACAGAAAGCCATGCAACAATTCAGAAATATTTGGTAAGGAAGCGGTCATGAATCGGGCTGAACGCTTGGGCGCCTTGCGCGCTGAACTCGCGCGGATGGGGGTGCAGGGCTTCCTGATCCCCCGCGCAGATGAGCATTTGGGCGAATATGTGCCGCGTTCCGCCGAAAGGCTGGCCTGGCTGACGGGCTTCACTGGCAGCGCAGGGCTCGCGATTGTGCTGCCCCGGCAGGCGGCGGTGTTTTCCGATGGTCGCTACACGCTGCAAATTCGCAACCAGATTGATGTTGCGCTTTGGGAACCGCGCCACATCACGGAAGAACCGCCGAGCGAATGGCTGGCCGCCCATGCGGAAGGCTTGGTGATTGGCTATGACCCCTGGCTGCATAGCGAACCGGCGATTGAACGGCTGAAGCGCCCCGGCCTGACTTTCCGTGCGTTGCCGACCAACCCGATTGACGCGATTTGGGCGGATCGGCCCCGCGCCCCGGAGGCGCCGGCGCGGGCGCATCCGCTTTCCTATGCCGGCAAACCATCATCCGAAAAACGCGCTGAGGCTGCGGCGGAGCTGCGCGCGGCAGCGGAAGATGCGGTGGTGCTGGCGGATGCGCATTCCATCGCCTGGTTGTTGAATATCCGCGGCGGCGATTTGGACCACACGCCGCTGGCGCTTGGCTTCGCGTTGCTGTTTGCGGATGGCGCGGTTTCATTATTCATGGACCCGGCAAAGCTGGATCACGACACGCGCGCCTATCTGGGCAATGCGGTGGCGATTGCGCCGCGTGATGCCATGCCGGCGGCGCTGCGCGCCTTGCAGGGCAAGCGCGTGCGCATTGACCGGGAAGCGACACCCTCCTGGTTCACGGATTGGCTGCGCGATGCGGGGGCGGAAATCCGCGCGGGGGAAGACCCCTGCCGCATGCCGCGCGCTTGCAAGAATGCGGTGGAACAGGAAGGCGCGCGCGCAGCGCATCGGCGTGATGCGGTGGCGATGGCGCGGTTTCTGCGCTGGTTTGCGGAAGAAGCGCCGAAGGGGGGCTTGAATGAAGTAACCGCTGCCGCGCAATTGCTGGCGCTGCGGCGCGACGTGCTGTTGTTTCAGGCCGAGAGTTTTCCGGCGATCAGCGGCGCAGGCGAAAACGGCGCTATTGTGCATTACCGCGCGACGGAAGAAAGCCATCGCGCCATCCACCCCAATGAATGCTATTTGATTGATTCGGGCGGGCAATATCTGGATGGCACCACGGATATCACGCGCACGCTATGGACCGGGCCAGGTGCAGCGCCGCAACACTTGCGTGAATGTGTTACGCGCGTGCTGAAGGGGCATATCGCTTTGGCGACTTTGCGCTTCCCTGCCGGTGTCGCCGGGCCGCATTTGGATGCGCTGGCGCGCCGCCCGTTATGGGATGCGGGGCTGGATTATGATCATGGCACGGGCCATGGCGTCGGGTCTTATCTTTCCGTGCATGAAGGCCCGGCGGCTTTCAGCCGTGCCGCGCGTGTGGTGGCTTTGGCTGAGGGGATGATTTTGTCGAATGAACCCGGCTACTATGCCACGGGCGAATTTGGCATTCGGTTGGAGAATCTGTTGCTGGTGCAAAAGGCTGATATCGCCGCTGCCGCAAAGCCGTTTTTGGAATTTGAAACGCTGACCTTGGCACCTTTTGATCGCGCCTTGATCGAACCGGCGCTGCTGACTGTGGCGGAACGTGCTTGGGTCAATGCCTATCATGCGCGTGTCGCGGCGCAAGTAGCGCCGATGCTGGATGCGGAAACGGCGGCGTGGTTGCGCGCGGCTTGCGCGCCAATGTGAAGGGGATCAGGAGCGAGCTAGTTCAATCCATTCCGCTTCAGAGAGCGTCTTCACACCGAGCTCCGCCGCCTTGGTCGCTTTCGATCCAGCGTCGGCGCCCACCACGACGAAATCGGTTTTTTTCGAAACTGATTTCGTCACCTTGGCGCCAAGGCGTTCGGCCAGGGCTTCCGCCTCATCGCGCGTCATTTGCTCAAGCGTGCCGGTGAAAACCATGGTCTTGCCGGCGAAAGGGCTGTCGGCAGCGCCCGCTTCTTCAACGGGCAAGGGCGCGACTTCGGCGGCGAGATCATCAAGCGCGGCCAGATTGCGCGGTTCGGCGAAAAATTCGATCAACTCTTCCGCAATCGCAGGACCAATGCCCTGGATAGAGCCCAGTTCCTCTCGCGCTTCTGAACCGATGATATGCGCCGCGATCATGCCCGCGCGCCAGGCTTCCAGGCTGTGGTAATGCCGCGCCAGCAGCTTGGCGTTTTGCTCGCCAATGCGGCGAATGCCAAGGGCGAAGATGAAACGTTCCAGCGCCACAATGCGGCGGGCTTCAATTGCTTCAAGCAATTTGCCGATCTTCCGTTCACCCCAGCCTTCAAAACCCGCGAGGATTTCGCGCTTCTGGTGCAGGCGGAAAATATCAGCCGGGCTTTTCACCAACCCGGCATCGAATAGCGTTTGGATATTCTCTTCGCCAAGCCCTTCAATATCCATCGCGCGGCGAGAGACAAAATGCCGCAAGCGTTCGGTGGTTTGCGCGGGGCAGGTCAGGCCGCCGGTGCAGCGGCGCACCACATCTTCGCCATCCCTGATGGCGTGGCTACCGCAGGCCGGGCATGCCTGGGGAAAAGCGTAGGGCTGTGATTCAGCGGGGCGCTTTTCCAGCACCACGCCCAGGATTTGCGGAATGACATCGCCGGCGCGTTGCAGCGTGACGGTATCGCCAATCCGCACATCCTTGCGCGCGATTTCTTCTTCATTATGCAAAGTCGCATGGCGCACCACCACGCCGCCGACATTCACCGGTTCCATCACCGCGCGCGGTGTTAGCGCACCGGTGCGGCCCACTTGGATTTCGATATCAAGCAGCTTCGTCACCGCCTGTTCGGCGGGGAATTTCCACGCCACGGCCCAGCGCGGCGCGCGGCCCACAAAGCCTAGCCGGCGCTGCCAATCAATGCGGTCAAGCTTATAGACCACGCCATCAATATCATAGGCCAAGCCGGCTCGGCCCGCGCCCATTTCCGCCTGGAAGGCTTCCGCCACATCTTCACTATCCAAGCGGCGTGAGAGTGGATTCACCGCGAAACCCCAACGGCGCAATTCATCCAGGAAAGCATGATGCGTTTCCGCCGGCGTTTCGCTTGCGGCCCCCATGGCATAGGCCAATAATTTCAGTGGGCGTGTCGCGGTAATGCGCGCATCAAGCTGGC
This sequence comes from Roseomonas sp., assembly GCA_020249825.1. Classification (GTDB taxonomy): domain Bacteria; phylum Pseudomonadota; class Alphaproteobacteria; order Acetobacterales; family Acetobacteraceae; genus Neoroseomonas. Next base: position 10,923 of record JADCEX010000275.1, read on the forward strand.
GCACGGAACCGGCGGCGGCATTGCGCGGATTGGCGGGAATGACGATGGAATCGCCAAGTTTCTCACCCGCCGCGCGCCGCGCTTCCCGCGCCTCAGCGGCTTTTTCCTGCGCGGCGCGGAAGCCGAGGAAATCCGCCTTTTCCATGAAGACTTCGCCGCGGATTTCAATGCGCTCCGGAAAGGGCGGCGCCAGGTTCCGTGGCAGGGATGGGATGGTCAGCAAATTGGCGGTGACATCTTCCCCTTCCGCGCCATCACCGCGCGTTGCCCCTTTGATGAAAAGGCCGTTTTCATACAGCAGATTGATCGAAAGCCCATCAATCTTTGGTTCGCCAACGAAAGCCAGCGCTTCATCTTCCGAAAGCCCCAGAAAGCGGCGGATGCGCTTGCAGAAATCGCTGAATTCCTCTGGTGAAAACACATTATCCAGGCTCAGCATCGGTTCGCCGTGGCGGGATTTGGCAAAGCCTTCCGCCACTGCGGCACCGACGCGGCGTGATGGGCTATCGGCGCGGATCAGCTGTGGGAAACGCGCTTCAATCGCGCGGTTGCGCGCCACCAACGCATCATAGTCCGCGTCTGAAATCTCCGGCTGATCCTTGCCGTGATAGAGCTTGTCGTGCCGCGCAATCTCCCGCGCCAGCGCGGCCAATTCGATCGCCGCATCAAGTTCATTCAAGGCTTCAACGGGAATGGTCTTCACGCGCCACCCTCAAGCAGGCTTTTCGCCGCTGCGCGCGCCGCTTCGGTCACTTTTTCGCCGGCCAACATGCGCGCCAATTCCTCATGCCTTTCGGCCAGATCAAGCAATTCCACGCGGGTTTCCGCGCGCTGGCCCTTCACCTGTTTCGCCACGCGGAAATGCCGCGCGCCGCGCGCCGCGACTTGCGGGCTATGCGTCACCACCAGCACCTGCACCCGGTCTGCCACGCGCGCCAGGCGTTCACCGACCGCGGCGGCGGTAGCGCCGCCGATGCCACTATCCACTTCATCAAAAATCAACGTCGGCACGGGCGAACCCCGCGCCAGCACCACTTTCAGCGCCAGCATCAGCCGCGACAATTCCCCGCCCGAGGCGATTTTCGCGAGTGGCCCTGGCGTTTGCCCCGGATTGGTCGCGACCAGAAACGCCACGCGATCCTGCCCATCCGCGCCCCAGGCGCCCTCCTCACGCGCCGAGATATCAATCACCAACCGCGCGCGATCCAGCTTCAGCGGCGGCAATTCCTCGGCCAAGGCTTTTTCCAAAGCAGACGCGGATTTGCGCCGCGCCGCTGAAAGCCTGCCACCAGCGGCAAGGTAGCTTTGGCGTGCCTTGGCCTCAGCCGCTTCCAGCGCCGCGACTTCGCCCGCGCCGGCGTCCAAAGCTTCCAGGCGCGTGCGCAACTTCACCAGCAAGCTTGGCAATTCCGTGACCGGCACGCTGTGTTTGCGTGCTGCCGCACGCAGCGCGAAAAGGCGTTCTTCCACCTGTTCCAGCCGACGCGGATCGGGGCCGGTTTCGCTCATTAAGCGGGTCAGCAGCCCCTCTGCTTCGCTCAAGGCATCCTGCGCGGCGGCCAGCGCCTGGATGGCGGGCTGCGCTTCCTCATTCGGTGGCGGCAGGCGTTCCAGCGCGCGGGCCGCTTCCCGCAGCGCGCGGGCCGGCGATGCCGCACGACGGTCGCGCGGCGTCAGTTCCCCAAGCGCGGCGGCAATCGCCTCGGCCCGGCGTTCGCCCTGTTGCAGCTTTTGGCGTTCAGCTGCCAGCGCGTCTTCTTCGCCTTCTTCCGGCGCAAGATCCGTCAATTCGCCAACAGCATGGCGCAGCCATTCTTCTTCGCGCTGCGCACTGGCAATGGCCTCCCGCGCGGCGGCCAGGCGGCGCGTGGCATCACGCCAGGCCGCCCAGGCGCTGGCGGTGGCGGTGCGTTCCGTATCCAGCGCGCCAAAGGCATCCAAAAGCCCGGCATGGGTGGTGGGATCCGCCAGGCCCACCTGTTCATGCTGGCCCTGCACTTCCACCAGCATCGCGCCCAGGCGCTTGAGCAAGGCGACACTGACTGGCTGGTCATTGATGAAGGCGCGGGATTTGCCATCGGCTTGCAGCACGCGGCGCAGCACCACTTCATCTTCGGCGCTGATGCCTTGCTCTCGCAAAATCTCGAAACACGGATGATCGGCGCTGGGCAGGAAGGCGGCGGCAACACTTGCTTGTGTTTGCCCCGCGCGCACGAGCCCCGCTTCCGCGCGCTGGCCGAGCGCCAGGCCAAGGCTATCCAGCAAAATGGATTTCCCCGCCCCGGTTTCGCCGGTCAGTACCGCAAGCCCGGCATCGAAGCTCAGATCAAGCTTTTCGATCAGCACCACATCGCGAATGGCGAGAGAGGCGAGCATTGGCGCGCCGCCCGCTAATCAGAAAATCTTGTTCAGCATCCGGCTGACAAAGCCAGGACGCTCACCACGGGGCTCGGCGCCGGAAGCAACCAGCAGCGCATAGCTATCGGCATACCAATCGCTACCGGGGTAGTTATAGCCAAGCACGGCAGCATTGCGGCGCGCTTCTTCCGGCAGGCCAAGGTTTAAATAGATTTCCACCAGCCGATGCAAGGCTTCCGGCACGTGGTTGGTGGTCTGGAAATCCTCCACCACGCGGCGATAGCGGCCAATCGCGGCCTGATACAGGCCCTGGCGCTGATAGAAGCGGCCAACAGTCATTTCCTTGCCGGCCAAATGGTCTCGGCCCAGGTCAATCTTCAGCCGCGCATCGCGGGCATAGGCGCTATCGGGGAAGCGGTTGATGACTTCCTGCAGCGCCGCGATGGCAATGGTGGTCTGGCGCTGGTCGCGCTGCGCATCGGTGATCTGTTCGTATTGCGATAGCGCGCGCAGGTAATAGGCATAGGCAATGTCGCGATGCGCGGGGTGAAGCTGAATGAAGCGATCCAAAGCGCCAATTGCTTCCGTGTAGCGATTGCGCAGATATTCCGTATAGGCCGCCATCAGCTTGGCGCTGGTGGACCAGGTGGAATAGGGGTGCTCACGCTCAATGGAATCGAAATACTCAACCGCCCGGGCATAGTTGCGCGCGCGCAGGTTCTGCATGCCAAGGGCATAGAGCTGCTGCGGTTCCTCATCCGCCGCATTGGCGGTGACGCGGCGCGTCAATGACGGGTCGGCGCCAGTGGTGTTCGTTGGGCCCGAACTGCCACAAGCTGCAAGGGTCAGAAGCAGAGCTATCGTCAGGAAGCGGCGCATTGGTCCCGGTTCAACAGAAAGACGCCGCAGATATAGGCCAGATTGCCCGCGGGTGAAATCGCCCCGCGGCAATTGACCGAAATCAGACGAGGGCCGGGGCCTTTTGCTTGGCCAGGGCCGCGCCCTGCCCGCGCATTGCCGCACCGCCCACCCAGCGCCAGGCGGTTGGGTCAGCGAAAAGGGCGCGCAAAAGCTGGTTGTTCAGCCCATGGCCGGACCGGCTGCCAATGAAACGGGCGCGCAGCGGCGCGCCGGCCAAGGCAAGGTCCCCCACCACATCCAGCATCTTGTGGCGGATGAATTCATCCGCATGGCGCAGCCCGCCGGAGTTCAAAATGGTCATGCCATCCACCACCACGGCATTGTCCAGGCTGCCGCCAAGGGCCAAGCCAGCTTCGTGCAGGCGGGCGACATCTTCCGAAAGGCCGAAAGTGCGGGAATTGGCCAGGGCGGCGCGGAAGGATTCCGGCGATAGGCGGAAATTCAAGGATTGATGGCCGATGGCGGTATTCGGGTAATCAATTTCCAGCGCCGCATCAAAGGCCAATTCGGCATTGGGGTGCAATTCGGCGAAGGCACCGCGGCCATCTTCCACGCGAACCGGGCGCAGTACTTCGATGATCTGGCGCGGCGCGGCGCTGGTGGCGATGCCGGCGCAATCAATCAGGAACAGGAAGGGCGCAGAGGAGCCATCCAGAATGGGAATTTCCGGCCCGTCCACTTCAACGATGGCATCATCAATGCCAGCGCCGGCAAGGGCGGCCATGATGTGTTCAATGGTGCCGATGCGTGCCTGCGGCGCGGTGGGTGCGGCGATGGTGGTGCAAAGCCGCGTATCGGTCACGAAATCGAAACGGGCCGGGATATCCACGCCAAGATCGGTGCGGCGAAACTGGATGCCGGCGCCAGCCGCGGCGGGATGCAGCGTCAGGGAAATGCGGCGGCCGGAATGCAGGCCAATACCCACGCAGCCGATCGGGGCCCTGAGGGTCTTGCGCCGAGCATGTTCCGCGGGAAGAAAACCGTCCATCACAACCTTCTTTTCCGGGACAAGAGCCGCGCGCAACGCGCTGCCCTGATCAGCCCAGGGTTTTTCTCCCATGCCGGGCTGGCAAAAGCGATTCAAGCCTTGTTTCTGCATGTTTCATTTCAAGCATCTGATTTATATCAATTTGTGCGCCGCAAAAAGAGGCGAAATCAAGGCGGCTTTGCCTCGATCATTCCCGCCTTAGCACCTGATCCACCAGCCGATCTGCCCAGGGATTGCTGGAAAAACTCTCCCTGAGCGCGGCTTCGGAATAGGTGTCGCGCAGCCAATCCAGGAAGGGAATGGTGGGATTTTCGCCTTGAAAAGCGGCGAAGCTTCTGAAGAAGGCATCCAGAATGCCAGTGCGTGCCGCCGCGACATGACCGTGGCGGAGAGAGAGTTGCGCCAGGGCTTCATTCACTGGCCGGCCTTGCAGCAATAACCAGATCCCGGCGGCTAGCCCGGTGCGATCAGCCCCGGATTTGCAGTGGATCAGCGCCGGTTCGTCCATATCCTGGAAAATCCCAGCGAGCCTTAAGATACGGTCCTTATGCGGTGCGCCGCGGCTTTCGAAGGGTGCGTCTAGATGCGCGAGGCCAAGCCGCGCTGCTTCGGCCCGGCTTAGGGCGTCGGCGCCGCAATCGGTGCGATGGCCCCGCAGATTGATGATGGTGCGAATGCCATGATGCCGAGCTGCCTGGCGCATTTGCCAGGGCAGCGGGTGGTTGGATCGGTAAAGCCGCCCCGGCGCCACAACGCCCCAGTTGCGCCACCCCAGGCGCAGAATGGCATGGTCAATGAAAAGCGCATTGCCCCAGGCGGCGGTGGGCGTCACGCGCCGCTATTCCAGCCGGGCGCCGGAAACCCGTACCGCTTCCTGCCACATGGGGCGTTCACGCTGGGCGCGGGCGATCATGTCTTCCGGGGTGGACCATACAGCCTCGGCCCCCACACGCAGGAAGCGGTCCTTAACCGCGGGATCGGCGACAATGCGGCGCAGCGCGCCATTGACGCGTTCAATGGCGATGCGCGGTGTGCCGGCGGGGAAGACAAAACCTTGCCAGGAGGAAACGACGAAATCCGGCAAACCGGCCTCCGCCATGGTGGGCACATCCGGCATGGTGGGCCAACGCGCGGCGGAGGTGACCGCAAGTGCCCGCATCCGCCCTTCCTGAATGACCGGCACATAGGAAGCAAGGTTGTCCAGCGCGGAATCGAGATCGCCTGAGAGCATGGCGGGAATGATTTGCGCCGCGCCGCGGAAGGGCACATGGGTGCCTTCCACCTGCACGCGCCCGGCGAAAAGCGCGCCGGTCAAATGCCCGGTGGTGCCAACGCCAGGCGAGCCATAGGTGAAGCCGCCGCGCTTGGCGCGTACCCAGGCCTTGAAATCCGCCAGGCTGCGCGATGGATTATGCTGCGCCGACACCACGACAACATTGGGCAAATCCCAAGCGATACCAACCGGCATCAGATCCCGCGCCGGGTCATAGGGCAGGCGGGCATAAAGAAAGTTGTTGATCACCAAATGCCCGACGGAAGCGATGCCCATGGTATAGCCATCCGGCGCGGCCTTGGCGGTGGCGTCAATGCCGATATTCCCGCCAGCACCTGGGCGATTCTCGATAATGAAATTCTGCCCCAGGATCGGCTGCATCAATTCGGC
>JADCEX010000276.1 GCA_020249825.1 Roseomonas sp.
GAATGGCTTTCCGGGATCGCCATGATATCGGCGCGCGGCACCATCACATCATAAGCGGTAATGCCGCGCAGCCGGAGAACATTGCCAAGCAGCGCGCGTTCTTCCGCATCCAGGCTGGCCGCCGGACCATCGCCCTTGCTGGCCTCGGTTGGGGCTTCCTGGCGTTCGATCAGTTCTTCCACCTGATCGCGAATGGATTCCGCTTCCTTGCGCCGCAGCATGCCCTGGATTTTCCAGAACAGGCCGGGTTTTTGGCTGGCGTCGCTCATGTTGCGCCCCGCCAGGGATTGGGCAGGCCAAGCCGACGCATCACGCGTGCCTCGGCGCGTTCCATCCGCCGCGCCTCACCGGCCTGCAAATGATCATGCCCCGCGAGATGAAGCGCACCATGGGCGACAAGATGCGCGAAATGCGCCGCCACACGTCGGCCATTGCCGCGCGCTTCACGCCGCACCACCCCAAGGGCAAGCGCCACATCACCCAGATAACCAGGAACGCCGCCTGGGAAGGACAGCACATTGGTGGGCTTTGCCTTGGCGCGATGGGTGCCATTCAGCCGCTTCACGGTGGTGTCATTGGCCAGCAGCACGGTAACCGCGCCCGCTGCCCCCGCTTCGCGCAGGGCTGCATCTGCAGCACGGCGCGCCAGCGCCTCAGGCTGCTTGATGGCGGCGCGCCAGCCCGGCGCCGCAAGGATCACGGAGATATCAAGCCCCTCCGCCGATCCGCTCCGAAGCCCAGCCGAGGCACCCTTGCGGCGCCCCTGGCCGGGACGGCTACTTCCCGGTTCCATTCTTCTCCTTCTTCGCCCGGTTCTGATCATCGGCCCGCCCATAGGCGGCCACGATCCGGGCAACCAGCGGATGCCTTACCACATCCTGCTCAGAAAAGCGCGTAATCCCGATACCTTCAACGCCCGAGACGATGCCAAGCGCCTCCACCAGGCCCGAGGGCTGGTGCGGCGGCAGGTCAATCTGCGTCGGGTCACCGGTAATCACCATCCGGCTGCCCTCCCCCATGCGGGTCAGGAACATCTTCATCTGGGCCGGGGTGGTGTTCTGCGCCTCATCCAATATGGCGTAGCAATGGGCGAGCGTCCGGCCACGCATGAAGGCCAAGGGCGCGATTTCAATCTCCCCCGCTGCGATGCGCCGCGCGACTTGTTCGGCGGGCAGCATGTCATGCAGGGCGTCGTAAAGCGGGCGGAGATAGGGGTCCACCTTTTCCTTCATATCGCCCGGCAGGAAGCCAAGCCTTTCGCCGGCCTCCACCGCTGGCCGAGACAGCACAATGCGGTCAACGCGGCCGGATTGCAGCAGGGCCACCCCTTGGGCCACCGCCAGATAGGTCTTGCCCGTGCCGGCGGGGCCAATGCCAAACACCATGTCGTTGCGCGACAGCATATCAATATAGGCAGCCTGGGCGGCGCTCCGCGGTGCAATCGCGCCCTTGCGGGTGCGGATTGCCGGCAAATCCTGCAAGGGCAGGCGCGGTTCGCCCTGCGCCGCACCGCCCTCAGCGAGCCTCAAGGCTGCTTCCACTTCCGCCGTGCCGACATGTTCACCCCGTTCCAGCCGTTTCCAAAGCGCGAGCAGCGCCGCTTCCGCCATTTCTGTCCGTTCCGCCCCGCCTGAGATGGCGATGCGATTGCCGCGTGAAGCCACGCGCACGCCAAGCACCTGTTCGATCCGCGCCAGATGACGATCATGTTCGCCATGCAGCAGGGGCAGCAGCGCATTGTCGTGGAATTGCAGCGTGATGGAACGCTGGTCACTGGATTGGCGCGGTTCCGCAGCGCGGAGGCCAGGGGTTTGGATGTTCAAGCGGCGTCTCTCTCCGATGCTTGGGGTTTGGCCCCGGCGGGAAGCTCTCCGCCGAGGGAATTGGGATTGGTGGCGGAGATACGGACCGTCACGATCTGGCCCATCAGGTCACCGGGGGCCGGGAAATGCACTGGCTGCAACCAGGGTGAGCGCCCGGCCATTTGGCCCGGATGGCGGCCTGGGCCGGTGACCAGCACGGGAATTTCCATGCCCGCGCGGCTTTGATTGAAGCGGTATTGCTGATCGCGCAGCAGCGCCTGGATTTCCTGAAGCCGCGCATCAGCGACCGCTTCATCCACCGCCCCCGCCATGCCGGCCGCTGGGGTCCCGGGCCGCGCGGAATAGCGGAAGGAAAAGGCTGAGGCGAAGCCGATATCCTCAATCAGTTTCAGCGTGGCGCGATGATCCGCGTCACTTTCTCCCGGATGGCCGGCAATGAAATCTGACGACAGCGCCAGATCAGGCCGCGCCGCGCGCAGCTTTTCGATCAGCGCCAGATAGTCGGACGCGGTGTGACCACGGTTCATCATCTTCAAAACGCGATCCGACCCTGATTGCACCGGCAAATGCAAAAACGGCATCAGCGCGGGAATGTCGCGATGCGCCGCGATCAGATCATCGCCCATGTCGCGCGGGTGAGAGGTTGTGTAGCGCAAGCGATCAAGCCCCGGGATTTCCGCCAAGGCCAGCAAAAGCCGCGCCAGAGACCAGGTCGCGCCATCCGGCCCTTCGCCATGATAGGCATTCACATTCTGCCCGAGCAGCGTGACCTCGCGCGCGCCCAAGGCCACCAGGCGCTTCGCTTCGGCAATCACCGCCGCCGCGGGGCGGGAATATTCCGCGCCGCGCGTGTAAGGCACCACGCAGAAGGAACAGAATTTGTCGCAGCCTTCTTGCACCGTCAGGAAGGCGGTCACGCCCTGGGGTGCCGCCTGTTCGGGCAGATGATCGAATTTCCCATCCACGGGGAATTCGGTTTCGATCACGGCACCCGCCGCGCGGGAGGCACGCGCCACCATCTCCGGCAGGCGATGATAGGATTGCGGCCCGAGCACAATATCCACCCAGGGCGCACGGGCGGTGATTTCCGCCCCTTCCGCCTGCGCCACACAGCCAGCGACGGCGACAATCATCTCCCCCCCACGCGCGGCTTTGGCTTCCCGCAAGCGACCCAGGTCGGAAAACACCTTTTCGGTCGCCTTTTCGCGGATATGGCAGGTATTGAGGATGACCATATCGGCTTCCTCCGCCACTTCCGTTGGCGCATAGCCAAGCGGCGCCAGCACATCGGCCATGCGCGCGCTGTCATACACATTCATCTGGCAGCCCCAGGTGCGGATCAATAGCCGCTTCCTTGCCGGGGTGCCTTGGCGTTCAGTCATGAAATCCGGGCCTCCGTCGCCCCAGCACAGGGCGAAACGGGGGAAATGAGCAGGCCGGCTGCGCTGGTCAAGCGCGTCAAGACCCGAAAGCGCGAATCAAGGAGCCAAGGATCATGTAACGAGCCTGGAGTCTTCGCCCGCGTCGGGTCAAGGGCTTATCGCTGGCCATTCAGAATAAGCGGCGTTGCGGGGCGGTTCTGTCGCAATTGCGCCGCACCAGCCGCGACCACATCACTGACCGCCACGGTCAGGGCCTTGCGGTCCGGCAGCGTGGCGGGGTCAGCCACCTCATGCAGCAGCACGGTCGCCCGTGCCCCGGACCGGCGCGCGATGCGCCAGAAATGGGACGCGATGTCCATATCGCCATACCAGGCAAAAAGCGGCCGATCCCGCCGGCAGGCTGGCAGCCCGCCCAGGCGATCATAAACCAGCGAGACGGGTTGCACCGCCTTGGCATCCGCCGCCGCCGCCAAAAAGGCGGATCGGAAGGGCAGCACCCGCGTGCCGTCATTGCTGGTGCCCTCAGCGAATAGGATCAGGCTATCGCCGGCCTGCAGCCTTTCGCGCATGGTGTCCGCCTCGCGCAGCACGGTTGAGGTGCGGCGGCGGCTGACAAATACCGTCCGGCCCAGCTTGGCGATAATGCCGACCACGGGCCATTCACCGACCTCGGATTTCGAGACGAAGCTCGCCCTGAGCACGGAGCCCAGCACCAGAATATCAAGCCAGGAGGAATGATTGGGCAGGAACAGGGTGGCCGGCTTGTCCGACATCTTCCCCACCACCTGCACCTTGAGGCCAATCAGCCAGCAGAGCACCCGGTGATAGAGGCAGCCAAAGCTGATCTTGGCTTGGCCTGGCAGCAGCATCAGCACGGCTTGGATGGGAATGGCGATCAGCGTCCAGATCAGGGCAGTAATGATGCGGCGAATGGCGCGGACCCGCCCGCCAAGGGGGCGCGGTTCCATGATATCGGCCCAGGCGTCACCCCGCATGAAGGGTTTGAAGCTCAGCGGTTTTAGCCGCATCTGGCGCCGCGGCTTCAGCGCTTCTTCCGGGTTTCGCGAAACAGCTTCCATGAAGGCCGGTTAGCGCGCGGTTGATGGCGCCGCAATGACGATTTGGCGAAGAATGCGTGAAAGCAGGGCGTAGCCTGCCGGAAATGGCCGGAAATTGAGCCGGTTTTGCTTGAAGGCGCCCCGCGCCGCTTCGGTGCCGCTTGGCAGGGCTGAGTGTTATGTTATACCAACGCGCATGCCCTTCCCGAACCCCTTGGCGCTTTCTGCCGGCATTGCCGCGCGGCTTGGCCTTTCCGCCTTGCTTGCCGCGGTGCTTTGGGCGGGTGTTGCCTGGGCGCTTGCGACATGACGCAAGCGGCTTTGACCCTGGCGGACCTGACAATGTGCCATGGCCGCCGCCCGGCGGTGCATCACCTTTCGGGCAGGTTTGCGCCGGGCAGCCTGACGGCGATTGTCGGGCCGAATGGTGCGGGGAAATCCACGCTGCTGCGTGCGCTGGCCGGGCTGCAAAAGCCGGAATCAGGGCGCATTGCGCAGGACGGAGTGGCGCGGATTGCGCTGCTGCCGCAACTCGCGGCCCTGGACCGCGCCTTCCCGATTGCATGCCGCGATGTGGTGATGCAGGGGCTTTGGCCGCGCATCGGCGCCTTCCGCGCCGTGCCCGCCGATGAACAGGCGCGGGTTGACCAGGCGCTGGCCGCCGTTTGGCTGGCGGGGCTTGCGAAACGCCCCGTGGGCAGCCTTTCTTCCGGCCAATTGCAGCGCCTGCTTTTTGCGCGCTTGCTGGTGCAGGATGCCGATATCCTCCTGCTGGATGAGCCCTTCAATGCCGTGGATGCGAAAACCGCCGGCGATCTGCTGCGGCTGATCCGGCAATGGCATGGCGAAGGCCGCACCGTGATTGCGGTCTTGCATGATCTTGATCTTGTCGCACGCGAATTTCCGGAAACGCTTTTGCTCGCGCGGGATCTGATCGCCTGGGGGCCGACCGAACAAGCGCTCTCGCCCGCCAATCGCTTGAAGGCGCGGCAAATGGCCGAAGGCTGGGCAGATGAGGCTGAGGCTTGTGAGCGCGCGGCCTAAACTAGAGCGATTTCCGTTCACCTTCGTTCACGGCAACCGCTCTAGATTATTGTTTGGTCGCATTTTCCGAGCCGCCAAGTGTGCCACTTGGCTTGAAAATGCTCCGGCCCGCCATGGTTGAGGCGCTTTTCGCCCCCTTCATCGAATTCGGCTTTATGCGTCGCGCCTTGGTGGGATCGCTCGCCCTTGCCATCGCAGCACCGCCGCTTGGCGTTTTCCTGATGCTGCGGCGGATGAGCCTGACCGCCGATGTGCTTTCCCATGGCGCGCTGCCAGGCGTGGCGGTGGCCTTCCTGATTGCGGGGCTTTCCGTGCCGGCGCTGTGGTTCGGCGGCTTGGTGGCGGGGCTTTTGGTCGCGGTGGGTGCCGGCGCGCTGGCGCGGGTGACCGGCGGGCGGGAAGATGCGACGCTGGCGGCACTTTATCTGTTGGCGCTTGGGCTTGGCGTGGCGCTGATTTCAATCGGCGGAGGTGCCGGGGATTTGAAGCATATCCTGTTTGGCAGCGTGCTTGGCGTGGATGATGCGGCGCTATTGCTGATGGCTGGTGTGGCGACGCTGACGCTGGTGCTGCTCGCGATTGGGTGGCGGCCTTTGGTGCTGGAATGTTTTGACCCGGCCTTTGCCGCGGCCACGCGCGCGCATGGCGGGTTTTGGCATTTGGTGTTCATGGGGCTGGTGGTGCTGAACATGCTCTCGGCCTTTTTGGCATTGGGCACGCTGATGGCGGTGGGATTGATGATGCTGCCCGCCATTGCCGCGCGGCATTGGGCGGCGGAGATCGGCGGCATGGTCTATGCCGCTTCCGCCATCGCGGTGTTTGCAAGCGTGATTGGCCTGTTGCTGTCCTATCACGCTGATCTGCCATCGGGTCCCGCGATTGTGCTGATGGCGGGCCTGGCTTGGGCGGTTTCCGTGCTGTTTGGCCCGGTGGATGGGCTGGCTCAGCGCGTAATCCGGCGGCGGCATTTGACCGGGTAGTTTTGCGCGCTTGACCTTGGCCTGATCCGGTTTCAGCCTTTCCCCAAAGCCACACGGACAAGCGTGGCAAGAAGGGGAGATCACCGCCATGGCCGATTTGCGTCTGACACGCCGTGCCGCCTTGGGCCTTCTGGCTGCGCCCGCTTTGGCCCGCGCGCAGAGCGCCGATGCCTGGCCGTCGCGCAGCATTCGCCTGGTGGTCCCCTTCGGGCCGGGCGGTCCCACTGATGTCATGGCGCGGGTCATTGCACCTGGGCTTGCGGCGGCACTTGGCAAGCCCGTGGTGGTGGAAAACCGCCCCGGCGCCAGCGGCAATGTCGGCATTGCCCATGCGGCCCGCAGCGCGCCCGATGGCTATACGCTGCTGGTGACGTCCACCGGTTTCGTCGTGAACCCAACGCTGTTTCGCAACCCTGGCTATGACATCACCAAGGATTTCGCACCGATCACCGAATTGGGGGCTTCGCCCAATACCATCCTGACCAGGCCGGATAGCGGCATCACCTCGGTCGATGATCTTGTGGCGCGCGCCAAGGCGACACCGGGCGGGCTCAATATCGCTAATCCGGGGCTGGGTTCCACGCCGCATCTGACGGCGGAATTGCTGCGGCTACGCACCGGCATTGAATTGGTGCAGGTCACGCATCAAAGCGCGGCGCAGGCCGTGCAAGCGGTGCTTTCCGGCACCACGCCGATTGGTGTGGCCGCACTGCCGCCGGCGCATGCGCTGATCAAGGCCGGCACGCTTCGCGCCTTGGCCATCACCGGGGAACAGCGCTGGCATGATTTGCCCGATCTGCCGACCATGGTGGAGCTTGGCTATGATGGTTTTGTTTCCGAAACCTTCCAGGGCTTGCTGGCGCCCGCCGGCACGCCGCAAGCCATTCTGGACCGCTGCGCACAAGTGGCGATTGCGCTGTTGAATGAGGCTGAGACCCGCAACCGGTTGCTTGGTGCAGGCTTCACGCTGAATGCGCGCGGGCCGGAGGGGCTGGCGCAACGCATTGCGCGCGAAGTGCCGCTATGGCGCGATGTGATCGAAAAGGCGGGGATTCCGCGGGAGTAGTTTCAACCCTCCTTCGCCTGTAACTGCGTCAGTTCCGCCAGAAAACGCTCCGCCGCCAACGTCGGTGGCCAGGGGCGCCAGGGCTCCCCGCCATAACGCGCGGCCAGCGGATCGCGCGCCAAAACAGCGGCGCGAATACCCAGCGTTTCGCGCATTTCTGCCTCTGTCCAACCAGCGACATGCACAGCCTCCGCCGCGGCGGCGGCGATATCGGCGGCCTTATGCGCGCGCTTGTCTTCCACGCCCCAGGCCGGCAGGCGATAGCGCAGCGCCACTACCGCTGAAAGGCTTGCTTGCAGCGCCGCGAAACGCTCCCCCAAAAAGGGCTTGAGCGGTGAGATGCAATCGAAATTGATCAAGCCCTCATCCGCATCATGCAGCAATTCGCGCAATTCTTCCGCTGGCGTCAGCCAATTGCGCGTGCGCTGGCGGCGGAGTTGCAGCACGAAAAGCGCGTGCTGCGCGACGGAAAGCGGTTCTGGCCAAATGGAATGCCCGCCCCAGCGAAAGGTGCGGGCAAGGCCGGTGGCGAGATCCTCATCCGTCCAATCGAAGGGCGTTGGGGAAAGCAGATCCAACCGCCGCCCTGATGGCAGGCGCACCCAGGCGCGTTCAGGTCTGGGTGCGGCCATGTTCAATAGGTCGCGAAGACGCGCCGGATGCCATCATTATCCAGCCCCTTGGTCAGCGCCAAGGAAAGCAGGATGCGCGCCTTTTGCGGGGTCAGATTATCGGCACTGATAAAGCCGGATTTGTCGCCGCGCTGCGTGCGGAAGGTGCGCCCTGATCCGGCGCGGCTGGAAAGCACCAGCTTCACGCCGGCGGCAACCGCCGCTTCGCCGGCTTTCACCATGGCCGGCGTCACATAGCCAGGCGCGAAGCCTGCCGTGACAATCCCCTTGGCGCCGGCAGCGACAAAGGCATCAATCGCCGCGCCATCCGCGCCCGCATAGCAATAGGCGATATCCACGCGCGGCAGCGCATCAAGCCCGCGCACATCAAATTCCGTATCAGGCGCGATCTTGCGGATGGGCTTGCGGTACCAGGCGATCATATCGCCATCCGCATGGCCCAGCGCGCCGAAATCCGCCGTACGGAAGGTTTGCATCCGCAGGGTGGAGGTTTTCGTCACATCGCGCGCCGCCTGAATTTCATCATTCAGCAGCACCAGCGCGCCCAAGCCTCGCGCGCCCGGATCGGCGGCGACACGAATGGCATTGACGATATTCATCGGCCCATCACCGGAAAGCGCGGATGCTGGGCGCTGCGCACCCACCAACACCACGGGGATCGCAATCTTCAGCGTGAGCGAAAGGAAATAGGCGGTTTCCTCAAGGCTTGCCGTGCCATGCGTGATGACAATGCC
>JADCEX010000277.1 GCA_020249825.1 Roseomonas sp.
ATCGCGCGTGATGCCTGCATTGTTCACCAGAATGTCAATCGGCCCCACTTCGGCTTCGATCTTGGCGACGGCTTCGGCGCATTGCGCGTAATCGGCAACGTCGAATTTATAGCAGGGAATGCCGGTGCGTTCGGTGAAGGCCTGCGCCGCGGCATCATTGCCGGCATAGGAAGCAACCACGGTCCGGCCTGCCGCTTGCAGAGCTTCGCTGATGGCGGCCCCAATGCCTCTTTGGCCTCCGGTGACAAGTGCAACACGCGCCATGAAATCTCTCCTCAATTGCTGGTGTCGGGCAGGCCGCCCCATGCAGCCGTCTAGTTTGGGGTATTTGCGCCAGATCAATAGCGGCTTGGCATTTTCGCGCCACAAGAATCAGGCGGGCGGCGCAATTTTCCGACCCGCGGATAGCTTCTCCTCCTTAGACGTGAGACTCTTACGGCGCGGCTTCCCCCCAACCGCGCCGTATTTTTTTGACCAGGTGGCAGGATGTGTTAGACTTGGGCTATGGGTTTGAGGGTTGCTTTTTTCCGAATTACCGCCGCGGCCGCCTAGGGCGCCGGGCATGGGGCCTGCGCGCCTGCCGGTTGGCCGCCGCCGCATTGTCCCGCCACCCTGAACCGGAACCGACCCATGTTATCGAGCCCTTTGCCCACGCGCTTTGATCTGCGCGCCGAACCCAGCCCGGGCCTGCTGCCGCGCCTTTTGCAGCCCTTCGCCAAGCGCGATGTGACGCCGGATTTTTTCCAGGCCCGCCAAGGGGCTGAGGAGATGGAAATCACCATCGCCTGCGATGATCTTGAACCAGGCATGGCGGCGCTGATTGCCGGCAATCTTGGCCAGGTGATTGGCGTGAGCCGTATTGTGGTGACGCCGGCGGAAAGCCTCAGTCGGCAGCAGGCGGGGTGATTTCGCCGCGCCGGCTTTCGGCCTAATAAGCTGGTATGAAGCCGCTGATCCTGACCATGGGTGAGCCCGCCGGGATCGGCGCGGAAATCACCGCCGGCGCCTGGCGCGCCCTTAGCGTCAGCGGGCCATGCTTTGCGCTGATTGATGATGCCACGCGCGATTTTGGCGTGCCGGTGGCGCGGATCAGCGCGCCGGAAGAAGCGGGCGCGGTGTTCGGGCAGGCGCTGCCGATCCTGCATCGGCCCCTTGCCGTGCCCGTGGTGCCCGGCAAGCCAAGCCCGGCCCATGCCGGGGCGGTGATTGGCGCGATTGAGGAAGCGGTGGCCTTGGCCAAATCAGGCCGCGCGGCGGGCGTGGTGACCAACCCGATCCAAAAGGCGAGCCTGACAGCTGCGGGCTTTCCACATCCCGGCCACACGGAATTCCTCGGCGAATTGGCCGGCACCGGCGTACCGCCCGTGATGATGCTGGCCTGCCCGGAACTCCGCGTTGTGCCGGTGACGTTGCATGAAGCCTTGGCGAAGGCTATCGCGCGGCTGAACCCCGCGCTGATTATGGAGACAACACGCATCGTGGATGCCGCGCTGAAGCGCGATTTCGGCATTGCTGCGCCGCGTTTGGCGATTGCAGGTTTGAACCCCCATGCCGGGGAAGCCGGCACCATGGGGCGGGAGGAGATTGACATCATCGCCCCCGCGATTGCGGCTTTGCGCGGGGAAGGGATTGATGCGCGCGGGCCGATGCCGCCGGATACCATGTTCACCGCGCTGGCGCGGCCTGGCTATGACGCGGCGATTTGCCTTTACCATGATCAGGCGCTGATCCCGATCAAGACCATTGATATGGCGGGCGGCGTCAATGTGACGCTTGGGCTTTCCATTATCCGCACCAGCCCGGATCACGGCACGGCTTTGGATATTGCCGGCAAGGGCCTGGCAGATCCCGCTTCGCTGATCGCGGCCATCAGGCTCGCGGGGCAGCTTGCTGAAAAAAGAGGTTTGGCGTGAAGCATCTCGACCTATCGGTAAATGTTGATCATGTGGCAACGCTGCGCAATGCGCGCGGTGGGACGCATCCCTGCCCGGTGGAGGCATCACGCATTGCGGTGGAAGCCGGCGCTGATGGCATTACCGTGCATCTCCGTGAAGACCGCCGCCACATCAGGGATCGTGATGTGGAGCGTATTCGGGCCGAGATCGCGGCACCCTTGAATTTCGAAATGGCGGCGACCGAGGAAATGGTTGCCTTCGCGGAACGCATCCGCCCGCCCTATTGCTGCATTGTGCCGGAAAAACGCGCGGAGCTGACGACGGAAGGCGGTTTGGACGTGCTGCGCGCCGGGCCGTTTTTGCGTGAGGCCGTGGCGCGGCTCCGTGCCGCCAATGTGCGCGTTTCGATTTTCATCGAAGCCGATGCCGCGCAAATCGAAGCCGCTGCGGCGATTGGCGCGTTGGCGATTGAATTGCACACGGGCACCTATGCGGAAGGGCCGGTGGCGGACAGGCCCGCGCAATTGGCGCGCTTACAGGCGGGTGTGGTTGCGGCGCGGCGCGCGGGCTTGCTCTGCCATGCCGGCCATGGGCTGACCTATGAAACCGTGACCGATATTGCCCGGATGGAGGAGGTGACGGAAATCTCCATCGGGCATTTCCTGATTTCGCAGAGTGTTTTTGAAGGGCTGCCGGCTGTGGTGCGCCGTTTCAAGACGCTGATCGCGGCCGCACGGCAGGCATAGGGAGAGTGTGATGCCGACAATGAGTGTTGATGGTTATCCGATTGCCTATGCCGAAGGCGGCAGTGGCACGCCTGTGGTGATGGTGCATGGCACGCTTGGGGATCAGCGTTCCTTTGCGGGGCAGATGGAAGCCCTTGGTGCGCAATATCACGCCATCGCCATCAGCCTGCGCCATTGCTGGCCCGACACGTGGCGGGAGGATGGGGATTTCACCATTGCGCGCCACACGGCGGATGTGGCGGGCTTCATTCATGGGCTTGGCAAGGGCCGCGTGCATTTGATTGGCCATTCGCGCGGCGGGCATATCGCCTTTCGTGTGGCGCAGCATCATCCGGAATTGCTGGCTTCAGTTGTGTTGTTGGAACCGGGCGGTGAATTGGATGAAAGCCTGGGCGGCGCACCGCCCGCGGGCAATCAGGCATCCGCCTTTTCGTGCGGCGCGGCCTTGATTGCCGAGGGCAAGGTGGAAGAAGGCCTGACGGTTGTTGCCGAGCATACCGGCGGGCCAGGCGCCTGGGCGAAGCGGTCAGAGGCGCGCAAGACCGTCAATCGCGACAATGCGACAACCTTGCTTGGCCAGATCAAGGAGCAGCGCAAGCCCTATGCGCGGGCGGAGGCTGCGGGGATTGCGGTGCGCACGCTGCTGGTGGGGGGTGATCAATCCCAACCGCAATTCGGGCGCATTCTGGATGCCTTGGAAGGTGCCATGCCGAATGCGCAGCGCGTGACGATTGCGCGCGCCGCGCATAGTGTACAGGCGGATAATCCGGCGGATTTCAATGCGGCGGTGTTGCGGTTTCTTGCGGCTTAAGTTTCGGCGGGGTCCTCGGTATCTTTGATGTGCCTCTACCTCGTCGCCTGTTCCAAAAACCGCAGCAGCGCCGCCAAATCCTCCGCATTATCCACGCGCTGCACCGGCATTTTCGTCCCCGGTGTCACCACATCGGGGCCGCGGGTGAACAGGTCGCCGATGGTGGTCGCGTCCCAAATGATATCCCCGCGCGCCAGGCGCTCAGAATAGACATAGCCGGGGAGCGAGCCCATGCGGCGGCCGAAAATGCCGTGCAAATGTGGCCCGGCCATGGGGCCGGCATCGGGCGTCAGCGCATGGCAGGCGCTGCAGGCGCGAAACACTTGCGCGCCATGCGTATCCAGGCCCTGCGGCAATTCGGTGGTGGCGGGCGCGGCGATGGGGCCGATGGCGCGGCCGCTCAGCGCATTCCAGCGCCGCACTTGCCGATCCGCGCCGCCGGTCCAAAGCAAGCGCCCATCGGGGGCGAAGGCCACGGACCACACCGGCAGGCCGGGGCCTTCCAGCGTGTGGAGCAGGCGCGCTGTCTCCAGTCCCCAGATCGTCACACTCCCGCCAAGGGACGCAACCGCCAGCCGCGCGCCGGCGGCATCAAGGCTGAGTGCCACGATGGGCCGCGCGCCTGCCTCCACTTCGCGCATGGCGCCATTGGGCGCGATCAGGCGCAGCACGCCATCCACGCCGCCGGCGGCGAGGCCTCCATCAGGCAGGGCAACAAGGGCATTCAGCGGCAGGCCAACTTCGGCGATGATCTGATTGCTGCCATTGGCGGCCCAAAGCCGGATGGTGCCGTCGAAGCCCGCGCTCACCAGCGCGCCATCGGGGCGGAAGGCGACCGCGTTCACATTGCCGCGATGGCCTTCCAGTATTTGCGCGCTGCCATCGGCAAGGTTCCAAAGACGCACCGACCCATCCCAGGCGGCCGAGGCCAAAAAGCCGCCATGTGCGGCAAGCCCCGCGATCTGCCCGCTATGCCCCTCCAGGATTTGTGCTGGCGCCGCGCCAAGCCCCGGCGCCCAAAGCGCGATGCGCCCGCCTTCGCCGGCGCTGGCGATCCGCCCATCGGGCAAAAGCACCAGCGCATTGACGCTGCCGCGATGCCAACGCGCGACGGCGCGCGCCTGTCCGGTGCGCACATCCCAGAGGATCACTGCATGATCAAAACTGCCCGAAACAAGATGCTGCCCATCCGGCAGGGGCAGCACGGCGCGCACCGGGCCTCCATGGCCGGTTAAATCCTGCGCCATTGCGGGCGCAGCAAGCAGCAAAAACAGCCACAAGAAGCGCAGCATCACATCACCACCCCGCCGCTGACATGGATGGATTGCCCGGTGATGTAGCCCGCGCCGGGGGATGCAAGAAAAGCAATGGTGGCGGCCACATCATCGGGCGTGCCAAGGCGCCGGAGAGGGATGCGCGCGGTAATTTCCTCCCATTGTGCCGCTGAAAGCGCGGCATGGGCGCCGGGGTCTTTGCGGGTATAGCCAGGCACCACCGCATTCACCGTGACCTTCGGCGCCCATTCAATGGCGAGTGCGCGCACCAGCGCTTCAACCGCTGCCTTGGCGGCGGCTGAGGCCGGGAAGGTGGTGACATCATTGCGAAACAGGTGCGCCACAAAGGAAGAAACCGCAATCAGACGCGGGTCTTCTCCCGCTGCCAGATGCGGCGCGGCGGCGCGGGTCAAGCGGAGAAGGCTGAAGGTAATGGCCTCATGGCTTTTGGCGAAGCCGGCATCGGTCAGCGTGGCGATGGGCGTGCGGTCGGCAAAGCCGGCATTGGCCACCAGCACATCCAGGCCGCCAAGCGCCGCGATGCTTTCCGCAACCAGCCGTGCCGGTGCCTCGGCTTCGGTGAAATCGGCGAAGGCTTCGGTGACCTGCGCGCCTTTCTCACGCGCTGCCGCCGCGACACGCGCGAGCGCTTCGCGATTGGCCCGCGTGTGCAGCATCAGCGCTACGCCTGGTGCGGCGAAAGCGCGGGCCGCTGCCGCGCCAATGCCGCTTGCCGCGCCGGTGATCAGAATGTGTCGTGCCGCCATGAAACCGCCCCTTGGGTGTTTGACCCAGGATAGGCCAGCGCGGCGCCATTGCCAGCCCCGCCGGCCCGCCCCATCCTTGGCGTGAGCAACCGAACATGGAACCGTCACATGACACTCACCGTCCTTGAACCCGAAGGTCTCTATCCCGATACGGATTTGGAACAGCGCATCATGGGGCCATCGGTACGCATCCTGCAGGGGCCGTGCAAAACCTCGCTCGCGGAATTGCCGGATGAGCTTTGCCAGCAGGCGGAAGGGCTCATGACGCTGCGGATGGCCGTGCCGGCGGATCAGATTGCGCGTTTCCCGAAGCTCAAGGTCGTGATCCGCATGGGCGTGGGGTATGACCGGGTGGATCGCGCGGCTTGCGCGGCGCGGGGCATCAAGGTCTGCAATGTGCCGGATTACGGCACGCAGGAAGTGGCGGAATTCGCGGTGCTGATGGCGCTTGGCCTACGCCGGGGTCTGACGCTGTACCATGACACGCAACGCGGCCCGAACCCGGCGAAATGGGCGGTGTTGCCGCACCCCGCCGTGCGCCGGCAGGAAGTGCAAACCTTCGGCATTCTGGGCCTTGGGCGCATCGGCACGGCGGCAGCTTTGCGTGCCAAGGCGCTTGGCTATCGCGTGGTGTTTTATGATCCTGCGCTGCCCAATGGGTCAGACCGCGCCATTGGTGTCACCCGCTGCCGCACGATGGATGAGATGCTCTCGCAGGCCGATGTGCTTTCCATCCATTGTCCCCTCACGCGCAAAACGCGGGGTTTGATTGGGGAGCGTGAATTGCGCCTGCTGCCGAAAGACGCCGTGGTGGTGAATACCGCGCGCGGCCCCATTCTGGATATTGATGCCTTGGAACGCGTGCTGCGCGATGGGCATGTCGCGGCGGCAGGGCTGGATGTGATCCCCGTTGAACCGCCGGTGGAACCCGTGCCTTCGCTGCTGCAAGCCTATCGCAACAAGGAAGAATGGCTGACGGGGCGGTTGATCATCACGCCGCATATCGCCTTCCATACGCCGCAAGCCTGGGATGATATCCGCCTCAAAAGCGCCGAGACGATGCGCGATGTGCTGGTGGAAGGACTGAACACCAATGTCATCCCGCCCGAGTCTGATTGATCGGGCGGGCTGATTTCCCCGGCATGGCGCGTTATATAGGCGGAAAGACAAAAGGGGGTTTCCGATGAATAGACGCTCCATGCTGGCGGCACCTTTGGCCGCGCCGTTGCTTGCCGCTTCTGTGGCCCAGGCGCAGGCGGCGCTGGTAACGGAAGAATTCATGATCCCGGCCGGCGATGCGGGAATTGAGCTTTTCCTGCGCAATAAGCGCCCGGAAAACCTGAACGCCTTTACCCCCGCGCGGACGGTGCTTTTCGTGCATGGCGCGACCTATCCGGCGCATACGGCGTTTGATTTGCCGCTCGGCGGCCTGTCCTGGATGGATTACATCGCCGGCCAGGGTTTTGACGTGTGGTGCCTGGATATTCGCGGCTATGGCCGCAGCACGCGCCCGCCGGAAATGAGCCAACCGCCGGAAGCCAATCCCCCCATCGTGCGCGGTGAGACGGCGGTGAAGGATATCGGCACCGCCGCTGCCTTCATTCGTGAAAGACGGAATGTCGCGAAGCTGGTGCATATCGGCTGGTCCTGGGGCAGCACGCTGATGGGCCGCTTTGCCGCCGATAACCCGGCGCAGGTGGAACGCCTGGTGCTGTTTGCACCGCCGTGGCTGCGCGATGGGCCGAGCCTCGCCGGAGGCGCCGCGACTGCGACGCTGGGCGCTTATCGGACCGTGACGCAGGCCCAAGCGCGGGAACGCTGGATGACAGGTGTGCCGGATGCCAAGCGCGCTGGCCTGATCCCGCCTGGCTGGTTTGAACATTGGGCGGGGGTCACTTGGGCGACCGATCCGGAAGGCATGCGGCGCAATCCGCAAACGCTGCGCGCGCCCAATGGCGTGCTGCTGGATAGCCGGGAATATGGCCAGGCTGGCCGGCCCTATTGGGACCCGGCCAAGGTCACGGCGCCAACGCTGCTGGTGGTCGCGGAATGGGATAGGGACACGCCGCCCAGCATGGCCATGGCGATCTTCCCGCTGCTGACCAATAGCCCCGGCAAGCGCTTGGTGGTGCTGGGGGAAGGCACGCATACCATTGTCATGGAACGCAATCGCGGCGCGCTATTCCAGGCGGTACAGGGCTTCCTGGCGGAAGTCTCTGCCTGAGGCGCGCCGCGCTCTGCGCCATGCTACATCCTGCCTGAACGAATCGGAGACGCCCCATGTCCAAACCCGCCCCCGCCCCCGCCCCCGGCCTGGTGGTTGACCGCAACCTCGCGCTTGAATTGGTGCGCGTGACGGAAGCCGCGGCGCTGGCTGCTTCCCGCTGGATTGGGCGGGGCGACAAGAACGCCGCCGATGGCGCCGCGGTGGAAGCCATGCGGAAGGCCTTTGATACGGTCGCCATCACCGGCACAGTGGTGATCGGCGAAGGTGAGATGGATGAGGCGCCGATGCTCTATATCGGCGAAAAGGTCGGGCTTTACGCCAAGGCCGGCGGCGGGCCGGAAGTGGATATTGCGGTGGACCCGCTGGAGGGGACCTCCATCACCGCCAAGGGCGGGCCGAATGCCATTGCGACGGTGGCGCTGGCGGAAAGGGGCGGGTTTCTGCACGCGCCGGATATCTACATGGACAAGCTTGCGATCGGGCCTGGCTTGCCGGAAGGCATTGTGGATCTGGACGCGAAGCCCGAGGAAAACCTCCGCGAATTGGCGCGCGCCAAGAAATGCGACATTGGCGATCTGATGGTCTGCACTTTGGATCGCGACCGGCACAAGGAAATGATCCGCGCCTGCCGCGCGGCCGGTGCGCGCATCATGCTGCTCGGTGATGGCGATGTTTCGGGCGTGATTGCCGTCAGCCAGCCGGAAGCGGGCGTGGATATCTATATGGGCTCGGGCGGTGCACCTGAGGGCGTGCTGGCGGCAGCGGCGCTCCGCTGCATTGGCGGGCAGATGCAGGGCCGGCTGATGTTCGAAAATGAGGACCAGATCGCCCGCGCCCGCGCCATGGGCATCACCGATCCCAACCGCAAATACAGTGTTGAGGAAATGGCCAAGGGCGATGTGATGTTCGCGGCGACGGGCGTGACAAGCGGGGCCATGCTGCGTGGTGTGCGGCGCTTTGCCGGTGGCGCTTATACGCATTCCATCGTCATGCGGTCCAAATCCGGCACGGTGCGCTATGTGGAAGGACACCATAATTTCGCGCGCAAGCCGAGTGCCTTCATTGCCTGACCGGAAAGCCGCGCCGCATGGATGATAGCGCGCTGACCGGGCCAGTGCTTGGCGTGGCGCGCAGCCTGACCGGGCGCAGTTGGCAATGGCGCGCGGGCGATGCGCGCATCGGGCTTGGCATTGCGCAGCGGCTTGAATTGCCGGAGATGCTGGGGCGCTTGCTCGCCGCGCGCGGCATTGGTCTTGATGACGCGGCGGATTTTCTGGAACCAAAACTGCGCGCGCTGATGCCGGACCCGTCACGGCTTGCGGATATGGAAGCGGCGGCGGATCGCATCGCGGTTGCGGTGCGCAGTGGTGAGCATGTCGCGGTATTCGGCGATTATGATGTGGATGGCGCCTGCGCGGGCGCGCTGATGACGCGCTTTCTGCGTGATCTTGGCTGCCAAGTGACGCCCTATGTCCCTGACCGCATCAAGGAAGGCTATGGGCCGAATGCGCCGGCCATCGCCGCGCTGTGTGATGCTGGCGCTTCGCTGATCATTTGCGTGGATTGCGGTATTGCGGCGGGTGTCGCTTTAGCCGCCGCCGAAGGCCGCGCTGATGTTGTTGTGCTGGACCATCACAAGGCGGAAGGCGCGCTGCCGGCGGTGCTGGCCGTGGTCAATCCCAATCGGTTGGATTGCCCATCTGGCTTGAAGCACATCTGCGCCGCTGCGGTCGCGTTTCTGGCAGCAACGGCGAGCCTGCGTGTGTTGCGTCGCGCTGGATGGTTCACGCGTCGCAAAGAGCCTGATTTGCTTGCACTGCTGGATATCGTCGCACTCGCGACCGTGTGTGATGTCATGCCGCTAACGGGGTTCAATCGCGCCTTGGTGACGCAGGGCTTGAAGGTGCTCGGCAAGCGCGGGCGGATTGGGCTTGCGGCTTTGCTGGATGTGGCGGGACAGAAGGATATGCCAAGCGCGCATACGCTGGGCTTCATGTTGGGTCCGCGCATCAATGCCTCTGGCCGCATTGCGGAAGCGGATTTGGGATTGCGGCTTTTGCTTTCGGAAGACGCGATTGAAGCGCGCGCCATGGCGGAAAAGCTGGATGAGGTGAACAGGCGCCGGCAGGAAGTGGAAGGCGATATGCTGGGCACGGCGCTGGCGATGGCGGAAGCGCAGGTCAAGGCGGGCCATGCCGTGCTGCTGATTGCGGCAGAGGGCTGGCACCCCGGCGTTGTTGGTATTGTCGCAGGCCGCGTCAAGGAAAAATTCAATCGCCCTGCCTGTGTTGCGGGCATTGCGGGCGGTATCGCCAAGGGCTCGGGCAGATCCGTCACGGGCATTGATCTTGGCACCGCCATCATCGCGGCGCGAGAGATGGGCTTGCTTGAGACCGGCGGCGGGCATCCGATGGCGGCAGGGTTTTCCTATAATGCCGAGAAGGGCGCGGCCCTCCACGCCTTTTTGGAAGAACGCCTGTCCCATGCTGCGCGGCTACCCAGTGCGGCGGATTTGGTGGTGGAAGGTGCCTTGACTGTCGCTGGCGCCTCGATTGCCTTGGCGCAGGATATTGCGCGGCTCGCCCCTTTTGGCGCGGGGAATGAGGAACCGATCTTCGCCCTGGCGCGCGCGCGCGTTGTGCGCGCGGATCGCATCGGCAAGGAAGGTGCGACCATCCGCGCCTTTGTGGAAGGCGAAGGCGGCGGGCGGCTGAAGACCATTTGCTTCCGCGCCAAGGATGGTCCGCTGGCAGATGCCTTGCTTTCAACTGATCGCACGCCGTTGCATTTATGCGGGCATTTGCGGGCAGAATCCTGGAATGGCGAAGTCAGCGTCGGCTTTCAGATCGTGGATGCGGCGCGGGTTTAATCAATTTTCTTCAATGCTGCGGCCAGGCAATCGGCGGCAGGCGCGTCAGCGGTATCTGCGCCGCGCTCACCACGCCATTTTGCAGCGCGATGGGAATTTCCGCGACCGGCGGACCACCATCTTGGGGCCGGCGCGTCAGCAGCGCGACGGCGAATTTCGTACCATCCAAAGCGCGCCGCTGAATAAGGCCAGACCGCGCCAAGGAATCGAGTGCTGCATTGGGATTGGTCACGGAAAGCGTCCCGCCCAAGGCGGGTTGCAGAGCGGGGTCGAGCCGCGCGGAAAGCTTGAGCCCGGCATCCAGTTCACCCCAGGTCAGGCGCAATTGGCGCACATCCAACTTGCCATCCGAAGCGCGCCAGGCATCCAATTGCTCCCGCAGGCTCGGCAGCGGTAGCACGCTGCCATAAAGCGCGCCGTCAAATTCAAGCCGCGCCAGCCTGGGGCCAAAGCCGACAAGCGCGGGCGCGCGAAGCCAAGCCGGGGGAAGTGTTGCATCCTCGGCGGCGAATTGCAGCGTGAGCGTGGTTTCGGCATTGCGCGACCAATGCGCATCCCCGCCCAAACGGTTGACGGTCAGCACCCCATCCGGCGTTTGCGCCACCATGCCCAGCATCAGCGCATTGGCGCGGCGCGGCGGCTGGCCGGCTTCCAGCGGCAAAAGTGCCACGAGGCTTTCCGTAGTGAAGGGAATGCGCGTGGCACCAAGCCTGAGCGCCTGCGGGCCCGTGGCTTCCAGCCGGAGCGCATCCGGCAAGGGCAAGGGCGTGGAAAGCGTGATTGCCTGCACCTGCCAGCCCATCCCTTGACCGGCGGTCTCATCGCCCGGGCTTTCGATGGAAAGGCGCGGGATCATAAGCCGCGCAGCAAAGGGCCAGCCGCCGCGGTCGGGGATATCGTGGTTGATGGTCCAGCCCTGGGCGCGATGCTTGATCACCCAATCACTGAAGCCTTCTGCCAGTGCGCCGGTGCTCCAGCGCCAGAGCAGGCTTTGGCCGGCCACGAGCGCGGCCAGCAAGACCAGCGCGCCGAATAGGAAACGCCCAAGCAAGGGCGCGCGCGGGGGTTTGGATGGCTTGGCGTTCATGCTGGGCGCCGATATAGCGGGAATTGAAAGCGCCCGCCATGACAACCGATATCGCACCACTCCTGGCCCCGGATGGGGATTTCTATGTCTTTGCCTATGGATCGCTGATCTGGCGGCCAGGCTTTGACCATGCCGCGCGTCACCCGGCGCTGCTGCGCGGCTTTCATCGGCGGTTTTGCCTGTGGAGCCACCGTTACCGCGGCACGCCAGAACGCCCTGGGTTGGTTTTGGGGCTGGATCGCGGCGGCGCCTGCCGGGGTGCGGTGTTTCGTGTGCCGGGCCGCGCGGCGGCGGAAACGCTGGCTTATCTGGATGCGCGCGAATTGCCCGATGGCGGAGAGGTTGTGTATCGCCGCCAGCTTTTACCGCTGACGCTATTGGATAGCGGGCAACGTGTTCCCGCCATTGCCTATGTCGCGAACCGGGCGTGTCGGCTTTATTGCGGCAAGCAGCCGGCGGAAATCCTGGCGCGCGCGATTGATGGCGGCCACGGGCAGATGGGATCGAACCGGGATTACCTGTTCAATACGCTGGATCATTTGGGTGAGATGGGTGTGCGGGATCGCGGGCTGGAAGCCATCGCGGCATTGGTTGGGCGATAATGGGGGCTATGGCCTGATCGCCAGAAATGGATCAGGCTGACACAAAATTATGGAAGGACAGGATCATGGCCCTGCAACGCATGGTGCTTGAAATTGGCATGGGTACCGATATTCGCGGCGCAGATTACACCAAGGCTGCGGTGCGCGCGCTGCGCGATGCGCTTTGGCACAACTCGCTCACCATCGGTGCCGCGGTTGGGCAGGATGTTGATGCCATGCAGGTTGAAGTGCTGATCGGCGTGCCGAAGCCGGATCTGGTGGATAAGGATCAGGTGCTGGCCATTCTGCCACACGGCACCGGCACCGTGACGCTGGTGGAAGGCGGCCTCGAAATCCCGAATGATGAGGGCACCAATAGCACCGTGATCGCCAATTGCTGCGCCATTGTGCGCCTGGATGTGTGAGGGAGACCGACCATGGCCTTGAAGCGCATCATCCTGGAAATGGGCAGCGGCAATGATCTGCATGGCGGGGATTACACCAAGGCCGCTTTGCGCGCGGTGCAGGATGCCTTGCATCATTCCTCGCTCGCTTTCATTCGCACGCTTGGGCTTGATATCAAGACCATGCAGGTGGAAGTGACCATCGGCGTGCAGCAGCCAGACAAGGTGGATATCGAAGCGGTACGGAAATCCCTGCCTTACGGCGTGGTCACGGCACGCGCGGTGAAGGGCGGCTTGGATGTTCCGGAAGAAGGCGCGCATGACAAGGCAGTGATTGCCTCGGCCGCCATTGCGGTGCGTTTCGATTTGCCATGAGGCAGCGTTCAACACATGCGGCAGGATAAGATGGAAAACGCCAAAAAATCGCCCCTCGGCATTTACAATGAGCATTTGCAGCGGGGCGAGCTTGCCTATCAATTCAGCCCGAGTGTGGGCAAACCCGTATTCTATCCGCGCATCATCTGCCCCTATACGGGCAGCGAAGATCTGGAATGGCGAATCTCCAAGGGGCTTGGCACGGTGCATGCGACCACGGTTGTGCATCCCGCGCAGGGCGAGCCTTACAATGTCTGCCTGGTGGATATGGATGAGGGCTATCGGCTGATGAGCCGGGTTGAGGATATTGACCCGATGGCGGTGAAGATCGGCATGCGCGTCAAGTTCCGCACGCATCATCAGGGCGATGATGAAGCACCCATCCCGGTTTTCACGGCGTTGGGGGGCTGAGGCGATGGGCAGCATGAAGCGCGGCAGTGTTGCCATTGTGGGCGCGGCGGAATCGGATATCGGCAGCGTTGCCGCGGATATGTCGGTAATTGATCTGATGGCGCAGGGCACAGTGCGGGCGCTGGCGGATGCGGGGCTGATGCTGGCCGATGTGGATGGGCTTTTTTGTGCCACGACGCAGGCGCGGACATCCGCGATGTCGCTCGCGGAATATCTGAAAAAGCCGGATGCTT
Source organism: Roseomonas sp. (assembly GCA_020249825.1). Taxonomy (GTDB): domain Bacteria; phylum Pseudomonadota; class Alphaproteobacteria; order Acetobacterales; family Acetobacteraceae; genus Neoroseomonas. The sequence goes on from JADCEX010000277.1 coordinate 13,681, forward strand.
ATGTGGATTCCACCATTGTCGGTGGCTCCTCCTTTGAAATTCATGTGGCGCATGCTCAGGCCGCGATTGAAGCGGGGCTTTGTTCGGTGGCGATTGTTGCTTATGGCAGCACGCAACGCTCAGCGGGGCGGAAAAATGCCTCGCCCCGCGAATTCAACCCTTATGAGACGCCCTTCAAACCCTTCATGCCTTCCAGCGCCTATGCCATGGCGGCGAACCGGCACATGCATGAATACGGCACAACGCGGGAAGAATTGGCGGAAGTGGCGGTGGCGGCGCGGCGCTGGGCGCAGCTCAATCCCGTGGCCTTCGATCAAAGGCCGCTGGATATCGCGGGCGTGCTTGGGGCGAAGATGGTGTCCTACCCCTTCACCGTGCGCGATTGCTGCCTGGTGACGGATGGCGGGGGTGCCATTGTGCTGACATCCGCCGCGCGGGCGAAGGCGCTGAAAAAGCCGCCGGTCTATGTGCTGGGCACCGGGACCAGCATCACCCATGCGAGCATTTCAAATATGCCGGATTTGACGCGCACGGGGGCGATTGCGTCTGGCGCGCGGGCCTATCAGGCGGCGGGGCTTGGGCCCAAGGATATGGATATGGCGCAGCTTTATGATGCGTTTACCATCAATACCATTCTGTTCCTGGAAGACCTCGGCTTTTGCAAAAAGGGCGAAGGCGGTGCGTTTGTTGCCAATGGGCGCATCGCGCCCGGCGGCGCCTTGTCGGTAAATACCAATGGCGGGGGTTTGTCTTACTGCCACCCGGGCATGTACGGGCTTTATTTGTTGATTGAAGCGGTGCGGCAAATCCGCGGCGAGTGTGGCGCGCGGCAAGTGCAAAAGCACGATACCGCCATTGTGCATGGCAATGGGGGCGTGCTGTCGGCGCAGAGCACGGTGATTTTGGGCGGGGCGGGGGCGGTTTAGGGGGCGCCCCCCGCGATGCCGCAAGCGCCGCTATTCCCGATTGAGGCCGGATGCGCCGATGATCTCGGTCCATTTGGTGATGTCTGCCGCGATCCTTTGCCTTAGCGCTTCTGGCCCGCGCGTGGCGGGGGCAGGCGCTGTGCTCGCCAGATCGCGTAATCTGCCCTGCAACACAGGGTCTTGCTGAGCGCCTTCAAGCACCTCTGCCAAGCGCGCGACGACTGGTGCTGGGGTGCCGGCAGGGGCGGCGAAGGCGTTCCAGATCACCAGATCAAAACCTGGCAGGCCTGCCTCGGCGAAGCTCGGCACATCGGGCAATTGCGGAATGCGCTGCGGCGCCGAAACCGCGAGCGCAATCGCTGTTCCGCCGCGATGCGCGGGAATCATGGTGACGGTCTGATCAATCACCGCATCGACAGTCCCGGCGGCCAGATCCGTCATGGCGGGACCAGCACCCCTGTAGGAAACAAGCGTGGCCTTTAGCCCCGCGAGATGCAGTAGGTATCCGGGCGCAAGATGGCTTGTGGTGCCCGAACCCGCAGTGCCGAAAGTGGCTTTGTCACCATTGCGGCGAATGTGATCCAGAAGGCCCTGCAAATCGCGAATCTGTCCGCGAGGGGAAGCCGCCAAAACCATGGGCACGTCCGCCACCATGGAAATCGGTGCCAAGTCGCGTCGCGGATCGAAGCCCGAATTGGGGTTCAGGACATAGCCAACCGCCATGACGCCCATATTGCCGAAGACCAGCGTATGCCCATCGGCTTCCGCACGCGCCGCGCGCTGCATGCCGATCAGGCCACCGGCGCCGCCAACATTTTCAACCACTACGGACCGGCCCAGCAGCGGCGCCATGGCCTGGCCGAAGTAGCGGGCCAGAGCGTCCAGCGTCCCCCCAGGGGCCGACGGGACAATGATGGTGATGTTCCGCTGCGGAAAGGCTTGTGCCAGGGCAGGCGCGGCCAAGCTTGCAAACGGGAGGGACAAAACAGCCCGGCGGGGCAAGCGAAATCTCATGACGCTTCCTCATTCTTGGATGTTCTTATGAGGAAAGGTTAACCCTCCTCGCGGGCTTTGCCTATGGCCCCCACCCCGGCCCCTCGCGCTTTCCCGCCGCACCCTTTATGTCTCCCGCCATGGAGTACATCTCAACACGCGGGCAGGCGCCGGCCCGGGATTTTGAAGGCGTATTGCTGGCTGGCCTCGCCGAGGATGGCGGGCTTTTCGTGCCGCGCGCATGGCCAAGCCTTTCGCCCGCCGAATGGCGCGCCATGCGCGGGCTGTCCTATCCGGAATTGGCCGCGCGCATCATTGGGCTATTCGCGGGGCCTGGCCTGCCGCTCGATCAGCTTTGCAGGCAGGCTTATGCCGGCTTTGGCCATCCCGCCATTGTGCCGCTGGTGCAATTGGATCAGCGCTGCTTTGCGCTGGAATTGTTCCATGGCCCGACGCTGGCCTTCAAGGATATGGCGCTGCAATTGCTGGGCCCCCTGTTCGATCACGTGCTGACCAAGCGCGGCGAACGCGTGACGATTGTCGGTGCGACTTCGGGCGATACGGGTTCGGCGGCCATCGAAGCCTGCCGGGATCGCGCGGCGGTTGATATCGTCATCCTGCACCCGGAAGGCCGCACCAGCGAAGTGCAGCGCCGGCAAATGACCAGCGTGCTGGCGCCAAATGTCAGCAATATCGCGATCAAGGGCGATTTCGATGCCTGCCAGGATCTGGTCAAGGCCATGTTCAATGACGCGCCCTTCCGTCAGGAAATGCGGCTTTCGGCAGTGAATTCGATCAATTGGGCGCGGATCGCGGCGCAAATTCCCTATTATGTCGCGGCTGCCTTGGCACTTGGTGCGCCGGATCGGCCTGTCGCCTTCAGCGTGCCCACCGGCAATTTCGGCAATGTGCTGGCCGCCTGGGCCGCGATGCGCATGGGCCTGCCGGTCGCGAAGCTGATTGTGGGGTCGAACCGCAATGACATTTTGGCGCGCTTCCTGAAGGCGAATGACATGACTGCGCGGCCGGTGGAACCATCGCTTTCGCCGTCGATGGACATCCAGGTTTCCTCCAATTTCGAACGCCTGCTGTTCGAATTGCAGGGCCGCGATGGCGCCGTCACGGCGGAAGCCATGCGCCGCTTCCGCGCCGAAGGGCGGATGCCCATCGCCGATGCCGCCTGGCGGGAAGCGACCAAGCTATTCGCGGGCTTCACCCTGGATGATGCCGGGACACTCGCCGAAATCCGCCATTTGCATCAGGCGGCGGGGTATTTGGCGGACCCGCACACGGCGGTTGGCACCGCTGCCGCGCGCGCCTTGGCGCCGGAAGACGCTTCCATCCCCGTGGTGGTGGCCGCCACCGCGCATCCGGCGAAATTCCCCGATGCGGTGGAACGCGCCACGGGGCTGCGCCCCCCTCTGCCCGCGCGGCTGGCCGACCTATATGATCGGGAAGAACGCTTTTCCGTCCTGCCCGATGATCTGGGCGCGGTGGAAGACGCGGTTCGTGCCCATGCCCGTCGTAATGCAGCTTGAAAAGATCAACCCACCCATGACCGAAGCCGTCCGCGTGACCCGTCTGAATAATGGCCTGACCATTGTTTCCGAAAACATGCCGCGTGTGGAAACCGTTTCCGTTGGCGCTTATGTCGCTGTCGGCACGCGGCATGAAACGCCGGAAGACAATGGCGTTTCCCACTTCCTGGAACATATGGCCTTCAAGGGCACCACGCGGCGCGATGCGGCAGCGATTGCGCGGGAGATCGAGAATGTCGGCGGGCATTTGAATGCCTATACCGCGCGCGAACAAACCGCCTATTACGCCAAGGTGCTGAAGGAAGACACCGCACTCGCCGTTGATATCATCGGCGATATCCTGACGCATTCCACCTTCGAACCGGAAGAAGTGGAGCGTGAACGTGGCGTGATCTTGCAGGAAATCGGCCAGGCGAATGATACGCCGGACGATATCGTGTTTGATCACTTCCAATCCACGGCTTTTCCCGATCAGCCCATGGGGCGGCCCGTGCTGGGCACCGAGGATTCCATCAAGGCCATGACGCGCGATGCGCTGAAGGGCTATATGCGCCGCAATTACGGGCCATCTTCCATGGTGATTGCCGGCGCCGGTGCGCTGGAACATGAAACCTTGCTTGACCTGGTCGGTAAGCATTTCGCCGATTTGCCGGATGTCAGCATCCCCGCACCGGAAGCCACACGCTATGCCGGCGGTGAATTCCGTGAAGACCGCGATCTGGACCAGGTGCATATCGTGCTTGGCTTTCCATCCGCGCCCTATCGCGACCCCATGCATTGGCCAACGCAGGTACTCGGCACGCTTTTGGGCGGCGGCATGTCTTCACGCCTGTTTCAGGAAATCCGCGAAAAACGCGGGCTGGTTTATTCCATCTATGCCTTTGCTTCGCCCTTCAAGGATGGCGGGTTGTTCCAGATTTACGCTGGCACCGGGGAAAAGGAGGCAGCGGAATTGATGCCCGTGACGCTTGAGGAATTGCTCAAGGTGCAGCGTGACGTGACCGAGGATGAATTGGCCCGCGCCAAGGCGCAGTTGCGCGCTTCCTTGCTGATGTCCTTGGAATCCACCGGCAGCCGCTGCGAACAGCTTGCGCGGCAATTGCAGGTACATGGCCGCGTGATCCCGATTGAGGAAACCAAGCAGCGCATCGCCTCGGTCACCGTGGAACAGGTGCAGCAGGCGGCTGCTCAGGCGTTCCGTCAGCGCCCGACGCTTGCGGTGATGGGGCCATCAGCGCAGGTGCCATCGCTTGGCACCATTATGGAGAAGCTTGCGGCATGAACCGGCTGGATGCGCTTGCTGATCTGATCAAGGCCGCCCGCGCTGCCGGGGCGGATGCGGCGGATGCGTTGCTGGTTGCCTCAACCTCGCTTTCCGTGGATCGGCGCCTGGGGGCGATTGAGAAGCTCGAACGCTCCGAAAGTCTCGATCTTGGCTTGCGGGTATTCATCGGCAAGCGCCAGGCGATTGTCGCTTCCACGGAACCTGACCCGAAGGGCTTTGCCGCACTCGCGGAACGCGCCGTCGCTATGGCCCGCGTGGTGCCGGAAGATCCATTCGCCGGCCTGCCGGAAGCGGTCGCCATCCCGGCCCGCGCGCTGGATTTGGAAGACCCGAGCGAACCCAGCGCTGAATCCTTGCTGGCCCGCGCCGCCGCGGCGGAAGAAGCGGCGATGGCGGTGAAGGGCATCACCAATAGCGAAGGGGCCGGCGCCGGCTGGGGGCGGACCGAGATTGCGCTGGTCGCTTCCAATGGTTTCGCCGACCAATATGCGCGCACATCCCACGGCATTTCCGCGACTGCCGTCGCCGGCGAGGGCACGGGGATGGAGCGGGATTATGATTACTGGCAATCCGTCTATCTGGCCGATTTACCAGACCCGGCCTTGGTTGGCCGCGTGGCGGCGGAAAAGGCCGTGCGCCGGCTGAACCCGGTGCGCGCCAAGACTGCGCGCATTCCGGTGGTGCTGGACCCGCGCGTTTCGGGTTCAATGCTCGGGCATTTGCTGGGGGCCATTAATGGCGCGGCGGTGGCGCGGGGGACTTCGTTCTTGAAGGATTCCATGGGCCAGCAGGTGCTGGCGGCGGGCTTGACCGTGCATGACGACCCAACCCGCCCGCGCGGCCTGCGTTCCCGCCCCTTTGATGGGGAAGGCATGCCGGGTGAGGCCCGCGCCCTGGTGCGGGATGGCGTGCTGACAAGCTGGGTGATGGATTGGCGGAGCGCCCGACAATTGGGCCTGGCTTCCACCGGCCATGCCAGCCGGGGCACAGGTGGCCCGCCTGGCCCGGCGCAAAGCAATCTTTGGCTTTCCCCCGGCAAGTTGAGCCCGGCAGAGCTTATGGCCGATATCAAGGAAGGGCTCTACATCACCGAATTGATCGGCATGGGGGTGAATGGCGTGACGGGCGATTACAGCCGCGGCGCGGCAGGTTTCATGATCCGTGATGGGGTGCTCGCGGAAGCGGTAAGTGAGATCACGGTGGCCGGGAACCTGAAACAGATGTTCCTGAATATGACAGCCGCCAATGATCTGGTGTTCCGGCGCGGGACGGATTGCCCGACCCTTCGGATTGGAGGGCTGACCCTGGCTGGGGCGTGAGTATTTTCAAGCCAAGTGGCTTCACTTGGCGGCTCGGAAAATGCGATCAAACAGGGGTTTGGCGCGCCCCCGCTTGCGCCGGACCCGGCGCTTGGGTTACGCAATTGTTGCAAAGGGGCGCCCCGCATGGATCGACCATTGGTTGAAATTCCCATCGCTGAATTGATGGCCGCGGCGCGGCAGCTTCGCCGCGCTTCGGTGCTTGTGGTGGGCGATGCCATGCTGGACCGCTATGTCTATGGCCGGGCGCAGCGCATCAGCCCGGAAGCGCCTGTGCCGGTGCTGACCGTTGAACGCGAAATCGCCATGCCGGGCGGTGCCGGCAATGTGGTGCGCAACCTGACCGCCCTTGGCGCGGCAGTGGCCTTTGTTTCCGTGGTGGGCGATGACCAGGCCGGCAGTGACCTGACCGGCCTGATCGGCGGCCAGCAGGGGGTGGAGCCCTGGTTGCTGGTCCAAGGCGGGCGCGCCACCACGACGAAAACGCGCTTTCTGGCCAATGGCCAGCACATGCTGCGCGCAGATCATGAGGAAGTGGCGCCGATCCAGCCTCGTTTAGCGGATAGGCTGGTGCGGATTGCGGGCGACGCCGCCGCTGCCACCACGGTGATGGTGCTGTCAGATTACGGGAAGGGCGTGCTGGTCGGCGATACGGCGGCGCGGCTGATCCAGGCGGCGCGCTCGGCCGGGCGGCCTGTGGTGGTGGACCCCAAGGGGCGCGATTATGGCCGCTATGCCGGGGCTGATCTGGTCACGCCGAACCGCGCCGAATTGGCGGAAGCCACAGGCATGGCGGTGGATACGGAAGAAAACATCATCGCCGCGCTGTGGGCGCTGCGCGATGCGCATGGCTTTGGCGCCGTGCTGGTGACGCGCAGTGAAGACGGCATGACGCTGTTGGAAGGCGACAAGCTGCATCATTTCCCCGCCGAAGCGGCCGAGGTGCAGGATGTCTCCGGCGCGGGCGATACGGTAGTGGCGACCATCGCCGCCGGGTTGGGCGCCAAGCTGCCGCTGCCGGTGGCGGTGCGGCTGGCCAATATCGCTGCCGGCATTGCGGTGGCCAAGGTCGGCACGGCGGTAACGCGGGAAGAGGAAATCCTGGAAGCACTCGGCCCCGAACGCGGTGCGCTGCGCAAGGTGATGTCGCGTTCCGCCGCGATTGAGCAGGTGGAACGCTGGCGCCGGCGCGGCTGGCGCGTGGGCTTTACCAATGGCTGCTTTGATCTGTTGCATCCCGGCCATGTGCATTTGCTGGAACAGGCAAGGTCCTGGTGTGACCGGCTTGTGGTGGGGCTGAATAGTGATGATAGCGTCAAGCGCCTGAAAGGGCCGGCGCGGCCCATTCAGAATGAAGCCGCGCGCGCCGCCGTGCTGGCATCACTCGCCACCGTGGATTGCGTGACAGTATTTGACGAGGAAACGCCGCTGGAATTGATCCGGCTGTTTCAGCCCGAAGTGCTGGTGAAGGGCGCCGATTACACGGTGGAAACCGTGGTGGGGGCCGAAATTGTGCAGGGCTATGGCGGGCAGGTGCGCTTGGCCGAATTGCTGCCGGGCAACAGCACCACCGCTACCGTTGCGCGGATGAAGGGCTGAGAAAGCCTATTCTAGCTTGAGCGCGGCATTCACTTCCCGCGCTGCATCCGGGTCCTGCAGGGCAGCCAGGCGGCCGGCGGCCAGCACGGCGAAGCGGTGCAACAGCGCGCGGCGGCGTGGCGGTGAAAGGCGCATATAGGGCGCTTCGCGCGTCACGGCGACTTCCAGCCTGTCAGTCACCAGCAGCCCGACATCTTCGGGCAGGATCTCACGCGGGAAATCCGTATCCACGGCGAAATAAAGCTGGTCGCACCAGTCGCGATATTCCTGCCATTTTTCGTCAGAGAGGTAATCCTCGGCGGTGGATTTCACCTCAATGGCGATGAAGCTGCCATCATCGGTCAGCGCAATGATATCTGGGCGGCGGCTATCTGGCAGCGGCATTTGCGCAACGGGCGCCCAGCCCGCCAGGGCGCAATGGCGCATGGCGGCGCGCACGATGCGATTCGCCCGAAGGGCGGCGGTGATCTTGTCCATGGGGGAAGCTTTCCGTCCCGGCGCGGGCGGCGTCAAGGGAAAGTTGGGGGTGGGGCTTGCCCCGCCCGCCGAAAGCCTCCGCCTGTGGAACAGGGCTTCCGCCAGCCCTGAAGAGCGGGCCTAAGAGCCGCGTGGGTAAAGGATAAACCATCGCAGCTGATTACGACCGCGCAGGGGTATCTCCTTATCCTGTGGCTGATGCTTCAGCACGAGCCCCGGCTCACGACAGAGATCTAACCGCACCTCCTCCGCCGTCACGGTCACGTCGCGTTCGCAGGAAACACGGGCTGTTTCGTTTTCGACCAGCGCCACCAAGCGATCGCCGCGAATGACGAAGATCACATTGCCCACGCCGGACCATGGAGGGTGTGGCTGAGGCCAGCTCATGGTCCAGCCGAATGGCGGCGCGAGCAAAGCCTCACGCAGCGCATCGGCGGTCTGTGCGGTGGCGGTGGAGAGGCATAGGGTGGCGGTCAGCGCCATGGCTGACAGGGGGAGAGCAGCACGCATGAAATTGGGCTCCTCGGAAGATCAAGGCGGTAGCGGTCTGCGGCCGCCCGCCAAGCTATCTAGTCGTCCCAGACTTCGTTTCATTGATTTAGCGCAAAAAACTTAACGCGCCGCCAAACTGAAGGTTATTGGCCCTGCCATCCTGGCGCTGCCGCCGTGTCACCTGCGCCCGGTTGATCTTCGGCGCGTGGTGGCCCCGCAGCGCGGCGCCCGAAAGCCACCCGGCAGGCCAGAAAACCATGCTGGCGCAAAGCGCAACTCTCTATTAAAGACCGGGTTTCGCCCCGGTTTTGGGGATTGGCCAGGGGTATTGACCCCGGCAGAGCATTGAAGAGCGAAAGATATGGGACTGCCCGAAGCGCAAGGTCTTTATGATCCCCGGAACGAGCATGACGCCTGCGGCGTTGGCTTCATTGCGGATATCAAGGGCCGAAAGTCGAATGATATCATCCGCCAAGGCCTGCAAATCCTGGTCAATCTGGACCATCGCGGCGCGGTGGGCGCTGACCCGCTGATGGGTGATGGCGCGGGCTGCCTGATCCAAATGCCTGATAAGTTGCTGCGCCATTGGGCCGAAAGCCAGGGCAAGACCCTGCCGGCGCCCGGCCGCTACGCCGTTGCCATGTGCTTCCTGCCGCAGGATGAGGCTTCTCGTGCGGTCGCGATCCAAAGCATCGAAGGCTATGTCGCTGCCGAACGGCAGACCCTGGTCGGCTGGCGCGATGTACCGACCACCTTGGATGGCCTCGGCAAGGCCGTGATCGCCAGCATGCCGGTGATCCGTCAGGCGATCATCGCCGCCAGCGACAGCATCAAG
>JADCEX010000278.1 GCA_020249825.1 Roseomonas sp.
AGGAAACAGGAAGGGGGGCCGCGCCCCCCTTGCCGTTTTCGATGACTGAGTCGCTCATCATAACCCCAATGACGTTGCGGCCTTACCGCATCCGAGGAAGTTCCTCAAAAGTGTGGAAGGGCGGCGGAGATGCCACTTGCCATTCCAAGGTGGTCGCACCTTCGCCCCAGGGATTGGCTGCAGCCTTCACGCCGGACCGCATCGTCACCCAGACGATGTAGAAGAAGAAGACAAAGGACGCGACCGAAATGACCGATCCGATGGAGGCGACGAAATTCCAGCCCCAGAAGGCTTCCGGATAATCGGGATAGCGGCGCGGCATGCCCTGATTGCCCGAGAAATGCATCGGGAAGAAGGTCAGGTTCACGCCGATAAAGGTCATCCAGAAATGGATCTTGCCAAGCGTTTCCGGATATTGCCGCCCGCACATCTTGCCGATCCAGTAATAGAAACCGGCATAGATCGAGAACACCGCACCAAGCGACAGCACGTAATGGAAATGCGCCACCACGTAATAGGTGTTGTGCAGGATCTGATCGATACCCGCATTGGCGAGCACCACGCCCGTCACGCCACCCACGGTAAAGAGGAAGATGAAGCCCACCGCGAAGAGCATGGGCGTATCCATCCTGATGGACCCGCCCCACATGGTCGCGATCCAGGAGAAGATCTTCACCCCGGTCGGCACCGCGATCACCATCGTGGCCGCCATGAAGTAGGCGCGCGTGTCCACATCCATGCCGGAAGTGTACATATGGTGCGCCCAGACAATGAAGCCGACAAAGCCGATCGCCACCATGGCGTAAGCCATGCCGAGGTAACCGAACACCGGCTTACGGCTGAAGGTGGAAATCACATGGCTGATGATGCCGAAGCCCGGCAGGATCATGATGTAGACTTCCGGATGGCCGAAGAACCAGAACAGATGCTGGAACAGCACCGGGTCACCACCGCCTTCAGGGCGGAAAAAGGCCGTGCCGAAATTGCGGTCCGTGATCAGCATGGTGATCGCACCCGCCAGCACCGGGACTGCCAGCAGCAGCAGGAAGGCCGTGACCAGCATGGACCAGACAAACAGCGGCATCTTGTGCAGCGTCATGCCAGGGGCGCGCATGTTGAAGATGGTGGTGATGAAATTGGCCGCCCCCATGATGGACGAAGCGCCCGCCAAATGCAGCGAAAACAGCGCCAAATCCATCGCCGGGCTGGAATGGAAGGTGCTGTCGGACAGCGGCGGATAGATCGTCCAGCCCGCGCCAGGGCCCTCACCCACGAAAAGGCTTGCCGCCAGCAGCAGGAAGGCCGGCACCAACAGCCAGAAGGAGATATTGTTCATGCGCGGGAAGGCCATATCCGGCGCCCCGATCATGATCGGCACGAACCAATTGCCGAAGCCCCCAATCAGCGCCGGCATGACCACGAAGAACACCATGATCAGACCATGGGCCGAGATATAGGCATTCCACATCTGGCCATCAGAGAAAATCTGCATGCCGGGATACATGAGTTCCAGGCGCATCAGGAGCGAAATGCCGATCCCCACCACCGCCGCAACCAGCGAGAAGATGATGTAGAGCGTGCCGATATCCTTATGGTTCGTCGAAAAGAACCAGCGGGACACAAAGCCCGGCTTGTGATCGTGATGATCGTCGTGATGGGCGTGCGAAGCGGTTGCCATGTTTGTCTTCCCTCTGCCGCGCCTTACCGGCGGGCCTCCGCGATCTGAAGTGAATCCTGAGAAACGGGCGCGGCGGCGATCACCGGCGCACTGCCATCAGCCCGGGCGAAACGCTTTTGCGCATCGGCAACCCAGGCATCGAATTCCGCACGCGGTACGGCACGCACGGCAATCGGCATGAACCAGTGATTCGTGCCGCAAATCTGATTACACTGACCATAGAACACGCCGGGGCGATCCGCGCGCATCCAGGTTTCCAGCGTGCGCCCAGGGATTGTGTATTTCTGCACACCCAAAGCCGGCACGAAGAAGGAATGGATCACGTCATGGCCCGTGGTCAGCACGCGAACATTCGCACCCACCGGAATGACCAATTGATTATCCACATCAAGCTTGAAGATTTGGCCCGGCTTCAGGTCAGCTTCCTGGACCGGGTAGCTGTCAAAGGCGAAGTTCCCGTGATCCACATAGGTGTAATTCCAATACCACTGGCGCCCCTGCACCGAGATCGTCATATCCGCATCCACCGCGCGATCCTGAAAATAGAGCAGGCGGAAGGATGGGATGGCGATGATCACCAGGATCAGCACCGGGATCACTGTCCACGCAATCTCAAGCCCGGTGTGATGGCTGGTCGTGGACGGAACCGGGTTGCGATCGGCGCTGAAGCGCCAGACGCAATAGGCCAGCAGCACGAGAACGAAAATCGTGATTGCGACAATGATGAAAAAGACCAGGCTGTTCAGCGATGCGATGCGTTCCTTGATCACCCCGCCTGAGGGTTGCAAGCCCATGCCCCAGGGGGCGGGCGCGCCGACCATGCTCTCCGCCAGGGCTGGCACCGTCAGCACCACACCCATCGCCACGGCGGCCAGACCGGCGAAAAACCGACCCATGCCAAATGCGCGGCACTTTGCCTTCAAAACCTTCATCAACCCATCCCTTATCGGTCGTGAAAATCACGCCGTTTCAAGATTTTAACCTTCGACCCACCAAGGCCTTCAGCCCAGGAGTCCCAAACTTGGGCGGACCATAATGGCGCCTCCCGCACCGCACAAGGGCGGAGATGCGGAAAAGCGGCATAATCCATTTTCCAACATCTCAGGCCTCTCCCTCCGCGGCTTCTTCCTCACTGATGTGGTCAACCATATCGGCCAACATGGACCGGATATGTTCATCGCCGACCACATAAAACACCTGCCGCCCGCGACGATCCGCCTGTAACAATCGCGCCGCACGCAACAGGCGCAGATGATGCGACACCAGCGACGCCGAAATACCCAGCTTCTCGGCCATTTCATTCACCGCTGCGGGTTCATCCCGGCAGGCCAGAATGATCTTAAGGCGCGTCGGGTCGCTCATCAGCCGAAAGGTCTCGGCCAATTCAACCACCAAATCATCACCAATCCGAAAACGCCCTCGCATGGGATCATCGCCCCTATTTCAGAGCTGTACATGGCGTCGGCAGGTCGGTTTCCGCAAGACATGGTCCGAAAAGGACTTGACGAAGGGGCAAGCAAGACCAAGCTTGCCCACAGGATAAGTCACTGAAAAACAAGGAATATATGCAGAAATGAACAGTTGTTCAGCCATTACACGCCGGGCCCTTGGCCTTGGGCTTTTTGCGCTGACACCCTTTCCTGCGCTGGCGCATAACCGTGCCCAGCCCCGCGCGCTTTCCACTGTTGCCATGGTAGGCGATCTGGTGCGCGAGATTGGCGGGGGCAGCATCCGCGCCGAAACCCTGATCAATGAGGGTGTGGACCCGCATCTCTTTCGCCCCACCCGGGCCGATACGGCGCGGCTGCTGGCTGCCGATATCCTTTTCGCCAATGGCCACCGCCTGGAAGGCCGCATGGGCGATGTGCTGGCCCGCGCCGCCGCCAATGGCAAGCCGGTGGTCATGGTGGCCGAAACCCTGCCGCGGGCAAAACTGCGCGCCAATCCTGACTATCCGGACGCCGCCGACCCACATGTCTGGATGGACCCGGTTCTGTGGGCCGAGGCCGCCGGCAGCATCGCCATGGCACTTGCCCGCCTGATGCCTGATCAGGCCAGTGTTTTTGAAGCCAATCTGGCCGCGCTCCGCCAGCGCCTGGCGGTGCTGCACGACTATGGCGCACGCGTGATGGCGAGCATCCCGGTACGCCAGCGCCTTTTGGTGACCGCGCATGATGCCTTCGCCTATTTCGCCGGGCGCTATGGGCTGGAAGTGGACAGCATCCAGGGGCTTTCCACCGAATCGGAAGCGAACCTCGCGCGCATTGAAGCAATCGTACGCAGCCTGGTGGATCGCCGCATTCCGGCGGTATTCGCCGAAACGTCGGTCCCTGATCGCGCCGTGCGAGCGCTGATTGAAGGGGCAGGGGCGCGTGGCCAGCGCGTGGCCTTGGGCGGTACGCTATTTTCCGATTCGCTCGGCAAGCCCGACACCTATGAAGGCACCTATCACGGCATGATGGACCACAACTTCACCACCATCGCCCGCGCCCTGGGTGGGGAAGCGCCGGCACGCGGCATGCTTGGCAGGCTTGCCACCGCATGAGCATCTCAGCCCCCGCACCGCTTGCGATTACGCATCTGACGGTTGCTTATGGCGACAAGACGGTGCTCTGGGACATTACCTGGCAGGCGGTGCCGGGGCTGACCGCGATTGTCGGGCCGAATGGCGCGGGGAAATCCACGCTGCTCCGTGCCGCGCTCGGCCTGATCCCAAGCATCGCCGGCGAAGCGCGCTTCTTTGGCCGCAGCCTGGATGAGGTGCGCAACCGCGTTGGCTACCTGCCGCAACGCGCTTCGGTGGATTGGGATTTTCCGGCAACCGCACTCGATGTCGTGTGCATGTCGCGCTATCCGCGTATGCGCTGGTGGGGGCGCGTGCCGAAAGCGGAGCGCGAAGCAGCGCGCGGCGCGCTGGATCAGGTGGGGCTGGCTGATCTTGCCGATCGGCAAATTGGCCGGCTGTCTGGTGGGCAGCAGCAGCGCGTGTTCTTGGCCCGCGCTTTGGCACAGGATGCTGATCTTTACCTGATGGATGAGCCCTTCGCCGCGGTTGATGCGGCGACAGAACAGGCGATCATCGCCGTGCTGCGCCGCGTGGTGGCAACGGGGCGGAGCGTGATTGCCGTGCATCATGATCTTTCAACCGTGCCGGCTTATTTCGATCAGGTCCTGCTGCTGAATGGCCGCGCGGTCGCCGCTGGCCCGGTCAAATCCGCCTTCACGCCGGATGCGATTGCGCGCGCCTATGGCGGGCGGTTGAATGTGCTGGAACAGGCGGTGGCGGAAGGCGGGCTTAGGTGAGCATTGGCTATAACACGCTGGTCGTTCTGGCGGGTTGCGCCTTGCTTGGGCTTGCCTGCGGCACGGTCGGCGCCTTTGCGCTGCTGCGCGGGCGCGCGCTGATGGCCGATGCGGTCGGCCATGCCGCTTTGCCCGGTGTGGTTTTGGCAGCGATGATCGTCGCCACACTTGGCGGCAATCCACGCGCGCTGCCGCCCTTGCTGGCGGGTGCGCTGGTGGCGGGCGTGCTCGGCGTGCTTGCAGTCCAAGCACTGACGCGCGGCGGGCGCATTCGTGAAGACGCCGCCATCGCGATTGTGTTGTCGAGCTTTTATGCACTTGGCGTCGCGCTGCTGTCGCATGTACAGACCATGCCGCAGGCAGCGCAGGCGGGGCTTGGCAAATTCATCCTGGGCCAGGCCGCGGCGATGCGCGCGGAAGATGCGCTTTGGGCCGGAGGCATTGCGGGTTTCTGTGTGCTGATATGCCTCGCGCTGTTTCAACGCCTGCGCGCTGCCTGTTTTGACCCTGACTATGCGCGCGTCATGGGGCTTTCGGTCGCGCGCACGGATCTGGCGCTGCTCGGGCTGATCGTGATTGTCGCGGTGGCAGGCTTGCAGGCGGTGGGGCTGGTGCTGGTGGTGGCTTTGCTGATTCTGCCGGCTGCGACGGCAAGGTTGCTGACGCATCGGCTGCCGGTCTTGCTGCTGGTCTCCGCCTTGCTGGGCGGGCTGGCGGGGGCTTTGGGCGCGGCGGCGTCTGCCTTTGAACCGGAATGGCCCACCGGCGCGGCGGTGGTTCTGGCGGGCGCGATTTTCTTCACCTTGGCTTTGCTGCTGGCGCCAGAGCGTGGTGTGCTGCCGGAAGCCTGGCGCCGCACGCGCCGGCGAATTGCCGCGACCGAATCGCATTTCCTGCGTGCCGCCTGGGAAGCGCAGGAAGCCGCTGGCGCCGGCCCCGGCACGGCGGGCGATCGTTGGACACCGATTGCCGCGCTGGCCGCCGCGCGCGGCTGGTCTGAAGCCCATGCATCGCGGCTGGCCCTTTGGCTTGGGCTGCGCGGCTTGGTGGCGCGGGCGGATGGCGAGATTCACCTCACGCCACGCGGTGCCGCAGCTGCGCGGCGCGCGGTGCGGGCGCATCGCGCGGTTGAGCTTCATCTGCTCGGCCTGGGCGCCACGGATATCGCGGGCGCGGATCGGCTGGCGGATTTGGTCGAACATGGCCTGCCGGCTGAAATGGCGACGCGGTTATTGGCAGAGCCTTCTTCGCTGCCGGCATCGCCCCATGCGTTAGGTCCACGATCATGACGGTGGTGGATTTTCTGAGGCTCGATCTGCCGGCCTTGCTGGCCGCCATTCTCGCCTGTGGCCTATGCGGCTTGCTAGGGTCTTTTCTGGTGCTCAGGCGCGATAGTTTGCTGGGTGATGCGCTATCGCATGCCGTGCTGCCCGGCATTATCGCGGGCTTTGCGATAACCGGCGCGCGGGCGGGTTTGCCGATGCTGCTCGGCGCGCTGGCGGCGGCCTTGTTGGCGGTGCTGGCGATCAGCCTCGTGCGGCGCGTCGCGCGGTTGGAATCGGGCGCGGCCACAGGCGCTGTCTTCACCAGCTTTTTTGCGCTTGGCCTGATGCTGATTGAAGCGACCGGCGCGCGGAGCGTTGATCTTGATCTTGATTGCGTGTTGTTTGGGCAATTGGAGAGCCTGGTTTGGCTGGAAGCGCAGGGTTTTGCCTCCTTGCTTGATCCGGCGGCGCTTGCTTCCATGCCGCGTCAGATATTTCTGCTGGCGGCGGTTGCGCTCGTGCTGGCAGGGCTGGTCGCGCTGCTGTGGCGGCCTTTGCATTTGCTGTGTTTCGACCCCGATTACGCCGCCGCGATTGGCCTGCCGGCGCGCGGGTTGGAATTGGCGCTGAATTTGATGGTCGCGGCAGCGGCGGTCGCGGCTTTTGAAGCGGTGGGCAGCATTCTGGTGGTGGCGATGCTGGTTTGCCCAGCGGCGGCAATACGCTTGCTGACGGATTCCTATCGCGCGCAAGTGCTTGGTGGAGCGGTGCTTGGGGCAGCGCTTGGCGCCCTTGGCTATGCGCTGGCAGGGCCTTTGCCCGCTGCCTTCGGGCAGGCGTTTTCGCTGAATGCGGCGGGGGTTATCGGCACGCTAGGCGGGCTTGCGGTGGCGGGCGCGATGGGGCTGCGCCAATTGCGTAACACCAACGTTAAACCCGCGATTATTTCAGGATAATTTCTACGCGCCTGTTCTGCGGTTCGCGCACGCCATCGGCAGTGGCGACCAAGGGCTGCGTTTCACCCAAGGCAGTGATGTTGATATCCTGGCGCGCGATGCCGCGCCTGATCAGTTCTTCCGCGACGGTTTCAGCGCGGCGGCGCGATAGCGCCGCATTATATTGCGGCGTGCCGGTGCGATCCGCATGGCCAGCCACTTCAATGCGCGCAGGCTGAGCGCGGGCGGCTTCCGCCGCTTCGCCGATAATCTGGCGGGCGCGTGCGGTCAGATCAGCGCGGTTCCAATCAAAGAAGATAAGAAAACTGCGCGCTGCAATTTGTGCCGCCACCGCCGCCGGCGCGGCAGTCGGCGCATTGAAGGCGTAGCGCAGGCCAAGCAGGAAGGATTGGTTGCGGCTTTCCGTATCCGCCTTGCCGGACAGCACCGTGGCGCCAGATGCATTCACGTAGCTCACGGGAATGCTTGGCCCCAGGCTTTCCAGATAGCGATATTCCGCCGTCAGGGTCAGGCCCGGCACCTGATTAATGATAAAACCAAGCCCCGCTATGCCCTGTACCGCGAAGGCGCCGCCGGTATCATCACCGCGCAGGCGCAGGCTGCCATTGCCGGGCCGGCCATTCAGATCATTGAAGCTGGTGACAAGATACCCGGCGCCAATCCCGACATAGGGCAGGAAGGGGCCAATGCGGACCAGATCCACCAGCGCATTGCCCATCAGCCCATAGCTATCCTGCCGCCCACCATGCGCTCCGGCGCTGGCGAGGCCAGCGGCACCATTGGCGCTATCCACCTCATTGCTACGGTAGCTGCCTTCGATTTCAAGGCGAATGCCATTGCTGAAACCCCAACCAAGGCTGAGCAGGCCCACGCCGCCATAATCAAAGCCAAGCTGCCCGCCATTGGGCTGGCCAAGCGCTGTCATGCCCTGATTCAGGCTGTTATCGAGGCGAAACTTGGCGTCATCGAGGTAATTCATGCCAATCGCGCCGGCGATATAGGGCCCTTCGATGAATTGCGCGCGCGCCGGTCCCGCTGCACCAAGCCCGACGGTCAGGGCGGCGGCGGAAACGATGCCAAGAGTAGGTCGGGCGAAGTTCATGGCATTCAAACTACCGGCAGTTTCCTAACAAAAGAAGACCAAAGCGCCCCGGTCCTCATGATTTTTGCATTGCAATGGCCGCCAGCGGGCCAAGTGCGGCCGCATCATCCATGCCGGCCAGTGCGCCCAGCGGCAAAAGCCGGTTGGCATGGCCCAGTTTGCGCCCCGGCCGGGCTTCCGCCTTGCCATAAAGATGTGGGGCAATCCCCCGCTGCCCTTGCAGCCCTGGCCAGGCAGCCATGCCTTCAGGCCCGATCAGATTGCGCATCACCGCATCATGGTGGCGATCCGGCACGCCGAGCGGCAGCCCGACGACCGCACGAATATGCTGTTCGAATTGGGAAGTGGTGCAGGCATCCATGGTCCAATGCCCGGAATTATGCGGCCGGGGCGCGATTTCATTGCCGATCAGCCGGCCATCGGGCAGCAGGAACATCTCCAGCGCCACCAGCCCCACCAGATCAAGCCCGCGTGCTACCGCGGCAACATGTTCGCGCGCCGCCGCGGCAATCGCTGGCGCCACCCGCGCCGGCGCATAGCCGATATCGAGGATATGGTGCCGATGCGCGTTTTCGGTCGCGTCAAACACGGCCAGCGCCCCATCCGCGCCGCGCGCGGCAATGGCGGAAAGCTCCAGCGTGAAGGGGACAAAGCCTTCCAGGATCAGCGGGCGGGGCGCGAGCCTTGCCCAGGCGGAGGCGAGATCATCGGGGTGCCTCAGCACCGCCTGGCCGCGACCATCATAGCCAAGCCGCGTCGTTTTCAGGACGGCAGGCAGCCCTATTTCGGCCGCCGCCGCTTGCAATTCGGCTTCCGTGCGCACCGCGCGCCAGGGGGCAACGGGCACGCCGATCCCTTCCAGAAACGCCTTTTCCCGCAAGCGATCCTGACAAATGCCGAGCGCCCTTTCGCCGGGCCGGCAGGTCACGCGCCGGGCCAGGATTTCCACCGTTGCGGCCGGGACATTTTCGAATTCGAAGGTGACAACATCCACCTGAGACGCGAATCGGGCCAAAGCCTCATGGTCTTCATAGGCGGCGATTGTGCGCGCGGCGGCCACTTGCATGCCGGGTTCATCCGCGCCTGGGGCATAGATATGGCAGCGATAGCCAAGCCGCGCCGCTGCAATGGCGGACATGCGCCCAAGCTGCCCGCCGCCCAGAATGCCCAGCATGGCGCCGGGCGGCAGAGGGGTCATACCGGGCTCTCCGGCACGCTTTCGGTCTGCGCCGCGCGCCAAGCGATCAGGCGATCAGCCAGCGCCGAATCATTCAAGGCAAGGATGGAAGCGGCGAGCAAAGCCGCATTCACCGCCCCCGCCCGCCCGATGGCGAGTGTGCCCACCGGCACGCCCGCCGGCATTTGCACAATGGACAGCAGGCTATCAACGCCAGCCAAGGCTGCGCTTTGTACCGGCACGCCAAGCACGGGCAGATGCGTCATGGAAGCGGCCATACCGGGCAGATGCGCTGCCCCGCCGGCACCCGCGATGATCACGCGAAGGCCCCTGCCCGCCGCTTGCTTCGCATAATCAAACAGGCGTTCCGGCGTGCGATGGGCGGAAACCACGCGGGTTTCATG
>JADCEX010000279.1 GCA_020249825.1 Roseomonas sp.
CAAGCATGCTCAGGTCCCCACCGCTTCTTCGGCCTTGGCCTTGGCGGCGCGCAGCTTGCGCTGACGTTCGCGAAAACCAGGGGGATCGCTTGGCTTGTCTCGGAAGCCATAGCCGGCGCCATCAGGTGTGCCGACGCCTTCAAAGAACGACACCATGCGCGAGAAACGTTCGCGCCCATTGGTCTGCGCTGCGACAATACCCGCCATGGAAGCCGCACCCGCAGGGCCAAATAATGGCCGCGCCGAAACCATATTGGTGAAGTACAGCGCAGGCGTGCCCATTTCCTTGGCTTTCTGCACCAAGGGTGTTGTGCCAAGCGCCAGATCGGGCCGCGCTTCCTTCATCGCGGCGATGTCCTGTTCCAGGCTCGCGCGATACTGCACATTGCAACCATGCGCTTCGAGCCATTCGCGGTCCGCCGCACTCCATTCCGTGCGTGGCGCAGCAGTACCGACATAAGGCACTTCAGCGCCCGCTTCGATCAGCAAGCGCGCCACCAGTAATTCCGAGCCTTCATAGCCGGAAACTGTAATGCGCGCCTTCACCGGATTACCCGCGAGTGCGCCGCGAATGGCAGGCAATGCGCGTGCCTTGGCGGCCTCGATTTCGGAAGGCTTCACGCCCGCTGCGGCGCCAATGGCAGAAAGCCAGGCATCAGTGCCTTCCACGCCCACCGGTGCGGAACCAACCACAGGCCGCCCAGCGGCGCGGAATTCGCGAATGCTGGCAGTGTAGAAGGGATGAACCGCCGCCACCGCCACGCTATCCAAAGCCGCGTAAAGATCGCGCCATTCCCGCGCTGGGGTTTGCGGCGCCAGCGTCAGCCCCATGGGCTGGATCAACGCACCAATGCCCGGCGGATCGGCGGGGAACAACTCGCCAATCACCGCGATGCTGCGTTGATCCAGTGCGTAATCGCGTGGCCGTGCCACTGGACCAGCCTCAGCCTCATTGCGTGCGTAGCGCAGCATGGCGCCCGCCAGCACATCCTTGGCTTCTGCATGGGTCGGCACACCAAAGCCCGGCACATCAATTCCAATGACGCGCACGCCATTGATTTGCTTCGGCAGCAGGTCAAGCGGTACGCCCGAAGCTGTGGGCACGCAGAGATTGGTGACGATGACCGCGTCATAATCCTCTGGCTTCGCCAGATCATGTACCGCGTCGCGAATATCCTCGAAAAGCTTGCCGGTGACGAGGGTTTCCGAATTGAAGGGCACATAGCCCACCGTGCGGCGCGCGCCATAGAAATGGCTTGTGAAAGTCAGCCCATAAACGCAGCAAGCACTACCGGAAAGGATAGTCGCAACGCGGCGCATGCGCAAACCAACGCGCAAAGACCCAAAGGCCGGGCACATGGATTGCGGCTGGTCATGCGGCCCGCGCGGATAATCAGCGGCGAGCTTATCCATCACTTCGGATTTGCCAGCAGCACACGCGGCAGCTTCCAGCGTTTCCCGCCCGCCATGGCAGGCAGCGCCTTCAGCGGCAGCAGGCGGCGAAGGAGGGGGAAGCGTGTCCATGCCCTCAGACGCCCTCATACACCACTTCAAGGGATGGCTTGTTCAGCACTTCAGCGGCGCACATGTCTTCCATGGTGGCGGGATTCAGCACTACGCCACGGCCCACGGCTTCGCCCTTGAACAGGCCAAGCAGGTTTTCCTGGCTCAAAGGCGTGGGGCGCAGCGGCGGCGCTTCCGCTACCTGAACCGCGAGCTGCTCGAATACCGAAGCCCAGCGACCACCCGGCTTGCCGATGATTTCGTAATTCGCCGATTTGCGACGAATATCTTCATCCGCCGGAATGGCGGCGAGTACGGGAATGCCAGCTTCAGCGGCGAAGGCATGGGCTTCACCCGTGCCATCATCCTTGTTGATGACCATGCCGGCCACGCCGACATTGCCGCCAAGCTTGCGGAAATACTCCACCGCGGAACACACATTATTCGCGACATAGAGCGATTGCAGGTCATTCGACCCAACCACAATCACCTTCTGGCACATGTCGCGCGCAATCGGCAGACCGAAACCGCCGCAGACCACATCGCCCAAAAAGTCGAGCAGGACGTAGTCAAAATCCCATTGATGAAAGCCAAGCTTTTCCAGCAATTCGAAGCCATGGATGATGCCGCGCCCACCGCAACCGCGGCCCACTTCCGGGCCGCCTAATTCCATGGCGAAAACACCATCGCGCTTGAAGCAGACATCGCCGATGGCAACGGCCTCACCAGCGGCTTTCTTCTTCGATGATGTTTCAATGATGGTCGGGCAGGACCGCCCGCCAAACAGAAGCGATGTGGTATCGCTTTTCGGGTCGCAGCCAATCAGCAACACGCGCTTGCCCTGCTGCGCCATCATGTAGCTGAGGTTCGCGAGCGTGAATGATTTGCCGATGCCACCCTTGCCATAAATGGCAATGATCTGCGTTTTCTTGGCCGCCGGTGATGTCTGCACCGGATCAAGCGGCGCCGCCGCTTCCGCGCGCAGCGCATCGCGCATGCCATTGATAGAAGGACCGCTTGGCTTCCCCGGGACAGCATTCATTGTTTGTTTCTCCAGTCCAGAACCATTTTGAGGCAGGCAGGATCTTCGAAAGCCTGACGATAGGCTTCGGGCGCGTCATCAGCGGCGGCGTGATGCGTAATCAGCCCCGCCAACGAAAGCCGGCGCGCGGCAATCAGCGCATTCACCGCATCCAAATCGGGTTGCTTCCATTCGGCAGCGATGGCGATTCGCGCTTCACGCATGAAGGCGGGCGGAAAGGCGAAGGAAAGCGGCGCGCTATAGAAACCCGCCAGCGTCACCACACCACCAGGCGCCAAGCGCGTGATCAGCGCATCCAATAGCGCAGCATCACCGCTGACATCACAAATCGCGCGATAATCGCGACGCGCATCTTCGGCCGGATCACACACAACATAGCCATGCGCGCCGTCGCGCCGCGCCGCATTGCTTTCCCAAACCATCGGCGCGGGATGGCCGGCGGCGATGATGATGCGCGCCAGCAAGCGCCCCAGCACACCATGGCCAATGATCAATTCAGGAATCGCACCATGCGGCAGAACCATGGCGTGATGCGCGGTGGCGGCCAGCGCCAATAAAACCGCATCCGCACCAAGCGCGGCATCCACCGGCGTCACGCGCGCCGCCGGCACCACCAGGCGCGCCGCAGCGCCACCAAAAAGCCCGCGCACATCACCAAAGCAGCGCGCGCCAGGCACGAAGACCGCCTCACCAAGTGCCCTGCCCGCTTCCGCGCCGGCCTGCACAATGCGGCCCACCGATTCGTAACCTGGCACCAGCGGATAACCCATGCCGGGGAAGGGCGGCATGCGCCCGGACCAGAGCAGACGTTCCGTTCCAGTACTGATACCGCTCCAATCAATGTCAACAACAACATCCTGCGCGCCGGGCGGCGTCAATTTCAGTCGCGACAGCGAAAGCTGTTCGGGTGCGCTGAGCAGGATAGCGAGTGTTTCCACTCTTGGACTCCCCCTTGGGTTTTGTAACTCTAATGTGACGCGTGTCTCTGTCAAGTTAAATTGACAATAAATTAGTCAGACCAGTTCAACCGGCGGCATCGGCCTGCATCACGCGGGTCAACAGCGGCGTATCGGTGGGCAGCAAGCGCGCGCCGCTGAAGCCGGCGGCGGCCAGCATCGCGGCCAGTTCATCCGGCCGGCGCGGGCGACCCCTGCCCATCGCCAGCAGGTAAAAGCCGAAATAGGCGCCGCCCATGGGCTCGGCCCCGGCGGTGCCGGCCATCGGTTCGGCAATCAGCACTCGCCCGCCCTTGGGCAGGGCCGCGCGCACACGCCGCAGCAGGGCTTGCACCACATCATCATCATGGTCGTGCAGTACGCGCACCAGGCTGATGATATCGGCGCCCAGGGGTAGCGAATCGGTCGTGAAATCCCCGCCCATCGCCATGGCGCGATCGGAAAGCCCTTCCCGGGCAAAGCGTTGGCGGCCCTGTTCGGCCACCGCCGGCAGGTCGAACAGCAACAGATCCAGAGCTGGGGTTGCCTTGCCGACAGCGGTCAGAAAGGCGCCGCTGCCGCCGCCCACATCCATCAGCCGTCGATGGGCGCCGAAGCGGTAAGCCGCCAAGACTTCCTGCGCCACCATGGGCTGGCTGGCCGCCATCAAGGCCGTGTAATCGGCTACTTTTTCGCCCGGCAGCGCCCCCGGCTGCGCGGCGCCGGCATAGGCCCAATACTGCGCCAAAGCCGTGCCGCCCCTTTCGCGGCGGAGCAATTCCACCGGATCGGCCAAATCCGCGTAGAGCATCGCGTGGTGTTCCACCATGGCGGCAATCCCCGGATTGCCGATCATGGCCGCGCCCAATTCGCCAAGCGCCCAGGCGCCATCCGCCCGCCGGCGCACCAGCCGGAGCGATTCGGCCGCCACCAAAAGCCGGCTCATGGCTTCAGGCGAAAGCCCGAGTCGCGCCGCCAAGGCGCGTTCTTCCGCCGGGGCTTCGTGCAAAGCCTCAAACAGTTTCAGCCGCACACAGGCGGCCAGCACCTGCGAATAGACAAAGCCAGCGCAGAGATCGAATAATTCCCGCGCGCGGCGCCGCGCCAGCGGGCGGGTCAACGGAAAACGCGCGGCCCAGGCACGGAAGCCAGGACGCGCCGTCAGTGATTCGCGCCAAGCGCTGAAACGATCAGACCAGGACAACCCCTGATCCCCGTCAGCCCTTTGCGGGGGCAGCGGCATGGCCCTCGCCATGGTTCAGGCCGCGGCCAGCTTGCGCGGCAAAAGCCGCCCCACTTCATCCAGCATGGCCGCGCGCAGCAAGGTGCGGCCAGGGCAGGCAGGAATCGCCTCCACCGCCGCATTCGCCAGCGTCTTCAGCCGCGCGACCGCGCCATCCAGGCCCAATTGCAGCACGGCGGATGGCCGGCCCAATGCCTTATCGCGCCCAACAGGCTTGCCGATGCTGGCTTCATCTTCCACGGCATCGCGCAAATCATCCGCCACCTGGAACGCCTCACCCAGCCGATCCCCCAGTAAGCGCCAGGCTTCGGCGTCGGCGACACCTGCCGCCGCAGCGCCGGCAACCGATGCGGCGGCGAAAAGCGCGCCGGTCTTTTGCCGCTGATATTCGGAAAGATCGGCGCGCGGTTCGCATTCCCAGGCCTGCCCGGCAACAATGCCAAAGGGCACGCCTACGCCATCGCCAATGGCATTGATCACGGGGCCAAGCCGTTCCGGCGCGGCGCAGCCAGCGCGCGCCACAGTTTGGAAGGCCAGAACAATCAAGGCATCCCCGGCGAGCACCGCAAGGGGTTCGCCAAAGGCGCGATGCACAGAAGGCCGGCCCCGGCGCATATCCGCATCATCAAAACAGGGCAGGTCATCATGCACCAGGCTGGCGCAATGCAGCAGTTCAATCGCCGACGCAGCAGCGCTGGCAAGCCTTGGCTGGTCATCACCGCAAGCAGCAGCAACTGCGAGGGTTAGCCGGGGGCGAATGCGCGCCCCTTTCGGGAAAACCGCGTGCCGCAGCGCGGCGGCGAGGCGGGGCGGGGTGCCGCTCGTCTCGGCGGAGAGCACCGCGTCTGCGAGGCTGCTCTCAATACGGGCCAAGGCGTCCATGCGGGACCTCCGGAAGGGTGGCGCGAGCCTATCGCGGCAGCCTAGTGTAAGTTTTTTGCTACTTTTTTTATTGTCCAGTTATCTTGACACTTATGTCAAGGCTTTTTCACGCACGCGCCGCAAATCGCGTGTCACGATCCGCGCGGTCCATCAATTCCAGCGCCCAAACCAGCCTTTCGCCGTAGCCAGCGCCAAGCGGCGGCCCTTCGGGTGCGGGGGCTGCGCGCACCGCATCCACCAGAAAGCGCGTGGCGGCTGATGGCGCTTCATCCGCGCCATCCTGCTGCGCAGCCAGCGCGCCAGCAGCACGCGCCAAAAGCCAAGCCTTGCGCCGGCCTGACACCACCGCACGGCGAGAGACGGAATCAAGGCCCTGGCGTTCAACTTCTCGACCGATTTCGGCATAGACTAGGCGCGCGGCGCCAATGCCTGGGCGGCAATCCCAAGGCAGCAACGCAATGCCCGGCCAGGCGCGGCGATAATGCGCTTCCGCGGCCCCCAACAGCCGCGCCACCACGCGCCCCAGCGCGGGCGAAAAAGCCGGATTGGCGATCAGCCCTTCCGCCGAAAGCCCTTCCTCAGCCAGCCAGGATTGGGGAAGATAGACACGCCCTGCCTTGGCATCTTCGCCGACATCACGGGCAATATTGGTCAACTGCATGGCAAGGCCAAGATCGCAGGCGCGCGCAATCGCTTCCGGCGAACGCACGCCCATCAGCAGCGTCATCATCGCGCCAACAGTCGCTGCAACGCGCGCGGCATAGGATTCAAGCGCGGCGATATCTTCGTAAAATCGGCCCTCTGCATCCCATGCAAAGCCTTCCAGCAGCGCCGCCGGCAGGGCGCGCGGGACGCCATATTGCTCAACTACCGCTGCAAAAGCGCGATCCGCCACATGATCCCAAGGCCGCCCGGCATAGGCACCATCAAGGCGCTGATGCAAAAGATTGAGCGAGGCTGATGGGTCATCGCTCATGTCAATCGCGTCATCCGCAACACGGCAAAAGGCGTAAAGTGCGGCAGCCGGGGCGGCGATGCGGCGCGGCAGAAGGAAGGATGCGGCGCGGAAGCTTTTGGAACCGCCCGCAAGCAGCTTGTTGCAGGCCGCAAGATCTTCAGCCGAAATGCCGGTCAGTCCAGACATGCGCCCCTCCCATACGGATGAATTTTCTTGATTGCTTCAGTCATGATCACGCGTCCGGCGCCGGAAGCGACGCATCCCAAGTGCTACGGCCACTGCGATCACAGGAATGGCGATGCTGGTGGCAATTTCCTCGCGCAGGGCATAGCCTGATGTCGCCAGACCCTTGGCCAAGTAGGAAACGAGCCCAACCACATAATAAGTGATGGCCGCAACCGAAAAACCTTCCACGGCCTGCTGCAATTTTACTTGCTGGCGCGCGCGCCGTTCCATGGAAGCGAGCAGCGCCTGGTTCTGCCGCTCTCGCGTGATGTCCACGCGCGTGGAAAGTAGCTGCGTCGCACGCGCCACGCGTTGGGAGAGCATTTCCTGCCGCGCGGCGACCGCCTGGCAGGTATTCATGGCCGGCGCCAAGCGACGTTCGGTGAATTCGCCGAAGGTCTGCATGCCTTCCATGCGCAATTCACGCAATTCCTGAATGCGGTTGCGGACCAATTCGTAATAGGCGGCGGCAGCGGAAAAGCGGAAACGATGGCGCGATTCGCGGCTTTCCGCTTCGGCCGCCATGCGCGTCAGGCGTTGCAGCAGCAACGGTTCATCCGCTTCCTGCGCTTCCACCAGCGCCGCGCTGATTTCCGCCAACTCACGTTCATGCGCACCAATTTGCGGCGCCACTTCCTGCGCCACCGGCAGCGCCAGCAGCGCCATGATGCGGTAGGTTTCCATCTCAAGCAGGCGCTGCGTAAGCCGCCCCGCCTGATAAGGCGACATGCCGCCATCATAAATCAGGAAACGGCTGAAACCATCATCCTGGATACGAAAATCCGTGAAGGCATGTGCCTGGCCGCCAGCGAGCGGACCACCCACCAGCATGTGATCACGAAAATAGCGCCGCGAGATTTCACTGATGGCCAGCGGCACTTCCTTGGAAGCCAGCAATGTGACATGGGCCGCGGCAATCACCTGCCCAGGCAAGGCTTTCAGCCATTCCGCCGGCAAGGCATGGATCGCCGCCGCAGCGAAAGGTTCAGGCTCTGCGCCCGCGACCACCACCATGAAGCGGCTGAATTCACCATGCCTTTCCCATTTCAGGCGAAAGGGGCCGAAATCCGCACTGTAATGATTGGCACCGGGCGCCGGGGCCGGCACGGAAAAGCGCTGAGCCAGCGCGCAAAGTGCGGCCCAGGGCGCATCGCGCGCTTCATCGGTGCTCGGCAGTAGCGCAATCTGCGAAACGCGGCCGGGGGTAAACAGGATCTCCGGCGGACGCGCATGCACCTCATCATTCAATTCGATGCGTTTTGCATAGGATGGGGGAAGAACGGTATCGAAGCTCATGCCGCCGCCCCGGTCACATGCTGTTCAAGATAGGACCATTCCTTGAACAGCGTATCCGCGACACGTTGCGGCGCTTCCTCATGCGCCAAATGACCCAGCCCTTCCAGGGTGATGATGCGCGCAGAGGGAAGAATGGCCTGGATGCGGCGCGCCTGCATGGGCGGCACGGCGCGATCCCGGCTACCGACCAACAGCACAAGTGATGGCGTGAGGCGCGGCAGATCACGCAGCAAGGGGCGCAATTCCCATTGCGCCATCATCATGAGCGCGGCGCGAATATGGCCAGGATAACCAAAGAGCCGCGTATACAACTGCACGCCGCGCGGCCCAATATCGGACCCCGTATCGCGCAAGAGCTTGGCCGCCACTTCGTGCTTTGAGGCACGCCAGGCGCAAAGCTTGGATACAAAGGGCAGCCCCACCATGACCCGAGCAGCGCGGGTGAAGAAAGCCGCATGCTCATCACCCAAGGGCAGCAAGGCACCATTCAGGCTGAAGATGGCGCGCGGCGCGATGGTACCATTCAACGCCATGCGGAGCGCAATCGCCGCACCTGCCGAATGGCCCAGCACCATATCAGGCGAAAGCTGCAGCCTCTTCAGCAATGCATCCAAAGCTTCCGAAAAACCCGCAAGTGAAACCCGCGCCTGCGGCAGGCTGGATGTGAAGCCATGCCCCGGCAGATCAGGCGCGATCAGCGTGAAATGGGGGGCGAGAATGGGCGCCAAATCGCGCCAACTATGCGTGGCCGCCGCCGTACCATGCAGCAACAACAGGCAAGGCCCCTGCCCCATGCGCTGCACATGCCAATGAAGCCCGCCGGCTTCGACAAATTGGCTCGAATCGCGATTAGGCCAATCGCAGCCATCTTTCTCCCAGATCGGAAAGTCTCCGGAAGCGGCCATGGCATCAGGGGCCCGAGGCTGGCGCGCGCGCCGCTTGGCGTACGGTGGCTGACATGCGTGCCGCATCGGCAAAAGGCAGCGGCACATAGCGCGCGCCCATGGCAGAGGCGAGGTCTCGTGAAAAAGGCTGCGGCCGTGGCGCCGTATCAATCAGCAGCGCAGCAATGCCAGAAGCCCTGAACAAGCGGGCCGATTCAAGCGCTTCCGATTCCGCCACAGCGCGCCCGCCCAAACCATCACGCGTCACATTGGCGCG
Source organism: Roseomonas sp. (assembly GCA_020249825.1). GTDB lineage: Bacteria > Pseudomonadota > Alphaproteobacteria > Acetobacterales > Acetobacteraceae > Neoroseomonas. The sequence continues at coordinate 9,246 of JADCEX010000279.1, forward strand.
ACCATCAGTCAGCGCAACAATCACCGGCGTCTGCCCACGCTTGCGGCTGGCTTCTGCCATTGCATAGCCAGCCACGATCCCAGCGGCGAGCGGTGTGCCCCCGCCCCCTGGCAAGGCAGCCAGGCTGCGCTTGGCGCGCACCAGGGAATGAGTTGGTTCAAGCAATACTTCCGCGCCACGGCCACGGAAGGCAATCACCGCAACACGATCACGGCGCACATAACAATCCGCGAGCAGCAATTCCACCGCGCCCTTGGCTTCCGCTAGCCGATGCAAGGCCGCAGACCCTGACGCATCCACCAAAAATATCGTGGTGGTTTCGCTGTTCTGCTTATAGCGGCGGATGCGCACATCTTCCCTTCTGATATGCACAAGGGCCGCGTGATGCGGCTTTTCACGCCGGCGATATTCCTGCCAGGGCGCGGCGACACGCAGCGTTTCCACCAAGGCCAAACGCAACCCCGCACGCCATGCCGCCGGGCGCGCGCCAATCGGCCGGCCACGCTGCGCTGAACGGCGCATCATGCCGGATCTGCCAGAAGCAGCCGCCTGCCGCGCCATTTGCCCTGCCGCAACACCAAGCCCCGCAAGCAACCCCGCCGGAAGGCTCGCCTGCGCCGCCGCAAGCACCAGGTCTTCCAGAGATGGCTGTTCTTCCGGCTGTTGCGTCTCAGCATCGGAAGATTCTTGCTGTTGCTCGGGCGGTTGTTCCGGTTCTTCAGCGGGTGCTTCAGGTACTTGCCGTGCGCGCGGTGCCAGGATGAGTTGCGCAGCAAGCGCAGCATCTTCGTGCGTTACTTCCATGCGCCCCGCAAGGGCTGCGGCAGCACGTGCGCAACGCAGCGCAAAAACAGGCGCCCGCAAGGATGGGATGCCAAGCGCCGAGGCCGCCGCGCAAAAGGCTTGCGGCAGATCAGCCGGTATCCTCACCTGCGTGAGGCGCCGCCGCGCTGCCTCAATCTCCACACGCGTCGGCATGACAGGCGCTGCGCGCTGCAAGGCGGCCGGGTCAAACTCGATCCGGAAAGCCAGGCGATCTGAAAGTGCTTCGGTCACCTGCTCGTCATCGCCCACACCATCATCAAGGGCAATGACACCAAATTGCGTCGCGCGCGCCATGGAAATACCCTCACGCGCGATCTGCAATACGCCGCTATCCAGCACCGCGGCGATGCGCGCAATCAATTGGCTTTCCACGCGTTCAGCCATGGGCAGAATGATCATGCCGCCATCCGCTTCAGCCAGCAGGCCAGCTTGCGCAATGGGTCGTCCGGCACTCAGGCTTGCAGCGAGATCAAGCCCACCCAGCAGGCGGCCATCGCCGATGCCCAAGGGCACGCGCCGCCAGGGCACACCGGCCGGCAGAAGCTTGCGCAAGGCATCAAGCCATTCATCCCGCTTTGGATCAGCAGGCCCGCGCAGCACGGCGCCCGCAAGACCCGCAGGATCAATTGCCAGCAGCGCCGCCACCCGCGACGCAGCACTCTCCATCCGCGCATCTTCACTGCGTTTTGCATCGACGCTTCTGGAGGCCAGACCGCTCATCCCATGGGGCTCCGGCGCTGCATCCTCATGCCCCGAAAACGTCTTCGAGTGCCTTTTCGACACGCGTTGTCGCGACGGTTTCATCAAGGGGGTTCCGCCGCAGCCGATGCCGCAGCGCGGAAGCCGCAACGCTCCGCAGATGCACCGTTCTCACTTCCAAATCGCCGTCAAGCGCTGCCAGCGCGCGTGCTGCGCGCACCAGGGTCAATTCACCACGCAAGCCATCCGTACCGAGCGCCATGCAAAGCGTGGCGGCCTGTTCAATCGTACCAAGGGGCAAGGTGACTGAACTCAACCGCTTGCGCCCGGCCAGGATTGTCTCACGCGTGCGCGCCTCCTCCTTCGCCCATTGTTTCATGAAGCCAGGGGCATCCCGGTCATAGGCATCACGCCGGCAGACAACTTCAACACGGCTGGCAAGATCCTTTGGTGTTGAAACTTCAACCGAAAGCCCAAAGCGATCCAGCAATTGCGGGCGCAATTCCCCTTCTTCAGGGTTACCGCTTCCTATAAGCACAAAGCGCGCCGGATGACGCAGGCTGATGCCTTCCCGCTCCACGACATTCTCACCCGATGCCGCGACATCCAGCAGAAGATCAACCAGATGATCCTCAAGCAGGTTCACCTCATCGATATAGAGGAAACCGCGATGCGCAGCGGCAAGCAGCCCGGGCTCGAAAGCCTTCACGCCCTGCGCCAAAGCCCTTTCGATATCAAGCGCACCCGCCAGACGATCTTCCGTTGTACCAAGCGGCAAATCGACCACGGGCACTGGAACCATGCGCTTTTCCGGTTTCCTGCCCTTTGGCAGGGCACTGCAGTGCGAACAGGATGCAAGCGGTGCCGCCGGATCGCAGGCAAAAGGACAGCCAGCAACCACTGCCATTTCCGGCAATAGCGCGGCAAGAGAACGCACCGCTGTGGATTTGCCAGTACCGCGATCCCCAAACACCAGCACACCACCAATGCTTGGATCAACGGCCGCAATCATCAGCGCCCGCTTCATCTCATCCTGGCCCACAATCGCGCTGAAGGGATAGGCGGGGCGGATGGGCGAAGCGACGGCCTTGCTGATTTTCCCTCCGCTTGGGCGTTGCGCCGTTCGGCGAGAGAGTTGCGCTTCCGGCCCGGACCTATTGGCCGGCCGGAAACCTGCTACCGCGCCATCCATCACGCAGCCCGCCGCAACCGAAACTGCGCCCAAACCCGTTCCAGCGATTCAACCAAATGATCCATATCCGTATCGGTATGGACAGGCGATGGCGTAATACGCAGCCTTTCCGTACCGCGCGGCACGGTTGGATAATTGATGGGCTGCACATAGATGCCATGCTCATCAAGCAAGGTATCACTGAGCTTTTTGCAAAGTGTCGGATCACCCACCATCACCGGAACAATATGGCTGAGGTTGTCAAGATGCGGCACTCCAACCGCGTTCAAACGCTGCCGGAGCGTCGCGGCGCGTTCATGCAAGCGTTCCCGTTCAAGATTGCTCTGACGCAAATGCCGTATCGCAGCGCGCGCACCCGCTGCAATCGCCGGCGGCAACGCCGTTGAGAAAATGAAACCGGAGGCGAAGGACCGCACAAAATCACACATGGCAGCACTACCGGCGATGTAGCCGCCGATGACGCCGAACGCCTTGGCGAGCGTGCCTTCAATCACCGTCACACGATCCGCAACACCATCGCGTTCCGTAATGCCGCCGCCGCTTTGCCCATACAGCCCAACCGCATGCACTTCATCGCAATAGGTCATGGCACCATGCGCATCGGCCACATCACAGATATCGCTGATGGGCGCGATGTCGCCATCCATGGAATAGACGCTTTCGAAAGCAACCAGTTTCGGCGCTGATTTCGGGAGCTCTGCCAGAACACGCTGCAAATCGGCGACGTCATTGTGCTTGAAGAGAACTCGCTTGGCCTTGCTGTGGCGCATGCCTTCAATCATGGAGGCGTGGTTCATCTCATCGGAAATGATGATGCATCCCGGAAGCTTCGACCCAAGTGTGGAAAGCGACGCCCAATTGGACATATAGCCGGAATTGAACAGCAAAGCCGATTCACGCCCGTGAAGCGCCGCCAGATCACGTTCCAGCAACACATGTTCATGGTTGGTGCCTGAGATATTGCGCGTACCGCCAGCACCTGCACCGCAACGATCCAGCGCTTCATGCATGGCATCCAGCACATCAGGATGCTGGCCCATGCCAAGATAGTCATTGGAACACCAAACCGTCACCTCACCACGCACACCCTTGTCATGGCGCGTCGCGCGAGGAAATTCACCACGACGGCGTTCCAAATCGGCGAAGACACGGTATCTGCCCTCACGACGAAGGCTCTCAAGCTGCCCCTGGAAAAATTCCTCATAATTCATGTCACATTCTCCTTGCCCAGAATGACTTTCCAGGTCTTGCGATTGTGCGCAGGTCGCTTCCGGTATGACTGCCCGGGAAAAGGCCCCACGCCATGCCTTTGGTCGTGATTTTTTCTCATGCGCCGTACCTCAGCGCGTAATTCTCAAACTCTGAGCGAATGCCGTGCATATCCAATAGCCGTCCGGTCACGATGAAACCGGTCCGCTTCGCTTCTGAAGCCGTTTCGCGGTGCAGGTGCATGACCCCATTCGCGAAATCCAGCGCAAGCCAACCATCGGATGATCGTATCGAACCCTTCAGGCTTTCGACAGAACCAAAAGCCCCAGCCGAGATTCGCAGCAAAAGCGCATTCAAGGGACGTGTGTCGAAAGGACCACTTCTGTCGGTAGACCAGGTTCCTGTCTGTGCCGGCGAATCCTTATCGCGCAGGCCCCAACGCCACAGCGTTTCAATGGGCAAGGGCAACATCAGAAACCAATGCTCAATCACAGCGAGCGAAGCGATGGTCGCAATCAGCATGAAGCCGGCCGCTTGATGCGCATCCGCACCATCCGCAAAGGCCTTGTGAAACAGCCAGGCGCTCAAGAGCGTGCCGAGCGTGATCGAGAAGGGAAACAGCGCATTCATCGGCCGATGGGCGAAATAGCTGCTCATGTAGCGAAGATGCGCAGGCAGCATCGTCTCGCCCGTATTCCGCACACCCAGATACAGGTTGAGCTTTGCGCTAAGCCGCATGAGCCACAGAATGCCATAAGTCATCAGACCGATGCGGTTGGGACCCTGCGCGAAAGCGATGATCAACAGGAAGCCCAGCGCAAGAATGAATATCTCATGCCAAAGTACGACACGCGTTGCGGACCAGAAGCGTTGCAGACCAGTAAGATCAGATGACAATGCCTTGCGATTGGGGCCCGTGATCAGCCCCCCCAGGAAACTGATCTCCACCGCGCCCCAAATTGCCAAGGCCGCCAGGAAGGAAAGATAGGCGCCAGCAGCGCTCACCTCCTCAGCTGTGAGATGCAGCGTGAGGAGGCCGCCAATAAGCAAGACACCAGCGGCAGCAGCAAGTGCCATGCGCCGCGCCGCGAGTGTCGTGACCGCAAAAAGAATGGCACCCGTCGTCAGCCACCAAAGGAAGATGGCAATCAGGGCGGCGGTCATGCTTTCTGGCATGGCGCGCTGCTACCAAACGGGCGAAAGGCGAATTTCGGCTGGCAACGGATGCTTCTTTGGCCGGCGGAAAAACAGCTTGGCAAAGACCGTCGCCGCAGAAACGCTGAGACCGATCTCACGCAACCTACCGCCAATGCCGCCCTGCCGGCGCGCATCGCTCATTTTCTCCGATATCTGCAATAGCCGATCCATGTCTTCCATGAAGCCAGGCCCATCAACATCCAAGGTTACGGGGAATACCTGGCGGCAAATCTCCTCCGTAATCTTGAACACCTGCCGGTCATATTCGGTGGGCGTCATGCCAAGCGCCTTGTGGAATTCCGGCCGGCCATGATCACGCACATACATGGTGGCGAAAACCGCAAGCTGGAAGAAACGGCACCAAAGCGCATTCACACCGGTAAGCAGCTTCGGATTGGCGCGCATCAGCAGCGCGAAGGCCTCACCATGGCGGAATTCATCATTGCACCATTTTTCGAACCACTGGAAAATTGGATGAAAGCGCAATTCCGGGTGGCGTTCGAATTGGCGGAAGATGGTGATGTAGCGGGCATACCCGATCTTCTCGCTCAAATAAGTGGCATAGAAGATGAATTTCGGCTGGAAGTAATGGTACTTCTTCGCGCGTGTCAGAAAGCCCAGATCAACGCCAATCCCCAGATCCTTCAGCGCATCATTGATAAAGCCGGCATGGCGGCTTTCATCGCGTGCCATGACAGAAAACAATTCGCGCATATCCGGGTTGGTCACGCGCTTCTTGATTTCGGCATAAAGCACACAGCCGGAAAATTCGGCGGTCACGCTGCTGACCAGAAAATCTACCAATTCCTTCTGCAAACCCTCTGGCAGATCATCGAGCTTGAAGGCATCGAATTGCTCATCACGGACGAAATGGCCCTTATTCGGGTCACGATGGAATTCTTCCATCAGCCGATCCCATTCGGCGCGCACCGGTTCCACATCGATCGCGTCCATTGCCGCGAAATCCGTGGTGTAAAAGCGCGGCGACAGGACTGTTTCGGTCAGCGCAAGCTCGGTCGTCTCACGCGAGAGCTTGTCCCGCATGGAGTGGGTTACGGCGTTCATGCAGCCTCCTTCGGCTCAAAGCCCACATGATAGAGCTCGGTCAACTCAAGAATGGAACGAAACTGCGTCCAATGCCTGCGGAAAAAGCCCGCGCGGATAATGGTGGCCGAGGTTTCGAAGCTGTATTTCTCACCAAAGGCCACCTGCGCCGGTGCGCCATGGACAATCACCTGATCACCGGGACGCAGCACCACATCTTCAGGCACGGCATAGGCATGGAAACTATCGAAGCTGCGTTCGATTTCGACGGTACAGGGCACATCAAAGCGCCGGCCCCGCCGGCTGTTGCTTTCTTGGTTCATTTGCCTTCCTCGTTTTTCTTGAACAATATTTCCGCAAAACTCTGCAGATTTGTCGCACCAAAGGCGCGCAAATCCGTCCAACGACCACTTGCCGGGTCTTCAAGAATGATGGCGCCGCCCTGCAACGCCGCAAGCCGCAAGGGGCTTTCCGCACCGGGATTTTCCAAGCGCCTTTCGCGTATGAACCCGCGCAGCGCCCCGCGCACAAAGCCACCCTCACCAGGTTGAATTTCACCAATCAACTGGCCGGTGGCCGCATCGCGGATCGAAATGCCACCATCGATCCGGTCGCTAAAAAGAATCTTGCGCGCGAAGATCGCTTCATGCGGCTGATAGCGGGCCTGCTGGCCTTCGCCCGGATTCAACAGGACCAATGCAAGAACGCCGGCCAGCACCACCCCGAGCCCATAGCCCATATAGTCCTTGCGTGCGCCTATGGCCTTGGCCTGCATCATCCTTCCCCTATGCCATCGCCGTCGCGCCACCTGGCATTTCGGCTTCTGATGCATTCTGACCACGGCTGATGGCCGCACCGCCCGTATTGGCAACCGCTTCGCCCAAAATCCTGGCAACCCCCGCCGCATTCGCCACACCGCGGAGCATTGGCCTTGGCCGGCCAACACTCCATCCGGCGCAATGGGGCCATAGGGCAATCCAGGAAATCCGATGGCTTGGGAGCAATTCCATCACGATATCGCCATGGCCATCTTTGCGATTCCGCAAACTCGCGCCCGCGATTGCCGCAAACGGGATATTGATGGTGATGGGCAAGGCGACGCCCACGCGCAGCACAAGGCGGCGTGAGGTGATCGAATAGACACTTGTCTTGGCCGTTACTTTGGCAAGCAGCGCCAGAATGCCAATTGCGACACTACCCACCAGCATCAAGATCGCTGCCGAGCCAATAGCCGTTATCATGGAATTGCCCTGCAGGGCGGCATTCAGCAAATCCCAGCTTGCAAGCAGCAGAAAGTAAGCCATGACCCAACGGATCAGGAAGACCCGTTGGGCAATTTCGGTCCAAGCCGGCGCCCCTTGCCACAGCAAAACCTCACCCGCCGGAAGCGCCTCCGGAAGGCCCGGTATTGGTTCTAGCCCGTGTTCGGTCAGGCGTGCGGGGCCTGGCTTGGTCACAGGCATGGCTCGCTGCGTTCAGGCGTGGCATAGAAGTGACCACCGCCGAAATAGGCGGAAATGCGATCTTCTTCGAGCAAGGTAATCTGCTCTGGCTTCGCAATGCCAGGTGCTGCAGCGAATTGCGCAGCGGTGACGGAAATCACCCGCGCCGTGCCATCATCGGTGAAGGTACAAAGGAACATCGGCACCAAAACGCGTCGCCCGTTGGAAAGTTCGGCTTCCAAATAGCGCAGGATATACTCCGAACGATCAACCCAAAGATCAACGGTCGTTGCAGCCACTTCACCATCCAAGGTGATGACAGGCTGACCGCGCGGATCTGGATCTTCATGGGCAATATGCCAACCCGGCGCAGCGCGCAGCGGCACGATCTTCGGCTGATGATCATCAAACGCCAAATCAGGTTCATCAGCCCTGTCGGCATAGGAAGCGGGGCCAACACCATCCTTCATCGCATCCCCAGTCGGCACGAATGCCGTACCGGGATAGGGAGCTTCTGGGATTAATTGAGCGCTGACATCGCGTTCTGGCCGCACGCCCTGCACAACAGTGGCACCTTCCGGATAATGCAACCGAAAGACCTTCGGCGGCGGTGTTTCCGGAAAGCCATGCATGGTCGCGAAAGCCGGACGATCCGGCAGTTCGTTGATCATCGGATAGCCTTCGCGCTTGTTCTCTCGCGTCAGATAATAGATCAGGCCCGCGAAGAAGGCGAAGAAGATGTAGAGGGAAAGTGCAGCCGCATCGAGAAAGACCGGCGTTGCGGGTGTGGTCATGGCAATGCTCCATGTTGGTTTTGCAGCCCGGCGAGTACCGGCCGGCCTGCATCACGTTGAGGTCCTGAGGAAACCGAATCATTGGCCCGCAGCAATGGGCCAACGACCGCAAGCATCATGAACAGCAGCATGATTTCGACGATATAAACACCGACATACCCGGTGCTTGGCGCATCAAGCCCGGCACCAAGGACACCGGCCGAGGCGAGAGAGGAAATGACATCACGAATGACGCCGCCAAGCGCGACAGCCAAACCGCCGGCGGTGGCTGTCACCGCGCCCCAAACACCAAGCGTCAGACCGATCTGACCTTCCGGTGCGGCCTGCATGCAGCCCGTCAGCGTTGCATGGGCAAAGAGCCCAGCCCCGAAGCCTATCGCCGCAGTTCCGGCTGCGAAGACAAGCGTGGATACAAGCGGTGCGGCAAAGATCACCATTACGAAGCCCGAGATACCGACGATAGCGCCGGCACTGGCGACGCGTTGTGCATGCATCCCCCGCGCAAGCAACGGGGCGGCACGCAAAAAGCCCAAGACCGCGCCACTCGCGAAAAGCGCCGTCAAGCCAGTTGTCGCACCCACGCTGAGCGCAAGGATCTGCCCGCCATAGGGCTCCAGCAAAACATCCTGCATGCCAAAGGCGGCTGTTCCCATTGCGGCCGCCAGCAAACGCCGATCCCATGGCCCAGCCCTGCGCAAGAGCTTGAGACTTTCACGAAAACCCGGATCACCCGGGGCGCGACCAACCGTCAGTTCCGGCCGTCTTGGTTCCTGTTTCCAGGCGGCGATCAGATTAATCACAAGGGTCGCCGCCGCCATGCCTTGCACAAGTTGGATCAGTTTGATCTGCGAGAAATCCGCAAGGAAGGCGCCAAAGGCAATTGCAGAAATCACCATGCCGATCAATTGCATCAGCGAAAGAATAGTAACGACATTCGGCTGCGCCTCTCGCGGCACAATATCAGTCGCCAAGGCAAGCCCGACAGTCTGCACCGTATGCATGCCCGCCCCCACCATGAGGAAGGCAAGCCCCGCAGCAAGCTGCGCCACCCAGGGCGGTGCCCAGGTGTCGCCGGAAAGGATGATCAGCGCAAAGGGCATCATCGCCAAGCCGCCGAATTGGATAATCGTGCCCAACCAAAGGTAAGGCACGCGTCGCCAGCCCAGCACGGAACGATGCGAGTCCGAACGAAACCCAATCAAGGCGCGCAAGGGTGCGAATAGGAGCGGCAGCGCCACCATGATGGCAACCAGGCTCGCCGCCACACCCATTTCCACAATCATGACGCGATTGAGCGTGCCAACCATCAGCACCGCCGTCATGCCGCAGGAAATCTGAAACAGCGAAAGCCGCAACAGGCGCCTGATCGGCAAAGGACCGCTGCTGGCTTCGGCGAAGGGCAGCACATTCACGCTGATCCCTGTCCAAAGCCGTGCCAAGCGGTCATTCACCTCGCTCATTTCCGGATAAGCTCCAACGCATGAGAGGTGTAGAAGCCGCGCGAAACGCGCCGATCCTGACCGATATTCCAGGACATGAGCTGCCGCTCACCCTTGATCCGGCCCTTCAGGCTGCGCTCCGCCACGGGTTCAATCGCCGGTGCACGATCACCACGCGGAAAGGCGCGTCCCACGAAATGCATCGCCGCAAGCAAGGGTGTTTTCGGCGCAAAGGTCATCAGCATAGAATGGCGGATGCGCGGCGCGAGGCTCGCCAGGCTCCGCACCATATCATCCGGGTGATAATGGATCAGGCTATCCATGGCGACGACATGGTCAAAAATGCCGAATTGACCATCCAGCATATCACCCACTTCATGGATGATGCTGCCTTCCGGTGCGAGGCCTTCGCTACGTTCCCGCGCAATCTTGATGAGCGAGGGCGAGACATCAATCGCGACCACCTGCGCACCGCGCCGTGCAGCCTCAATCGCAAAAGCGCCAGTGCCGCAGCCGGCATCCAGCAGGCGCTTGCCGGTGAGGTCATCAGGCAGCCAGGATAGCAACGTCTGGCGCATTTCATCACGGCCGGCGCGCACAGTCGCGCGAATGCCACTGACCGGCGCATCAGAAGTCAGCCGCGCCCAGGCATCCGCGGCCGTACGATCGAAATAGGTTTCGATCTGGCTGCGGCGCCTTTGATAGGTCGCGGTTTGCATCAATCAAACCCCAACAAATCAAAGATTTCACGATCCTTCAACGGCGCTGCTTCCAGCCCATCCGCACCGGCCCAGAGCGATTCCGCGAGGCGAATGTATTCCGCCTGCACCGCTTCAAGCTCCGGCGAGCCTTCCATTTCAAACAGCGTTGCCTTTTTCAGGCGAGAGCGGCGAATGACATCAAGATCCGGGAAATGGGCAAGTGTTTTCATACCGCTCGCGGCATTGAAGCGATCAATCTGATCGGTCGCGGCGCTGCGATTGCAAATCACGCCACCAAGCCGCACGGGATAGTTCTTCGACTTCGCCTTGATGGCGGCAATGATCCGGTTCATGGCAAAGATGCTGTCGAAATCATTCGCGGCCACTACCAGGCCGCGTTCGGCATGCAACAGGGGTGCTGCAAAACCGCCACAGACCACATCGCCCAATACATCGAAAATCACCACATCGGTGTCATCCAGCAGATGATGATCCTTGAGCAGTTTCACGGTTTGGCCAACGACATAACCGCCACAGCCGGTGCCGGCTGGCGGACCGCCCGCTTCAACGCACATAACGCCATTATAGCCTTCAAAAACGAAATCCTCGGCGCGCAGTTCCTCAGCGTGAAACTGAACGGATTCCAGGACATCGATCACGGTCGGGATCAGGCGCTTTGTGAGCGTGAAGGTGCTGTCATGCTTGGGATCGCAGCCGATTTGCAGCACCTTCTTGCCGATTTTGGAAAAGGCGACAGACAGGTTCGACGAAGTCGTACTTTTGCCGATGCCACCCTTGCCGTAGACAGCAAAGACCTTGGCTGTCGTGCCAGAGACGGCATCATCCATATGGACCTGTACGCTGCCCTCACCATCTCCCTGGCGGGGACGTCCGGTCAGGCGGGGCGGCTCTCTCATCAACACGGTCATGCCGCGACTCCTTCACTGATGCCTTCGATACGATCTTCAAGCTCATCGCCTGCCTGGCGCAACGCAGCCAGAACATCAGCGCTGGGATTCCAGTACTGACGTTCCTGCGCCTCAATCAGGCGGTTGGCGATTTTGGCAGATGCCGTTGGGTTCAGCCGCGCTATGCGATCACGCATTTCGGCGTCCAGCACATAGATATCGGCGATCCGTTCATAGACCCAAGGTGCGACATGGCCCGTGGTCGCCGACCAACCCATGGTATTCGTCACATGCGCTTCAATCTCGCGCACGCCTTCATAGCCATGCTTCAACAGGCCTTCATACCATTTCGGGTTCAGGGCGCGGGTGCGGGTTTCAAGTGTTACCTGCTCAGATAGCGTCCTGATCTTGCCCTCACCCCGGGTTTGATCGCTGATGTAAATGGCCGAGGCCCTTCCACCGCGCGCGACTTGCACGGCGCGGCTCACGCCACCCAGCATATCAAAATACTGGTCAATGCTGGTGACACCGACCTCAACACTATCCAGGTTCTGATAGGTGATTTCGACACTCGCCAAAACCTGCTGCAACACGTTATCCGCGCGGGCCGGCTTGCCATCCATGCCATAGGCAAAGCCCTTCCGGCGGACAAAGCTGGTCGCCAATTCATCCTCATCATTCCAGGCGCTGTCATGGATCATGGAATTCACATGCGCGCCATAAGTGCCATCAGCATTGCCGAAAACGCGCAGCGCCGCCTGTTCCATACTGCCGCCATGCTGCGCGATATGCTGCAACGCATGCTTGCGGATGAAATTTTGTTCCGCTGGCTCTTCCGCTTGCGCGGCGAGCAGCGCCGCCTCGGCCAACAGCTTCATTTGCAACGGCAGCAAGTCACGGAAAATGCCCGATAGCGTCATCACCACATCAATGCGCGGACGCCCCAATTCCGCGAGTGGCACAAGCGATGCACCAGCGAGGCGACCATAACTATCATAGCGCGGCCTTGCACCCATGAGCGCGAGCGCCTGGGCAATTGGCCCGCCTTCGGTTTTCAGATTATCCGTGCCCCACAATACCATCGCGACGGTTTCGGGTAGGTGATTCCCCTCGGCCAAATGGCGTTCCAGCAAACGCTCTGCCTGGCGCATGCCATCCTGCACGGCGAAGGTGCTCGGCAGCTTGAAGGGATCGAAGCCATGCAGGTTCCGCCCCGTGGGCAATACATCCATGCTGCGCAGCAAATCGCCACCGGGCGCGGGCATGATGTAGCGCCCTTCCAAGGCACGGAGGATGGAAGGAATTTCGTGATCTTCAGCCAGAAGCGCATCATAACGCGCCTTGATGCTTCCATCCGCAACACCGGCGGCGGTCAGCATCTCCGCGCGTTGTTCGGCATTTGGTGGCTCACCCACCACATGCATGCCATGCGGGATCAGGGTGTATTCCAATTCCAACAGGCTTGCGCTGAGCTTGACAATCTCAGGCGCGGGATCGGCCCAGACGGGTTCTTCCGTTGCCAAATCCACCGCACTTGCCTGCGCCTGGATCAGGCCGGCCAGGGCAGCGCGCTGATTCGGATCCGCATCCGGTTCCAGCGCGCGCCAACGATCTATTGAAGCCTTCAGATCAAGCAGGCCGCGATACAGCCCGGCGGAGGAAATGGGCGGCGTCAGATAACTGATCAGCGTGGCGCCGGCGCGGCGCTTGGCCAACATGCCCTCGGATGGGTTGTTTGACGCATATAGATAGTAATTCGGCAAATCGCCAATCAGCCGATCAGGCCAGCATTGCGCGGACATACCAGCCTGTTTGCCCGGCATGAATTCCAAGGCGCCATGCGTGCCGAAATGCAGCACCGCATCAGCGCCAAAATCTTGCCTGATCCATTGATAGAAGGCGCTGAAGGCATGGGTTGGTGCGAAACCTTGCTCGAACAACAAGCGCATCGGGTCGCCTTCATAGCCAAAGCCTGGCTGCACACCAACAAACACATTGGCGAGCCGCACACCAAGAATGAAGATGTCGCGCCCATCGGTCTGAATGCGCCCAGGCGCCGGTCCCCAGCTTTTCTCAATCTCGGCAAGCCACGGTGTGCGACGCAGATGCTGGTCGGCGGAAACGCGCGCAGCAAGATTGGCGGTGGTGCCAAAACGGTCACGATTGCCGTTGATCACCATCTCCCGCAAGGCATCAGCGCTTTCCGGCAATTCGACCTGATAGCCCGCTGCCTGCATGGCCTTCAGCGTATTGAACAGAGATGGAAAGACGCCAAGATAAGCTGCGGTGCCTGTGGTGCCGGCATTGGGCGGGAAGTTGAAGAGCACAGTTGCGATTTTGCGTTGGGCGCGTTCGGTTCGGCGCAACGCCACCAGCCGCGCGATACGATCCGCGAGGGTGCCGGCGCGTTCGGGATGCGGCACCATGTCGCGCGCACAGGAAACGCCATCGCAGCCGGCGCAACGTTCATTAGCGTCGCCGCCCGCGCCGCAACGGCCACCAAAAGTCATCGGCCAGATGCCACCATCCAATTCGGGAATGGCGACCATCATGGTTGCTTCCACTGGCAGAAGGCCACGCGCATTGCCGGCCCATTGCTTCATGGTCTGGAATTCGAGTGGATGCGCGGCGATATAGGGCACATCAAGTTTCGCCAAGGCCGCTTCCGCCGCGCGGGCATCGTTATACGCAGGGCCACCCACCAGCGAAAATCCCGTCAGGGACACCAGCGCATCAATTGCGGGTGTGCCATCCTTCGTGAAGAAGGCATCCATGGCTGGGCGACCATCAAGCCCTGCGGCAAAGGCAGGAATGACATTGAGCCCGCGCGCTTCAAGCGCTTCAATCATGCCATCATAATGCTTGGCATTGCCTGCCAGCACATAAGAACGCAGCAGCAAAAGCCCAACCGTGCCACGCGTGCCTGACCGCGGAAGGGCCGCGAGGGTTTCACCAATCCGGCCCTTCATGCGCGGGTGATAGAGCCCTGTTTCCGGATATTCCACAGGTGCGGCAACAGAAAGCTTCTGCTTGCCTTTGGCATAACGCTGCACCAGCAGTGCCACCATATTCGCAAGATTATCCGCAGAACCCGCCAGCCAATATTGCAGCGTCAGGAAATACGCGCGCAGATCCTGTGCCGTGCCGGGGATGAAGCGCAGCAGCTTCGGCAATTCGCGCAGCATCTTCATCTGGCCCTTGCCGCTGGCGCCGCCGCCTTCCTTCTTGCCGCGCAGCCGCTTCAAAAGGCCCATGAGGCCCTTGGCTTCGGCGGCCATATCAAGCCGGCCCATCCGCGTCATCCGCGTGATCTCAGGCGCTGAAAGGCAGCACACCAGCGCATCACAATCCAGGCGCCGCGCCGCGATGGCATCCTGCACCAGCTTGAAATGGTCTTCCAGGAACAGCATGCCGGCAATGATGATATCGGCGCGTGCGATATCCGTATGGCATTCGGCCAAAGCGGCCTCATCGCCCGCGAATTCATCAGCGGCATGCAGGGTCAATTCCAGCCCTGGGATTTGCCGGCGCAGCATGGCGCGCGCCTTATCCACCGCGCCACCAAAATGGCTATCCATCGTCACAATGACGATGCGGGGCGCTGATGCCTCAGCGGGAGAAATGGGCTTTGGCATCGTAAAGCGTCTCAAGGGTGATCACGGCAATGCCGCGTTCTTCGGCAAAGCGTTCGGTGTTGCGGCGTGCCTTGCCACGCACGAAAAAGGGGATCTTGCGCAATTCCGCCTCAGCTTCATGCGCCCAACTCGCGGGGCCGATATTCACCGGCAGGGCGGGTGTTTCAGCCTGCGGTCCATGGCCGAGATGAGACGGCGCGACACCATCACGGAATTCGAAATCCTCGCGGAACATGCCAAGCAGATGTTCCTCAAGCCCCATCATAAGCGGATGCACCCAGGTATCGAAGATGACATTGGCACCTTCAAAACCCATTTGCGGCGCATAGCGCGCGGGGAAATCCTGCACATGCACCGGCGCGGAAATCACGGCGCAGGGAACACCAAGCTTCTTGGCAATATGGCGTTCCATTTGCGTGCCGAGCACCAATTCGGGCTGCAGGGCAGCGATACGTTCTTCGACTTCCAGATAATCATCGGAAATCAGCGCTTCAAAGCCATATTTCTCTGCGGCAGCGCGAATTTCGCGGCCAAATTCGCGGCTGTAAGTGCCAAGACCAACAACGGCAAAGCCCAATTCTTGCTGCGCGATGCGTGCCGCCGCAATCGCGTGCGTCGCGTCCCCAAAAATGAAGACGCGCTTCCCGGTCAGGTAATTCGAATCGACAGACCGCGCATACCAGGGCAGGCGCAGCGCATCGCCTCCATCAGCTTCGGGCGTCGGCAGCCCGGCAAGTGATGCGACTTCCGCCATGAAATCGCGTGTCGCACCCACGCCAATCGGCACAATGCGCGTAAAGGGCTGACCCAAATGACGCTGCAAATAACCAGCCGCTACCTGCGCGATCTCGGGGTAGAGAACAACATTGAAATCCGCCTCATGCAGGCGGGTCAAATCAGCAGGCGTGGCGCCCATCGGCGCTGTCACCACGACTTCCACGCCCATACCGTTCAGCAGTTTTGTGATTTCTGTGACATCATCGCGATGCCGAAAGCCAAGTGCTGTCGGCCCCAAAATATTGCAGCGCGGCGCACGGGCTGGATCGCGCGGTGCGCGGGGTTGCGCCGGCCCGGCAAAGGCGCGCACCAGGCGATAGAACGTCTCCGCCGCGCCCCAGTTTTCCTTGCGCTGATAGGCGGGCAATTCCAGTGGCACCACGGGCACCGGCAAGCCAAGTGTCTTTGCCAAACCGCCAGGATCATCCTGAATAAGCTCGGCGGTGCAGGAAGCGCCCACCAGCATGGCTTCGGGCTTGAAGCGCGCATAGGCATCACGCGCCGCTTCCATGAAAAGCTCGGCGGTATCGCCGCCCAGATCGCGCGCCTGGAAAGTGGTCCAAGTCACCGGCGGGCGCTTGCTGCGCCTTTCAATCATGGTGAAGAGAAGATCCGCATAGGTATCGCCCTGCGGCGCGTGCAGCACGTAATGCACACCCTGCATGGCAGTTGCGATGCGCATCGCCCCCACATGCGGCGGCCCTTCATAGGTCCAGACAGCAAGCTGCATGGCGCTAGACCATCAGCTTTTCGCGCCGGACCAAAGGCCGCGCAAAAAGCCCCGCAAGGTCACCCGCCTGATCATATCCCTGGATGGGTGAGAAGACGAGTTCAATGGACCATTTCGTGGTCAACCCCTCGGCTTCCAAAGGATTCGCAAGGCCAAGACCGCAGACGCTCATATCCGGCCGCGCTTCGCGGCAGCGATCCAATTGCCGATCCACATGCTGGCCTTCCACGAGCTTCGCCGCCGCCGGCAGCAAGGCCAATTCATGCGCCAGATGCTGCTGGTGCAAATATGGCGTGCCGATTTCAATGGGCATCATGCCCAATTCGCGTGACAGGAAACGCGCCAAAGGCACTTCAAGCTGCGAATCGGGAAAGAAGAAAATGCTCTTGCCATCAAGCGTTGCGCGATGATTGGCCAGTGCCGCACGTGCGCGTTCGCGGCCCGGCGCGGTCGCTTGCGCGAAGCGTTCTTCATGCACACCCCAAACCTCGGCTGCGGCGCGCAACCAGGCGGTGGTGCCTTCCTCGCCCAAGGGAAATGGTGCGGGAATGTGGCGCGCACCGCGTGCTTCCAAGGCGCGCGCCGTGCCGGCAAGGAATGGCTGCGCGAGCAGAAAGCGTGTCCCCTCACCCACTGCCGGCAATTCCGATGCGCGGCGTGATGGCAAGAAACGTACTGGCCCCACACCAAGGGCGGCGAAAAGCCGGATGAATTGGTCTTCCACTACCTCGGCCAGCGCGCCCACCACCAGCAGGGACCGCGCCGTGCCAGGCTCGGCCGGCATTTCCGGCACTAGGGCGGCAAGGCAGGCATCCTCACCTTCCGTGAAGGTGGTTTCAATGCCGCTGCCCGAGTAATTCAACACGCGCACGTCGGGTGAGAAGCGTTGCGAAAGCCGCTGTGCAGCGCGGGAAAGATCAAGCTTGATCACTTCCGATGGGCAGGACCCCACCAGGAACAGCATGCGGATATCGGGCCGGCGCTGGATCAGCCGCGTCACCACGCGGTCCAGTTCCTCATTCGCGTCCGCCAAGCCGGCCAAATCGCGTTCCTCGATGATGGCGGTCGCGAATCGCGGCTCGGCGAAAATCATGACGCCGGCTGCGGATTGCAGCAGATGCGCGCAGGTGCGGCTGCCGACCACCAGGAAAAACGCATCCTGAATCTTGCGATGCAGCCAGATAATGCCGGTCAGGCCGCAGAAAACCTCACGCTGACCGCGTTCACGCAAAATGGGCGTATCGGCACAACCGCCGGCACCGGGCGCCATGCCTTCGGGCTCTCGTGGCGCGCCCGGATGGGTCATGTCATCTGGCCGGCATTGCCGCCGCGCCAGCCGGTTTCTTCACGGCGCGCGGCACGCAGCTTCAGCAGGAATTGCACGGCATTGACGACATAGGCGGCATAGGCTGCCAGCGCCAACATCATCTGCCCGCGGCCATCGCCAATGCCAAGAACCAGCACAAGCAAATACGCCGTGTGCAGCGCCAGCACCAACATGCTGAAAACATCTTCCCAGAAAAACGCCGGCGCAA
Source organism: Roseomonas sp. (assembly GCA_020249825.1). Classification (GTDB taxonomy): domain Bacteria; phylum Pseudomonadota; class Alphaproteobacteria; order Acetobacterales; family Acetobacteraceae; genus Neoroseomonas. The sequence continues at coordinate 27,373 of JADCEX010000279.1, forward strand.
ACAACCAACGGCCAAACACCACTTTTTCCCAAATCGAACCCGTCACCATGATCAGGTAAAGAATCGCGGTTTTTGTGATGATCGAAGCTGTTGCAATGGCGTAACCTTCGCCGGTCGCCAGGTAATTCAGCACCAGGCCAAGGCTCACCAGAAAGACCAGGAATTGCACCGGTGCCAGGATGCCTTGCACAAGGGTCCAGGGGGTAGAATCCCGTCGGCGGCGCTCCTCCGGGGTGTAAAGGGGCGTCGCCAGCCCCCGCCTGACGCCTGAATGGCGCTTGCTGGCCCGGCCAGTCGCAGCGTTCCAGGGGCTGGCGTCCAAGGCCTTGAAAATACCGGTGAAGCGGTCGGCTGTCAGCATTTCTTGACACTCCCGGAGACTGAGACGATTCGATTGACTCGGCTTGAGGCAGCGCCCATCACGCACCCCTTCTGGCCTTTTTTGGCGAGAATTCCTCGAATTACCGTGGCGTCCAGGGTCATTCGGACCCCCCTTCCCAGTCATCTGCGTCCTGAAACCTAATGGGGCTTGATAGGGAGTGTCAAGAAAGATTGACGTATTTTCTGATTGACATTAAGCGCCCGGGAGGATGAAGCTACCCGCATAAGGGGGTCTACTATGAAGCCGAACACGGATGAGGAACGTCAGGCCCAAGCGGAATATGTGGAAGCCGACAACGGTTTCACGCTATATTCTCACTCGGACATGGCAGACCCAGACCCCGACCGCAGGGACGGGCTCGCTGGGGTGATATGGGGCGGCTCTCACCAAGGGAGCGCTCTGTCGCTCAAGCGGGTGATCGAGACCGAGGTGATCCCTCGACTCGTGTTGGCGCAGCGCGCCCTTGGCGCCGGAACGCTTGAAACACCAGCGCCGCATCCCGCCGCACCGACAGAAGGCGATGTGGCGGCCTTCACCGCACTTGCAAGGCTCGGCAATACTGAAAATGCGCTGACCTTCATTGATGCCTTCTGCGCGCGCGGCTTGCCGTTGACGCAGGTTTATCTTGGCTTGCTGGCGCCAGCGGCGCGGATCCTCGGCGTGTGCTGGGAAAAGGATACCGCCGATTTCACCGAAGTCACGATCGGGCTGCGCTGCCTGCATGCCATCTGCCATGCGCTGGAACCGCGCTTCGCCCCGCTTGGTATCGCGCATCGGCCAGGCCGCAGTATCATGCTCGCCCCCGCCCCAGGCGAACAACATGGCTTTGGCCTGATGATGGTGGAACAATTCTTCCGCCGCGCCGGCTGGGAAACCTGGACCGACAGCAACGCCGATGCGGATGCGCTGATCGCCATGGTTGCCGAAAAGCATTTCGGTCTGATCGGCTTTTCCATCAGTGGTGAGACCCATATCGAAAGCCTGGCCGAGCTGATTCGCGATATTCGCCGCGCCTCACGCAATGCGGATATCGGCATTCTGGTGGGCGGCGCGCTGATTCTGAAGGAACCGCTTCTGGTCAAGCGACTCGGCGCCGATGCCACCGCGCGCGATGCAGAGGAAGCCATTCTGCAGGCAGAGGCCCTGCTTGCCTTACAAGGACGAGGAAGTGAGGGGCTGCTGAGTTAGGCCGCCCCGCCATGCGACCCATCACGTCGCCACTTGATGTCCTCCGGGGCCACCCTGAAAAGGCGGCCCGCGCGTTAAAAGGTCCTGCCTTCCCGTGAAAACCTTTCTGGCCCCCCGCAAATCGCTCGGAGATTTGGATGCTGATGCCGCGGCCTCATTGGTCTCGGCAGCGGCAGATATGGCGCTGGTGGTGGATGACCAGGGCGTCATTCGCGATATTGCCTTCAGCAATCAGGAGTTATCCAATGCTTTGGGCGGCCATCAGGCTTGGCTCGGGCGCCCCTGGGCGGAAACCGTCACCACGGAAAGCCGCCCCAAGGTGGAAGCGCTATTGAGCGGCGCGCCCAGCGAAGCGAAATGGCGCAGCATCAATCAGGTCGCCGAAGGCGGCGAATCCGTGCCGCTGCTTTTCGCCGCCGTTCCCTTGCAGCGCGGGAATCGGCGCGTGGTGTTTGGCCGCGACCTCAGCGCGCAATCGCGCCTGCAACAAAGATTGCTGGAAACCCAGCAATCCATGGAACGCGATTACGCGAAGCTCCGGCAGGCGGAAACGCGCTATCGCCTGCTGTTCCAGCTTTCCGCCGATGCGACGCTGATTGTTGATGGTGCGACAGGACGCGTGACGGAAGCCAATCCTGCCGCGGAACAGCTTTTCGGGCGCCAGTCACGCCGCGTCATTGGCCGCCCTTTGATGGATGCCTTCGCGCCGGAAAGCCGACAGGCGGTGCAATCCCTGCTGGCTTCCGTGCGTATCGCAGGCCGTGGTGATGAGGTTGGCGCACAGCTTGCCGATTCCGGCCGCGATGTGACCATTGCCGCCACCAGCTTCCGGCAAGATGGTGCTTCGGTCCTGCTGGTGCGGCTTTCACTCGCAGGCGGTGAACAGCCTGCTGGACTTTCGCCCGCCAAGGCACAAATGCTGAAAGTGGCAGAAAACCTGCCCGATGCCTTTGTGGTAACGGATCAGAATGGCGTGGTGATTTCTGCCAATGGCGCCTTTCTTGATCTCGCAGAGCTTGGTTCGGAAGAACAGGCGCGCGGCGAATCACTGGAACGTTGGCTTGGTGGCCAGGGCATCGAAATTGAAGTCCTGCTCTCCAACCTTCGCAATCGCGGCACTGTCAGGCTTTACACGACCACGCTGCGCGGCGCGATGGGTGCGCGGGTTGAGGTTGAAATCTCCGCCGTCACCGTGACGCATGGCGGGCAGGAGGTTTTCGGTTTTTCGATTCGCGATATTGGCGCGCGTGTGGCTGAACCGCGCCAGGCGGGGGCGCATGCCACGCGTTCTGTTGAACAGCTCACGGAATTGATCGGGCGTGTGCCGTTGAAAGACCTTGTGCGCGATGCGACGGATGCGATTGAGCGCCTGTGCATCGAAGCCGCCTTGCAGCTTTCCGGCGATAATCGCGCTTCGGCAGCGGAAATGCTCGGGCTGAGCCGGCAGAGTCTCTATGTAAAATTGCACCGCTACGGGCTTGGTGATCTGGGCACCGATAGCGGCGAACAAGGATAGGGGCAGCGCGATGGCGGGCCCCGTTGCAACGGCACCGACCGCCCCAACCCCGCGGCTGAAGCCATCCGCGGTTCTGGAACTGTTGAAGCCCATCACCTGGTTCCCGCCCATGTGGGCCTTTGGCTGCGGCGTTGCTTCGGCCCATGGCGGCTTTGCAGCGCATTGGCCCTTGGCATTGCTGGGCGTGGTGCTGGCCGGGCCTTTGGTTTGTGCCATGAGTCAGGCGGCGAATGATTGGTATGATCGCCATGTGGATGCGATCAATGAACCGCATCGCCCGATTCCTTCAGGGCGGATTCCCGGCCGTTGGGGTTTGTATATTGCCCTTTTCTGGACAGGACTTTCGCTGATTGCGGCCGTGCCGCTGGGTGCCTGGGGCTTTGGTGCGACGATCATCGCCGTTGCGCTCGCCTGGGCCTATTCCGCGCCGCCCTTTCGGCTGAAGGCCAATGGTTGGTGGGGTAATCTGGCCTGTGGCTTGGCCTATGAAACCTTGCCCTGGGTCACAGCGGCAGCGATCATGTCTGGCGGTGCGCCGGATTGGCGCGTGCTGCTGGTGGCACTGCTCTATGGCCTTGGCGCGCATGGCATCATGACGCTGAATGACTTCAAGGCAATCGAGGGTGATCGTCGCATGGGCGTGTTGTCTCTGCCCGTGCAATTGGGCGCGGAACGCGCGGGCTTGGTTGCCTGCATTTTCATGGCGGTGCCGCAAGTATTGGTGGTGGCACTTCTCGCTTTCTGGGATGCGCCCTGGCACGCGGCGGCGGTTGCGCTTTCACTCCTGATCCAGCTTGGCCTGATGCGGCGCATGCTGCGCGATCCGCGCGCGCTTGCGCCCTGGTATAACGGCACGGGCGTTCTGCTTTACGTGATCGGCATGCTGATCAGCGCCTTTGCCTTGGCCGCTTTGACAGGAGATTCAGCATGAACCCCGCCCCGCTTGGCTGGCTTGGCATTATCCGTCTGGGTTTGGTGCAAACCGCCCTTGGCGCGATTGTGGTGCTGACAACCTCCGCGCTCAATCGCGTGATGGTGGTGGAATTGGCCCTGCCCGCGACGCTGCCGGGGATTCTGGTTGGGCTGCATTACGCGCTGCAAATGCTCCGCCCGCGCATGGGTTACGGGTCTGATATGGGTGGGCGGCGCACACCTTGGATCATTGGCGGCATGGCGGTGCTGGCGCTTGGCGGTGTTTTGGCCGCGGCTGGCACGGCGCTGATGGCGGAATCGCTTTGGGCTGGCATTGCGCTTGCCGTAATCGCTTTCCTGCTGATTGGCGCGGGCGTTGGCGCGGCTGGCACATCATTGCTCGTATTGCTCGCGGCACGCACCGCACCTGCACGGCGCGCAGCAGCGGCATCCCTTGTCTGGATCATGATGATTGCGGGTTTTGTGATCACTACGGCGATTGCCGGACGGCTGCTTGATCCCTATTCGCCCATGCGGCTGATTGCGGTCGCTGGCGGCGTTTCCGCCATTGCCTTCACGCTGGCGACACTCGCGGTCTGGGGCATGGAAGGCCCGCGCGCCGCACGCCCGGAAGCAAGCGATGCCGCGAAGCCACCCTTCCGGCAGGCACTCCGAGAGGTTTGGGCGGAACCCGAAGCACGGCGCTTCACGATTTTCATTTTCGTTTCCATGTTGGCCTATAGCGCGCAGGATTTGATCCTGGAGCCTTTCGCCGGCGCCGTCTTCAATCGCAGCCTGGGTGAGACGACGCGCATTTCATCGCTGCAACATGCGGGCGTATTGGTTGGCATGATTGCGATTGCGCTGATTGGCAGTGCACGTGGCGGGCGCTGGGCGGGGACGCTCCGCTTCTGGACCATTGCGGGATGCCTGGCGGCAGCGACGATGATGCTGGCGCTTTCAGTTGCGGGCCAATTCGGCGCGGCCTGGCCGCTCAAGACCAGTTTCTTCGCGCTTGGTGTCGCGAATGGCGTTTTCGCAGCGGCCGCCATTGCTTCCATGATGCAAATGGTCGCGCGCGGGCATGAATCGCGCGAAGGCACGCGCATGGGGCTTTGGGGCGCGGCGCAGGCTGTGGCTTTCGGGCTTGGCGGGCTTACCGGCGCGGCCGCGGTGGATGTGGCGCGGCTGGTACTTGGTCAGGCCGAAGCCGCTTATGCCACCGTCTTTGTCATTGATGCGGCGCTGTTCATTGCCTCGGCCATGCTGGCCGCGCGCATTAATCGTCCAAAAATCAGCAAGACCGGCGGCTTCGGCCCAATGGTACCGGCGCAGTAGAGGAACATGGCCATGCAAACATATGATGTGATCGTGGTGGGCGGCGGACCATCCGGCGCCACTGCCGCCGATGATTTGGCACGCCGCGGGCGCAGTGTTTTGCTGTTGGATCGCGCAGGACGCATCAAGCCCTGTGGGGGAGCGATTCCGCCGCGCCTGATCCGTGATTTCGCCATTCCGGATGAATTATTGGTCGCCAAGATCAATTCCGCCCGCATGGTCTCCCCCAGCGCCAAGGCCGTGGACATGCCGATTGATGGCGGCTTCGTCGGCATGGTGGACCGTGAGGATTTCGACGAATGGCTGCGCGAGCGTGCCGAACACGCCGGTGCGGAACGCCAGACAGGTTCTTATGAACGCATCACGCGCGATGCCGATGGCACCGCCATTGTGCATTGGGAATCGAAGGATGGTGCAGCGCTTACTGCGCGCGCACGCCTGGTGATTGGCGCGGATGGCGCGCGTTCCCAAGTCGCGAAGCAGGAAGTGCCGGGCGGGGATAAGGTGCGCTGCGTTTTCGCCTATCATGAAATCGTGCGCTCACCGCCCAATGGCGGGGGTGCGGATTTCGATGCCAAGCGCTGCGATGTCTATTACCAGGGCAAGCTTTCGCCCGATTTCTACGCCTGGATCTTCCCGCATGGTGACACCACCAGCATCGGGACGGGTTCCATGCAAAAGGGCTTTTCCTTGCGTGGTTCAGTGGCCGAACTCCGCCGCGATATTGGCCTGACAAATGCCGAGACAATTCGCCGTGAAGGTGCGCCCATTCCCCTGAAGCCGCTGAAGCGCTGGGATAATGGGCGCGATGTAATCCTGGCCGGGGACGCCGCCGGCGTGGTTGCCCCTGCGTCCGGTGAGGGCATTTACTACGCCATGTATGGTGGCCGACTCGCCGCTGATGCCGCTGAGGAATGCCTGAAAACCGGCGATGCACGCGCGCTTGCCGGTGCGCGCAAGCGTTTCATGAAGGCGCATGGGCGCGTTTTCTGGGTGCTCGGCATCATGCAGTATTTCTGGTATTCATCGGATAAGCGGCGGGAGAAGTTTGTCTCCATCTGCGCCGATAAGGATGTGCAGCGCCTGACCTGGGAATCCTACATGAACAAGGAATTGGTCCGCCGCGATCCCCTTGCGCATGTGCGGATTTTCTTCAAGGATTTGGCACATCTCTTTGGCCTCGCGAGGGCCTGATCAAGAATAAGGTTTTTGAGGAATGGCGTCTCAGCCCATGCGCATTGGCACGCGCGGCTCTCCGCTTGCGCTTTGGCAAGCGCGGCATTTTGCCAGCGTGGCCCGTGCGGCCATCCCGGCCTTGGCCGAAGATGGTGCGCTTGAAGAACACATCATCGCAACATCCGGCGACAAGGTGCAGGACAAGCGCCTGGCCGATATTGGCGGCAAAGGGCTTTTCGCCAAGGAAATCCATGAAGCGCTGACCGATGGCCGCATAGATGTTGCGGTGCATAGCCTCAAGGATCTGGAAACTGAATTGCCGCCAGGCATTGTGCTGGCCTCAGTGCTGGAACGCGAAGACCCGCGCGATGCGCTGATTCTGGGTGCTGGATGCGGTGCGGCCACGGCGGATGATCCGCTGGCTGCCCTGCCGCAAGGCGCCTTGGTCGGCACGGCTTCCGTGCGACGGCAAGCGCAATTGCTCCATCGGCGGCCTGATCTCCGCGTAGATATCATTCGCGGCAATGTGCAAACGCGGCTCGGGCGCGTGGCAGCCGGGGATTTCACCTGTTCCCTGCTGGCGCTGGCGGGCTTGAAGCGGCTTGGCATGGCGGATCGCGCGCAAGTGGTGCTGGAAGCCGATGCCATGCTGCCCGCCGCCTGCCAGGGCATTGTGGGCATCACGGCGCGTGCGGATGATGCCGCCACGCTGGCGCTACTCGCGCGCATTGAGCACGCGCCAAGCCGGCTGGTCGCGGATGCCGAACGCGCCTTGCTTGGCGCGCTGGATGGTTCCTGCCGCACGCCGATTGCCGCACATGCTGCGCTTTTGCCGGATGGGCGGCTGCGCCTGCATGGGCTGGTGGCACGCGCCGATGGCAGTTTCCTCAGGCGCAATATGGGGGAAGCCGCGGCGAAGGATGGCCCACAGCTTGGGCGCGATTTGGCAGCCGCTTTGAAGCGCGAAAGCCCCGCTGATATTTTCGGCTGAGGTCCGGGGGCGGCTTCAGCCCCGCGCCGCCATGGCCCCCGCACGGCGTGGCGCGAGGCCATCACCATCCCGCCGGCGTAATTCTTCCGCCATCACGCGATGCATCATGGCAATGGCGGTATCATCCAGGCTCGCCACCCAAAGCCGCGCAAAGCTCGGGTCAAAGCTGGGGTCGAGCACCTGACGCGGCAGGGAAAGCTCTGCCGCATGCGCCTGAATTTCCGCGGCAGCCCCCGGGCTATCCAGCGCAATGGCACGCAGCCGGCGCGGGTCTGTCACCATGTTCGCGATAAAGGCATCCAAGGCGGCGATGGCGCTGTCCAGCACCGCCGCATCCCCTTCCGCCTCAGCGGCTTCCAGCTTGGCCTTTAGCGCCTCATAAGCGATGCGATGCGAATTGCCATTCATGGCTGCCCCCTCCAGAGCTCACGGGAAGGCTGCGCCTTTTCGCGCCTATGTGTCAATTAAAATTGACAGTTATGGATGGCGCTCAATCGCGCCAGCGGCGCCACAGATCCCAGGCATGGGCGAAAAACGCCGCAGTCAGGGCGAGTGACACAAAGCCCCACCAGGCCCCGGTCAGCGCCGCGCGCAAGGCCAGCGCAAAAAACACCCCCGGCAAGACCAAGGCAAGCACCGATTGCGGCCGGAGCCCGCGCCCCGTCAGCCACCAAAAGCCCAGCAAGGCCAAAGCCTCAATTAGCAGCACCGCTATCATTAGGTCGGCGACACGGCCGGATGCGAAAAGGGTAGCGAAATCCGGCATGCGGCGCGCCTAATCCTCAGCCGGCACGGCAAAGCCTTCCGGCGGCAGGCCGGCGGCATGGCGCTGCCACATCATGCGATAGGCGCTTTCCAAGTGGCGCGTGAAGCGCGGCGTATTGAACAAGGGCGCGGTCGGCATGGCGGCAATGAGCTTCGCCTTCAGCGCGGCGGCGCGGGCGGGATCACGGCCAAGTGCAATCGCCAGCGCTTCATATGCTGCCACATCGCGCGTGATCAGCTCGGGCAGGCCAACCGCGTTCAGCAGGCTTGCCGCAACGCGCCCAGCGAAAGCCTGGCCCATTTGCGTCAGCACCGGCAGCCCAGCCCAAAGCGCATCGCTTGCCGTGGTATGCGCATTATAGGGCAGCGTATCGAGGAAAAGATCCGCAAGCCGATGCCGCGCCAGATGCCTTGCCGATGGCAAATGGGGCGCAAAAACCAGCCGCGCCGGATCAACCCCCTGCCCGGCCGCCCCTGCGCGCAGCCGATCCATCGCCTCCGCTTCATTCGCGAGCAGCCATAGCACAGAACCCGGCACGGCATTGAGAATGCGCATCCAGGAAGCAAAAACCTCCGGCGTGATCTTGTAGGCATTGTTGAAGCAGCAATAAACAAAGCCATCCGCCGGCAGCCCCGCCTCGGCGCGCAATGGCGTCTCGGGCGCGATGACGCGACGGTCATCATTTGCCTGATAGCTATCCGGCAGATGGACGATCTTCTCGTCATAAAGGCGCTGCTGATCCATGGGCAACACGGTCGCATCCGCCAGGATATAATCCAGGAAATCGGCACCCACGGTGCCGGGATAGCCAAGATAGCTGACCTGCACCGGCGCCAGGCGCTGCGCGAAGGGGGCAAGCCGCGCATCCTGCGTATAGCCATTGAGATCAACGGCGATATCAATCCCGGCCCGCCGTGCCATGGCCATTATCGCGGCATCGGACATGCGCGCACATTCATGGAAATGATCCATGGTGGCCCGAATGCGCGCCCGCATCGTATCCTCTGCTTCCGGCCCGTAGGAAAAGGCATGGATTTCGAAGGCATCGCGGTCATGGCATTCGAACGCGCCGACAAGCAGTTGCATCACGGCATGATTGCGAAAATCAGCCGAGAAATACCCAATGCGCAAGCGTTGGCGCTGTTCAGCCGGCGGTGGCTGAACAGCGGGGGGCTGCGGCAGGGTTTCACGCGTATAGGCGCGTGCGGCGATCTGGTGCAGTTCCGGATCATCGCAAATACCAAGCAGCGCAAAGGGATTGGCCACGTATTGCCGCGCCCGCACACGGTCCAGCAGGAATTGCCGCTGTTCCGGCAGCCCCGCCCAGTTCCAGCGGCGCTGCTTGGTATAGACCAGGGATGAAAGCGCCTCAGTGACACCGGGATCGAGCGCCACCGCCTTTTCGAACCGCGCCACGGCTTCCGATTGCCGGTTCAGCGCATTCAGTGAATTGCCCTCATAATTCAGCGCTTCTGCCGAATTGGGGTCAAGCGCCAGCACGCGTTCATAACAAACAAGCGCTTCTTCATGCCGGTTCAGCAATGCCAAGGCATTACCAAGATTGAGTTGCGCATTCGGATGACGAGGCGCCACTTCAATGGCGCGGCGATAGGTCTCGATCGCTTCCGGCACACGGCGCAAAGCCTTGAGAGCAACCCCCTTGCCGATCAGCGCTTCCGCATCGCGCCCATCAAGCGCGAGTGCCGCTTCCAGCGCCGCCAGCGCTTCCTCGTGCCGGTTCTCCCCGTTCAAGGCGATGCCCATGCCGATCAAGGCCTTGACGGAGCGCGGGCTGGCCGCGGCCAGGCGTTCAAACAGCCCAAGCGCGCGCGGATAATCGCGCAGGCCAAGAAAGCCGGAGCCGAGCGAAATCAAGGTCTCCAGACTGGCGCGCTGCTTGTCCAAAAAGCCGGTCAGGAAGATCACCGCATCGCGATGTTCCCCAAGCTTCTGCATGGTATCGGAAAGCGCCGCGGCGGCGCGGGAATGGCCCGGTTCCAACGCCAAGGCAGCGCGAAACGCCTCCATGGCACCGGCCGCATCACCAAGCTGCAGCCGACATAGCCCGCGATTGACGTGGAAATCACCATCCACCCCGGCAAAGCCGCGCCGGAGGATGTCATCATAGGCATCGCTCGCCCGCTGAATATCGCCGGTTTCAAGCAGCGTATCGGCCAGGTTGAAATGGGCAAAGGCGAAGCCGGGCTCGGTCTTGATCGCGGCGGTGAAGGCCTTGATCGCGGCCGGTTTGTCGCCAGCGGCGCGGCAGGCATTGCCAAGGTCATTGAGCAGCGCGGGCGTCGCCGGGGCCAGGCTGGCGGCACGTTCCAAGGCCTCACGCGCTGGCGCCACCTGTCCGCGCGCAAATAGCGCGAGGCCAAGCAGCCGATGAGCCTCGGCATGGTCGGGCTGCTGCTGCAGAAAGGCGCGATAGCCCGCAATGGCCGCGTCCAGATTGCCGGCCTGATGCTGGCGGATAGAGGCTTGCAAATCGGGCGAGGCCAAGGCGATTCCTTCCGGGCTGAAGCGGCGCGCCTTCCTTGCCCGGAAAAACCCCTACCCGTCCAGCAGCTTGAAGCGCCAAATTAAAACAGCGACATCTGCCCGCCAGGCACAGCAAAGCGTGAGCAATCCAGGGCGCCCGTCCCGCCGCCGCGCTTTTCAAGGCCAAGCCGGCGCATGGCCACAGCAAAGCGCCGTGCCAGCAATTCCGCATAGGGCCCGCTGCCGGTCTGGCGCTGGCCGAAGCGGCTGTCATACAGCGCGCCGCCGCGCGTTTGGCGGATCAGCGACAGCACCCGCGCCGCGCGATCCGGCATATGCCTTGCCAGCCATTCCTCAAAAAGCTGTTTGATTTCCAAGGGCAGGCGGAGCAGCACATAGCCCGCGCTGGTCGCCCCCGCCGCCGCGCCCTGTTCCAGCAGCTTTTCCAATTCCATATCATTCACGGCCGGGATCATCGGCGCAGCCAGGATGGCGGTTGGCACGCCCGCTGCCGTCAATTCCCTGATCGCCTGCAAGCGCCGCGCCGGCGTCGCAGCGCGCGGTTCCATGATGCGCGCCAAGGCAGGGTCGAGCGTGGTCACGGAAAGGCATACCCGCACCAGATTGCGTGCAGCCAGGCGCTGCAGGATATCGGTATCGCGCAACACGCCCGCAGATTTGGTAACAATCGTGACCGGGTGGCTGAAGCGGTCCAGCACTTCCAGCACGGCGCGGGTCAGCCCCAATTGGCGTTCCACAGGCTGATAAGGGTCCGTATTGGCGCCGAGCGCGATGGGGCGGGGCTGATAGCCGGGCTTGCGGAGCTCCTTTTCCAGCAGCGCCGCGATATCGGGCTTGAACATCAGCCGCGTTTCGAAATCGAGCCCCGGCGAGAAGCCCAGATAGGCGTGGGAAGGCCGCGCATAGCAGTAGATGCAGCCATGCTCGCAGCCACGATAGGGGTTGATGGACCGGTCAAAGCCCAGATCAGGGCTTTCATTGTAGCTGAGGGCAGATTTCGCGCGATCCTCGGTCAGGCTGGTCGGCAAGGGCGGCAATGCGGCGAAGCTTTGTTCCAGCGTCGCCCAACCATCGTCAAACGCCTCCCGCCGCGCCGGTTCAAAGCGCACTGACGGGTTGGAAACGGCCCCGCGCCCCTTGCGCGCCAGGGACGGCATGGCGAAGGCACTTTCACCCTGGGTCAGGTTGGGCATACCATCGGGCATGATGTGTTCCCTTTTCCGAACCTGGCCAGAGTGGCGAAAAGCGCCCCCCAAGTCAAGAACAAAATAAGAACAAATGCACCTTTTACCTGTTTCCGCGCTGATCCCAACGCTGAATGCCGCCGCAAGCCTGCCGGTGACGCTTGCAGCCCTGCGCGGCTATGTGGCGGAAATCATCATCGCCGATGGCGGCAGCACGGATGGAACACCACAACTTGCAAAAACCCTTGGGGCGCGCGTCATCACGGGCAATCGCGGGCGCGGCGTTCAATTGCGCGCCGCGGCTGACGCCGCAACCCAGCCCTGGTTGCTGGCGATGCATGCCGATACACGCCCCGGCCCCGGCTGGCAGGAAGCGGCAGCAGGCTTCATTGCGCAGCCCGAAAACACGACCAGGGCCGCCCATTTCCGCTTCGCGCTTGACCATCCAGCGCCGCAAGCTCGGCGGCTGGAAGCCGTGGTGGCCTGGCGCTGCCACTGGCTTGGCCTGCCCTATGGGGATCAGGGCCTGCTGATCGCACGTGATTTCTATCAGGCGCTTGGCGGTTATGAACCCGTGCCGCTGATGGAAGATGTGGCGCTGATCCGGCGTATTGGGCGCAAGCGCCTTCGGGCGCTGCCCGTGGATTTCATTACCTCGGCCGAGAAATGGCAGCGGGATGGCTGGTACGGGCGATCGGCGCGGAATCTGTTCTGTCTGTCGCTGTGGTTCGCGGGGGTTTCGCCCGAACGCATCGCCGGGTTCTATGCGCGCCGGCGCTGATCGGCTTTGCTGAGGCAATGCGCCGCCCCGTTGTGATCATTTTCGCCCGCGCGCCACGCCTTGGCGCGGTAAAGCGCCGCTTGGCTGCGGGTATTGGCGCGCGTGGTGCCCTGCACTTCTACCGCGCCACGCTGGCAGCGACCGCTTGGCCCATTGCGCGTGACAGGCGTTGGCGCACGATACTGGCCATCACCCCGCGCGGTGCGCGCGCGGATTGGGCCAGGCTGGCACCACCCGGCACGCCGCGCATGGCTCAGATTGCCAGGGATTTGGGGCAGCGGATGGAAAGGGCGCTCGCCCCCTTCCCGCGCGCCATCCTGATCGGCAGCGATATTCCTGGGCTTGGCCCCGCCGATATCGCCGCCGGGTTTCGCGCGCTGGGGCGGACGGATGCGGTTTTCGGCCCGGCGCTGGATGGGGGCTATTGGCTGGTCGGTTTCGGTCCCCGGCGCCCGCACAAGCCATTTGCACGGGTGCGCTGGTCCAGCCGCCACGCATTGGCTGATACCTTGGCCAATTTCCGGCGCCATCGCGTGGCGCTATTGCCGCCCAAGCGTGATGTGGATAGCGCCGAGGATTTGGCAGCGCTGCGCCTGCCCGCCCTTATTCATCCAGCGAAACCACCCTTTTTGCGCCAATGACATTTCCCGCCCGCGATTTGACAGAAATTTAAGCTCTCCAACCTATGCTTTCATTGGGAGGTCCCCAATGGAACCAACAAGCACCGGATCCGATGACAGCGCCCGCGAATGCCGCCAGCGCGTTGCAGCGCATTTGCAGGATTTGCATCGCATCCATTTGGCCCTGGCCGAGGACAGCCGCGCGCTGAAGCGCTTCACGACCGAGGGCAATGCGCGGGTGGAACTGGAATTGGCTGCGGAAATGCTGGAGCTTTACATGGCTTCCAGCGCAGCCTTTCTGGAAAATATGCGCGGGCGGTTTGAAGCGCGCCTGCCGCTGCTCCGCCGTGGTGAGCCAGCTTTCGGCCAGCACCCGGAACGCGCGCCTGAACATGGCGCCTTTTGGCTCAGTTTCTCGCGCCTTTGCGCGGTACTCCGCCGCGCCACCAAGCACGTCGAGGTATGAAAACCTTAAGCTGAGACCAGGCGTTCAGCCAGGCCTTGGAACATGGGCAGGCCATCCACGCCGCCCATCAGCGGGTCCACCAAATCTTCCGGATGCGGCATCAGCCCGCAGACGCGGAGATTGGCTGAAAATACACCCGCGATATTGCGCGCGCTGCCATTGCGATTGGCGGCGTCCGTCGCTTGGCCCGCTTCATCCACATAGCGGAAGGCAACCAAGCCTTCACCTTCAAGCCGATCAAGCGTTTCCTCATCGGCGAAGTAATTGCCATCACCATGCGCCATGGGGGCGCGGAAGCAATCACCCTGTTGCCACTGCGCGGTAAAGGCCGTTCCGGCGCGCTCCACCCGCAAACGGCACTCCATGGACAGAAAGCGCAACGTGGCATTGCGCAGCAATCCGCCCGGCAAAAGCCCGGCTTCGATCATGATCTGAAAGCCGTTGCAGACGCCAAGCACATGCCCCCCGGCAGCCGCAAAATCCACCACCGCACGCATGATGGGCGATTGCGCCGCCATGGCACCGCAGCGCAGATAATCGCCATAGGAAAACCCGCCCGGCAGCACCACCAGATCAAGCCCTGCGGGCAGCGCCGCTTCGCGGTGAAACAGCATGATGGGATCTCGGCCCGATGCGCGCTTCAGCGCAAGCCGCATATCCCGCTCCCGATTGGTGCCAGGGAATACAATGATCGCCGCCTTCATGGCCTTCAGGTCCCGATCAGGCGGAGCCAATGCAGCCCGCCCATGAATACCATTGTCACCAGCGCGGCGAGTGCCGCCGCCGTCACCCAGCGATTGATCGTCCGCTTGCCGCGCGCCACCATATTGCCACGCGCGACAACCGGCGCGCGTTGTTCGCGCCAGCGCAGCCCCATGGCGATCAGCACGGTCAGCACCAGCATCGCGATCAGGCTGGCCTTGACCACCTCAGACGATCTCCACCCGGAAGCTTTCGATCACCGTATTGGCGAGCAGCTTGCGCGCCATATCCTCCGCGATTTGTTTCGCCTTGGCTGGATCGGCTTCCGCCAGATCAAGTTCAATCACCTTGCCGGCCCGCACATCACGCACGCCGCCAAAGCCCAAGCCTTCCAGAGCGTTGCCAATGGCCTTGCCCTGAGGGTCAAGCACGCCCGCCTTGGGCATGACATAGACGCGGGCTTTCATATCAATCCTAACCGCCGTTCTTGCATATCGCCTCTCCTGGCGCGGAATTTGGTCTGGCGCATCCGATTCACGCCTCCGGTGCTCGGCTGCGCCTGCGCCTTCCGGCGATCGGATGCGCTCACTGTACCGCCTCCGGCCCTTTCAGGTCGCGCACACCGGCTTCGGGCAAAATGCCCAGGCGCCTTGCCACTTCCTGATAGCCTTCTTCCACCTTGCCGAGGTCGCGGCGGAAGCGGTCCTTGTCCATTTTCTCGCCAGTCTTGGCATCCCAAAGCCGGCAATTATCCGGGCTGATCTCATCAGCCAGCACGATGCGCATTTCCTCATTTTCCCAAAGCCGGCCGAATTCCAGCTTGAAATCCACAAGCGTAATGCCGACGCCAAGCAAAAGCCCGGTCAGGAAATCATTGATGCGCAAGGTCAGCGCAATCATGTCATCCAGATCATGCGTCGAAGCCCAGCCGAAGCAGGTGATGTGTTCTTCCGCCACCATCGGGTCATTCAGCGCATCGTTCTTGAAATAATACTCAATGATCGAACGCGGCAGGCGCTGGCCTTCCGGAATGCCCAAACGCTCCGCAAGCGACCCGGCGGCGACATTGCGCACCACCACTTCAAGCGGGATGATCTCCACTTCCCGGATCAATTGCTCGCGCATATTCAGCCGGCGGATGAAATGCGTCGGGATGCCAATCTCGGTCAGGCGCATCATCAGATATTCGCTGATGCGATTATTCAGCACGCCCTTGCCGGTGATGGTGCCCTTCTTCTTGGCGTTGAAGGCAGTGGCGTCATCCTTGAAATACTGCACCAGGGTGCCGGGTTCCGGCCCCTCGAACAGAATTTTTGCTTTACCTTCATAGAGTTGGCGGCGACGAGCCATGGGTCAGTCATCCTCTGGCCCACCATCCAAGGGCGGAAGGCGGAGCATCTCACCAGTCTATAGCAGCCCCAAGCCGGGGTCGCCATGTCACGCGCCGAGTCGTGGCCTATCGCCAGGAAGTTCAAGCTGCTTGAAGGCGCCATCGCCCGGCGGGGCGGGGCAAAACCGCCAGAGCCTTTCGCCAGCCGCGCCAAAACCCAAAAGACTGGCCGAAACGGTCCCGTACCCGCCATGCAGCGGCACTTTCAGTGTGGCGGCCAAATCCCCCTCATGGCTGTCATCGGCGAGCCGCTCTTCCCAGGTGCGCCAATCGCCCCGCACAGGATCAGGCGCCGCGGCTGCGCGAAAGCGCGGCAAATGGCGCCGCGTGCGGGGGTGGCTTTCATCATTGGGCGGATGGGATGTCACCATGGAAATCCCTGGCGCCAGCGCCATGGCCTGCGGCCGCCCCTCCCCAAGGGCTTCGATGTAAAAGGCGCTGCGCTGATCAGCGATCACCAGATTGAAGGGGCGCCAGGCGCTGGCATCAAGCCGGGCGATGGCATCCGCCGCCGCTTCCGCTGTTGGCGCATGGGCCGCCATCAGCGGCAATTCCCCGCGGCTTCGCTTGCCCGGCGCGGGGCCTAGGCTACCGGGGCGGTTGAGTGCCGCTGCCAGCACGCCCTTTGGGCCAAGCGCCATCCAGGTGCCGCCCGCGCTGCGGTCCCTTCCACCGATGACGCCGGGATAGTCTGACCACCAGGCCGCCGGCGCATCCCAGGCGCGATCCGCCCTTTCATCCCGATTGGCGGCAATCAGCATCGGCCATTCATGATCAGGCCGGTTGAGCAAAATCAGCGTGCACATTGCACCCGGAAACTGCGCCGCATGGCCGCGGCGCGCAAGCCGGCTTCAGAAGCGGAAATTGAGTGAAACGCCAGGCCGCCCGTAATAGCCATAACGCGGATAGGGCGCCGGCACGCGATAGGAAGGCGCAGGCGCGTAGTAATAGGGCGGTGGCGGCGCGTAATAGACGGGCGGCGGGGCGTAATAGATGGGCGGCGGCGCGTAGCGGACCGGGGGTTGAATAATCACCACCTCACCATGGCCGCGTGGCGGATGATGCGGCCTGGGGTGATAACCATAGCCGTAGCCATATTGCGGATGCGCGCTTGCTGTGGCGCCCGACAGCACCAAGCCAATCAAGCCAAGGGACAGCAGTGCAAAATGACGGAGCTTTGATGTCATGGCGACAACTCCTTTGACCTCAAAATTATGCTCCAGCCACACGGCAGAAAAAAGGCACGCAGCAAGGCTTCCGTTGCATCGCCCATCATAGGCGCTGATGCACGCGCTTCAGCCCGCGCGGCGCACGCAGCGGACATGGTTATGGCCGCGGATGTCGTCGCCCTGCGGGCCGAAGCCTTGGGGCCAATCGCTGGGCTGAGCCGCCTTCGGGTCGCTTCGCTGCGCACCAGCGCCATGCGCATCCACCCAGCGCCAATTGCCCGAACCTGGCGGCACTTCCATACGGCCAAGCGCTGGCCCAAACGCAAAATATACCGCCAATTCACCAACGGCGGTGAAGGGGCGCGGTCGGCCTGCCGGCGGTGGGCTTTCAAGATGCGTCGTGGAGGTCCAAACATAGGCAGCGGGATCGGCAAGCCGAAACACCGGATCAATCGCGGGGATGCGCCCGTAATCCACAATACTGTGAAGCTCCTTCGCATCCGGCATCCGCCAATCGGCATGACCGGCGAGCCGAAGTGCCGCGCAATGCGCCAGCGCAGCCTCCCAAGATTGGGCGATGCCATCATCAGCGCGCTGCCATTCAAGACCCGTGGCAGCGTCCAGCACCGTTTCCGCCGTTGCGCGGAAATCATTCGCGCCATAGGCCGGCCCGCGTACCAAGCGCACCGCCAGCCGGTTCGGCGTGCGCATCCGGTTTGCCGGGTCCATCAGCGGATAGCCCTTGATACGTCCATCCGCGAAATTCACGCCGAAAACGGTCTCGGACCCGCCGACAGTGCGACCCAGGTAGCGCGTCGTTGTCCATTCCTGCACATCAATGGGTCGGCGCCCCGCTGCTGCGTCTCCCTGCCCCGTCCCGCCGCCATAGGCGAAGCGGAATACCGATGTGTCGATATAGGGGCGAGAGGTCGCCGGGTCCCCCGTGAAGCCGCCACGGAAATCGATCAGCGAATAGAGCTCTCGGATGGATGGCACGCGCCAATCGCCATGGCCGCCCAGACGGCTTTCGGCGGCAAGCCGCGCTGCCTCCTCAAAGGTGACAGGCGCGCTTGGTGCCTCTGCCCAGGTCAGGCCCGTGACGAGATCGGTGACGGTGCCATCACCATGCGCACGATAGGCCATTGGCCGCAGCGGCGGAGTGCCATCCGCGCCGGCAAAGGGCGCGCCTGGCTCAGGGCAGGCGATCTGCCCGGCTGCGCCAAAGCACCGATCCTGCCCGGTACCGGGGATGCGATAGGACTGGGCTTTCACACCAGCACCGCCAATGGCGAAGGCCATCAGCGCGATGAGCGGGACGGAGCGCATGACACCCTTCCCCCAGTTAGCCTTGCCCGCTGAACCTGGCCGCGCCGGTTGCGGAATAGGGGCGGCCATCCCCAGAACTTGACCCGTCACACGGTTGCAAAAAGGCGCCCTCACAGGTCCAGCATCATCGGCTCCAGCGCATCGCCGAGCGCGATGTTTCCGCCGTCCAAAACCTCGGCATAAACCCCCAAATCCGCATGGCCGAAATGCCGGCGCAGATCGCGCGGCGGGTTGGCATCGCGCGCTGCGGTTTCCGGGTTCACCTCGGTCGCGGCGCAACGCACGATGCGCTTCACCACCTTCAGCCGCACCTGGCCGATCTGGATTTCCTGGCCAAGCCAATCAAACTCTGCCCAGGGCCGCCCGCCGGAGAAATAGAAATTCGCGCGAAAGCGCAAAGGGTCCAACGCCATGCCGGCCTCGGCTTCCAAAGCATGCAGGCTGGTAAGGCCGATGATGGAAACCACCTTCATCGCCACATCGGAAAAGCGATGGCCGGGCGCTTCGATAAAGCGCGGCTCACCACGCGCTTCGGGGCCAAGAAAGGCGGTCAAGTAGCGCGCGATGGCGGCCTTGCCCGCCTCGGTCCGCGTATCGCCCAGAAAGGGCGCGGCGCCAGGGGCGCGGATGGCGAGGCTCCCGTCATGCGGGTCAAAGGCCGTGTGCAGCAGGGCGAGGCGTTCATTGACCATCAGGCAACCGAAATTGCGCTTGGAAAGCCAGCGCGGGGCCGCTACATCAAAGGGCGCATCACCCTGTGCCAAGGCAAAGCGCCTATCATGCGCCAGCATCTCACCGGGCGTCAGCGCCACGGCTTCCAAAGCCTCGGCTGACAGCCCCTTCACCGGGTAACGGTAGATCTTTTCGATACGCATCGGGCTCCCCCTTGAAGCAGATCAAGGTCAGATACCACATATAAAGCATTCTGGTGCCATTCGTTGCCCATTCGGGGGCGAGGGGCATCGTCCGCTCAGGAGAGGGACCACATGGATATCGAAAAGTTTACCGACCGCGCCCGCGGTTTTCTGCAAGCGGCGCAAACCATTGCCATTCGCGAATTCCACCAGCAGGTGACGCCGACGCATCTGTTGAAGGCGCTGCTGGATGACCCGGAAGGCGCTGCCAGCGGCCTGATCCGCGCCGCCGGGGGTGACCCGATTCGGGCCAAGAACGCCGTGGAAAATTTCATGGCGCGCCTGCCGAAAGTGACCGGCGGCGGCGCTTCCGCGCAACCGAGCTTCACCGCCGATATCGTGCGCATCCTGGGCAATGCCCAGGAACAGGCGAATCGCGCCGGTGATGCCTTTGTCGCGCAAGACCGCGTGCTGGTGGCCCTTGCCGGCAGCGAAGGCGATGCGGGCCGCGCGCTGCGCCTGGCGGGTGCGGAGCCCGACAAGCTGGAAAAGGCCATCGCCCAAATCCGCAAGGGCCGCACCGTGCAAAGCCAGAATGCCGAAGACAGCTTCGATGCGCTGAAGAAATACGCGCGCGACATCACGGAAGTGGCACGCCAGGGCAAGCTTGACCCGGTGATTGGCCGTGATGAGGAGATCCGCCGCGCCATTCAGGTGCTGGCGCGCCGCACCAAGAACAACCCGGTGCTGATCGGCGAACCAGGTGTGGGCAAGACCGCGATTGTCGAAGGCTTGGCGCTGCGCATCGTCAATGGCGATGTGCCGGAAGCGCTGAAAACGAAGCGCGTGATGGCGCTGGATCTGGGCGCCATGGTCGCCGGCGCCAAATATCGCGGTGAGTTTGAGGAACGCCTGAAGGCCGTTCTGGCGGAAACCACGCAGGCGGAAGGCGAGATTATCCTGTTCATTGATGAAATGCACACGCTGGTTGGCGCGGGCAAGGCGGATGGCGCCATGGATGCATCGAACCTGCTGAAGCCCGCCTTGGCGCGCGGTGAATTGCATTGCATCGGCGCCACCACCTTGGATGAATATCGCAAGCATGTGGAAAAGGATGCCGCGCTGGCGCGGCGCTTCCAGCCCGTATTTGTTGGCGAGCCGAGCGTGGAGGACACAATCTCCATCCTCCGCGGTATCAAGGAAAAATACGAACTCCATCATGGCGTTCGCATCGCCGATGGTGCGCTTGTGGCGGCGGCGACCCTTTCCAATCGCTACATCACGGATCGCTTCCTGCCTGATAAAGCCATTGATTTGGTGGATGAGGCTGCATCGCGGCTTCGCATGCAGGTGGATAGCAAGCCTGAGGAATTGGACGCGATTGACCGCGACCTCATGCGCCTCAAGATCGAACGCGAAGCGCTGAAAAAGGAAGATGATGCGGCATCGCGTGATCGCCTTGCCAAGCTTGAGAAGGAATTGGCGGAGCTTGAGGAAAGCTCAGCCGCCATGACCGCGCGTTGGGAATCCGAAAAGGGCAAGGTGGTTGAAAGCCAGAAGCTCAAGGAAGAATTGGATAAGGCGCGCACCGAAGTAGAATTGGCGCAGCGTCGTGGCGATCTGACCAAGGCTTCTGAATTGCTCTATGGCGTCATTCCGGGCATTGAAAAGAAACTGGCTGATGCCGGCAATGGCGATGCCAAGCTGGTGAACGAAGCCGTGACGGAAGAAGGCATTGCGGCCGTGGTCAGCCGCTGGACCGGGATTCCGGTTGAGAAAATGCTGGAAGGCGAACGCGCCAAGCTGCTGCGCATGGAAGACCAGTTGCGCAAGCGCGTGGTGGGTCAGGAAGAAGCGTTGGAAGCTGTTTCAAAGGCGGTGCGCCGTGCGCGTGCCGGCTTGCAGGACCCCAATCGCCCGATTGGCAGCTTCCTGTTCCTGGGCCCGACCGGTGTTGGCAAGACGGAGCTGGTGAAGTCTCTCGCTTCCTTCCTGTTCGATGATGAACGCGCCATGACGCGCATTGACATGTCCGAATACATGGAAAAGCACGCGGTATCGCGGTTGATTGGCGCGCCGCCTGGCTATGTTGGGTATGAGGAAGGGGGCGCGCTGACCGAAGCCGTGCGCCGGCGGCCTTATCAGGTAATCCTTTTCGATGAGGTCGAAAAAGCGCATGATGATGTCTTCAATGTGCTGTTGCAGGTGCTGGATGATGGAAGGCTGACGGATGGCCAGGGGCGGACGGTTGATTTCCGCAACACCATCATTGTGCTGACCAGCAATCTCGGCGCGCATGCCATCGCTGAATTGCCGGAAAGCGCCGATATTGAAGCGGCGCGGCCTGCGGTGATGCGGAGCGTCCGTGAACGCTTCCGCCCGGAATTTCTGAACCGGTTGGATGAGATTGTGCTGTTCCGGCGCCTCGCGCGCGGGGATATGGCTTCGATTGTGGATATCCAGCTGCGCGGCCTGCGCCGGTTGCTGGAAGATCGCAAGATCACGCTCACGCTGGATGAGGCGGCGCGGGAATGGTTGGCGGAAGCGGGCTATGATCCGGTTTATGGCGCGCGGCCCTTGAAGCGCGTCATTCAACGGAACCTACAAGACAAGCTTGCGGGGCTATTGTTGGAAGGCAGCGTGAAGGATGGCGAAAGCCTGACCGTGACGGCCAGCCCTGATGGGCTGGAAGTACGCCAGGCCCCGGCGGAAGACGCACCTGCTGAGGCGGCCTGACCGGGCTTGATCACGCGCCGCATTCGGGCAAGCTTCCGCCAGTTCATCGGAGGCTTCACGAATGCGGCGCAGGATTTTTCTGGGAACAGGGGCGGCGATGCTGGCGGGCGCGGCTGCCGCGCAGCATCACGGGCATCACGGGGCGAATATCCCCGCTGATCAAATGTCCGCCTTGCGCGGACCCAATCCGCAGGCGCTGACCGCAGAACAATTGGCGCAGCGTGTGGTGACCAGCCCAGCGCCAGCCGGTGTGCCGGGGCGTTGGGTGTCGCGGGCGCCGCTGCCGCTGCCGCGCAGTGAAATGGCCTGGGCCACGGCCTGGGCCGGCAAGCTGCATGTGATTGGCGGCTATGCGCAGGGCCAGGTGGATAAGCCCTATCACCATGTCTATGATCCCGCGGTGGATCGCTGGCAGGAAGCGGCACCTTTGCCGCGCGGCGCCAATCATGTCGGCGTAGTCGCTGATGCCGGGCGGATTTATGCGCTGGGCGGTTTCACCGAACAGAACCGCGCATCCGACACCAAGGCCTTTGTTTATGATGTCGCGGCTGATCGCTGGTCTGCCATTGCGCCCATGCCGCGGCCTCGTGGTGCCGGGGCGGTGGCTGCTGTGGGCGGCAAAATTTACCATATCGGCGGCGCGACAGACCCCGCACCCGAACGCGCCAGCATTTCCTGGAATGAGGTCTATGATCCGCAAACGGATAAATGGACCCTGCTCCGCCCGCTGCCCGCCGGGCGCGACCATGCCGGCGTCGTGGTGTGGGAAGGGCGCATTCATGTCGCTGGCGGGCGCTTCAACACTTTTGAAAACAATACCGGCCTGCATCACGTCTATGATCCGGGGAGTGACACTTGGCGGCTGCGTGCGCCCATCCCAACCCCGCGTTCTGGCCATGGCATGGCGGTGCTGCGCGGGCGCTTCTGGTGCATGGGGGGCGAGGAGCGGCTGTATGATTCGCAAAACCGCCCGATTGATCGTGTGATCGGCACGGTGGAATCCTATGATCCCGCAACGGATAGCTGGCAGCACCACGCGCCGATGCCGACACCGCGGCATGGGCTGGGTGCGGCGCTGATTGGTGACACGATCTATGTCGCGGGCGGCGGGCCGATTGTTGGTGGCGGCATCCAAACCGCCGTGCATGAAGCTTTCATTCCGGGCTAAGGCGCCAGTCAAAACCCCGCGAATTTCAGCACCAGCCCCGCAATCGCAGTGAAGCCAAGGCTGCGCGCCAAGCCTTGCTTCATCGCGAAAAGCAGCACAGCGGCAAAGACCGCAAGCGCCAACGCGGCGGGATCGAGGCTGGTCAGCACCGGCAGATCAAGCCTGATTGGCCCGAAGCTGCTGACCTGCACATCGCGGAAAATCACGCGCAAGCCGAACCAAAGCGCGAGGTTCGCAATCACGCCCACCACCGCCGCCGTCACCGCCCCCAAAGCACCCTTCAAGCGCGGCGCTGCGTGAAGTTTCTCGACGAAAGGTGCGCCCAGAAAAATCCAGGCAAAACACGGCGCGAAAGTCACCCACAGCGTCAGCGCACTGCCCGCGACACCGCCCCATACGCCATCAGCGCGATAACCCGCCAGAAACCCCACAAATTGCAGCACCAAAATCAGCGGCCCAGGCGTGGTTTCCGCCAGGCCAAGCCCGGCCAGCATCTCAGCCGCAGAGAGCCATTGGTAATGCTCCACCGCTTCCTGCGCGGCATAGGCGAGTACCGCATAGGCGCCGCCAAAAGTCACCACCGCAAGCTTTGAGAAAAACCAGGCGATATCGCCATAAACGCCCGATCCCATCAGCAGCACGACAGGCCAAAGCCAAAGCGCAAGGGCGATCAATCCCGCGCGCCGCGCCGCCCCCGCCATGCGCGGTATTCGCTGCGGATCGGCCGCAATGGCCGCATCCAATAGCGCGGGCGGGCCATCCTTGGCCGCGCCATGGCCACCGCCGCTGAAGGCATCAGCCAGCGCAAAGCCAATCGCCAAGGCGGCCAGCACCACCAGCGGAAACGGCACATTGAACAGCGCAAGCGCCGCGAATGCCGCGATGGCCAGCGCGACGGGCACCGGCCCCTTCAAAGCGCGTTTCGCCACGCGCAGTAGGGCCTCCACCACCAGGACCAACACCGCACATTTCAAGCCAAAGAAAAGGGCGGCCACAATCGGCACATCGCCCAAGGTTGCGTAGATGATGGAAAGCGCCAGCATCACCGCCGCACCGGGTAGGATGAACAGCAGCCCCGCCACCAAGCCGCCGCGCACGCCATGCATCAGCCAGCCGAGATATGTGGCCAATTGCTGCGCCTCTGGCCCCGGCAGCAACATGCAGAAATTCAGCGCATGGAGGAAACGCGCATCGGAAACCCAATGGCGCTGCTCAACCACTTCGCGATGCATCACCGCGATTTGCGCGGCGGGACCACCGAAAGATAGCAAACCAATGCGCAGCCAAACGCGCAGCGCTTCGGCAAAGGTGGGGAAATTCTGTGTCATTGCGCTATTCCGCCGCCGCTTGCAGCAGGCTTTCGCCTGGCTTCAGGCGAGAGAAGGCAACCTTCTGCCATTCCAAAACCATGCGTTCATCTTCCAGCCGCACAGATGTTGCCGCCAAGCCCACCGCATCATCGCGCGTTTCGGGGAAATCCTCGCGCCAATGCGCGCCGCGCGATTCCTCCCGCGCCTGGGACGCCACCACAATCGCGCGGCTCACCAACAGCAGGGATTTCAGATTGAGCCAATCATGCCAGGTCAGGTTGAAGGCGCGATTGGCGCCATCAACACCGGAAGCATCCACCTCAGCCTCCAGCGCATCCAGCCCGCTTGCCGCTTCAGCAAGCCCCGCCGCGTCGCGCAGAATGCCGGCCTTGTCCCACATCAATTCCTGCAACGTATCGCGCAATGGTGAAAGATTGCGCGCTGGCCGCGCGAAGGGCGCTTCAAGCGCAGCGATGGCGGCTTCAAGCGCGGCGCCATCCGGTTCCACCATTGCGCCTTCACGCGGCACCCATTGCGCCATGGTATCGCCGGCAATGCCGCCAAAAACCGTTGAATTGGCTACACCATTACCACCGAGGCGATTGGCGCCATGCACGCCGCCCGTATCCTCTCCAGCGGCGAAAAGCCCAGGCAGCGCTGTGCTGCCATCCGGGCGAAATACCAGCCCGCCCATCATGTAATGCGCGGTCGGCACCACCGGCACGCGCCCCGCGGCCAGGTCAAACCCCATATCGGCGCAGCGTTCCACCATGCCCTTGAATTCGCGCCGCACACGATCCGGGCCAAGATGCCCCATTTCAATCCAAAGCCCGCCCGCGTCATTCACATTGCCGGCCAGGATTTCACGCTGCATGGAACGGCTGACGATATCACGCGTGGCACGCTCCGCGCGCTTGTCGTATTTCGCCATGAAGCGCTTGCCATCGCCACCCAGCAAATACCCGCCCGCGCCGCGCAGCCCTTCTTCAATGATGGTGCCCGTCATGCGCGTGCCAGGGCCGGCCAAAACGCCGGTTGGGTGGAATTGCACCATTTCCATATCGCGCAGCGTCAAGCCCGCGCGCAGCGCCATCGCCATACCATCACAGGATTTATCCCCTGATGGTGTATGGTATTTATACATGGTGGGCCCGCCGCCGGTGCCGAGCATCACCGCCTTGGCCTGCACAAACACCAGGCCACCACTCCGCATATCAATCAGCAGCACGCCGGCAAGCCGCGCGCCATCCGCGCTTGGGATCAGCGCCACCGCGCGATGTTCTTCCAAGCGCTGAATACCGCGCGCCCAAACCTGTTCCGCCAGGCGATTGACAATCTCAATCCCTGTCAGATCGCCCTTATGCACGGTGCGATCAAAAGTCTGCCCGGCAAAGGCTTTTTGGTGAATCGTGCCATCGGCATTGCGATCGAAAAAACAACCCCAGCGATTTTCCAATTCACGAATACGCCGCTGCGCGCCCACCACAAGCGTCCATGCCAAATCCTGATCATTCAGCCATTTGCCGCCATCAAGCGTATCCATGAAATGGCGCTCAGCCGAATCACCTTCCGCAATCGCGACATTATAGCCGCCCTGCACCATGCGCGTGCAGCCGCATTTGCCAAGCAAGCCCTTCACCGCAATGGTGACTTCCAGCGCTGGATTGCCAGCTTTCGCATGCAGCGCCGCGAGCAACCCCGCACCGCCCGCGCCCAGTACCAGAATATCCGTGCTGCGCCGTGTGATCTCGGCTGGCATCACGCGGCCCCCAATTTTTCAAGCACGGCCTGGCGCCGGCGCGCCGCCTCATCATTCACCTTGGCGAAAAGACTGCCGCCATGGCTATCCATTGCCACCAATAAAGGACCGAAACTTTTTATCCGAAACTTGTAGAGGCTTTCGGGATTGAGATCATCCATATCCACATCCTCCACCGCTTCAATCCAGGTGGTCTCCAGAGCCGCCGCGCCGCCCACCACGGCCAAATAGGCGCCGCCCAAATCACGGAAAGCTTGCAGTGAACCCTCACGCAGCCCGCCCTTGCCGATGATGATGCGCACGCCTTCGCGTTCCATCAGCGGGCGCGTGAAGCGCTCCATCCGGTCTGATGTGGTGGTGCCAACGCATACGGCTTCATACCCCGAATGATTATTGCCCGCGCGTTCCACCTTCCGCAGATTGGGCGCGGTATGAATCACAGCATGGCCTTGCAGATTGAACTTCGTGCGCCGGCCATGATCAAACATATGGATCTGCGTCGCATCCCTGATGCCATAGAGCGTTTCTTCCAGCGTCACCGTATCGCCCACGCGCAGCGCGCGGACCTGATCCTCGGTGATCGGCATGGGCAGGATGTGATGGGTCATGCTTCTTCCTCAGGCGCTGGCCAAAGACCTTGGGCGGCTTCTGCCAGAGACTCATTTTCCAGGCGATAGGAAAGCCGCGCCAAAGGGGCGGCGCCGAGCTTCGCATAGAAGGCCCGCGCACGCAGGTTTTCCTCACCCGTGCCCCACTCCACGCGGCTATAGCCGCCCGCCACCGCGAAGCGCATCGCGCCCCGCATCAGGGCGCGGGCGGCGCGTGTGCCGCGATGCGCTTCCATGACAAAAATATCCTTGAGCAATAGCCCCCAGGTGAAATCCCGCGCCGGGAAAAAACCCGAAAGCGAGACCAACCCCGCTGGTTCATCCCCTGCGCGTGCTATCAGGCAAAATGGACCAGCGCGATTGGCGGGAGAGGTCAAAGCCTCCGCCGCCGCAACAAGGCGCGTATGGCCCAGCACTTCATCATAAAAATCGCCCATTTCCGCGAGCACGCGCATCAAGGCGGGCCGATCCGGCGGCCCCGCCAAGGTCACGGCGATGCTGGCGGAAGACATGGTTCAAAAACCAATACTAACGCCGGCCGGCGTGAAAGTCGCACTCGCGCGCCGCGCGCTATGGCATTGGATATTCACAGCGACAGGGTTCATCGTGATGTGTGTGGCCGCTGTTTCCACATGCACGGCGAAGGATGTGGAATCTCCGCCCAGACCCTGCGGGCCGATACCAAGCGCATTCACCGCTTCCGAAAGCTCGGCTTCCAGCTTCGCCCCTTCCGCATCGGTGCAGCGCGACCCAAGCGGGCGGGTTGCGGCAATCTTCGCCAAATGCATGCACAAATCAGAAGTGCCGCCAACACCAACGCCCACAATCGTCGGCGGGCAGACCTTGCCGCCGGCCTGGATCACGCGGTCCACCACAAAGCGCTTCACGGCAGCAAGCCCATCCGCCGGGATCAGCATTTGCAGGAAGGACCCGTTTTCTGAGCCCGACCCCTTCGGGATCATCTCAAGCCGCAACTCACGATCCGCATCGGTGAAATCAATATTGATCACCGGCACGCGTTCCCCGCAGGACGTATGTTCGTTCTTCCGCGTAATCGGATGCACAACTGAAGACCGCAGCGGGTGTTCGCGCGTGGCGCGCGCCGTGCCGCGGGCAATCGCTTCCTTCAGCGCAAATCCATCCACGGCGACATTGCGCCCGATCAGCAGGTTGAAGATCGGAATGCCGGTATCCTGGCACAGCAGATTATCCATCCGTTCCGCGACACCGATATTCTCGATCATCGTGGCCAGGATGGTTTTCGCCGTGGCATCGGTTTCGGTCGCATCAAGCCGCGTGAAACCGGCCTTGATGTCGTCGGGCAGGATTTTGCAGGCGCGAATATAAAGCAGCTTGGCCGCTTCCTCGATCGCCTCAGGCTCCACAACCAGCGGCGCGATTTCGGTCTTTGACATCAGGCTCATGGGACCATCCCCTTCTTGGCCCGAGTTTCCCACAAGCGCCGGCAGGATGAAAGCGTTTCAAACCACCAGTGAAAGCCCCGAGAGAAACAACAACCCCAAAAGCACCAGGCGAAACCCCTCGGCTGGGATCACGCGATAGGCTTGCAGGCCAAGCCAGGTGCCAAGGGCCAGGGCCGGTAGCGCCATCAGCAGGGTCTTGGCGGTTTCCAGCGTGAAAAACCCAGTGATTGCCAAACCGGCCGCGGCGATGATTTGCATTACCACAATGAAGGGCTGGAAAATCGCGCGGGCTTCGTCCTTGCGGAGCCCCTTCAGATCCGTCCACATGGAAGGCAAAGCGCCTGAAAACCCGCCAATGCCGCCCAAGGCGCCCGCGAAAAAGCCCACCACCGCATCGGCGCGTACCCCGGCGGCGAGTTTCGGCGGTGCCAGGCGCAGCGCAATCCGCGCCAGCATAAAGCCGGCATAGCCCACCAATAGAATGCCGATGCCGGCCACAATCACGCGCGCTTCCAAGACACTCAGCGCCCAAACCCCGAAAGGGGTGCCCAAGGCGCCGGCAAAAACATAAGGCTTCAGCACCGGCCAGCGAATGGAAGGCCAAACCACGCGCAAGGTCACGCTCTGGATCAATAAGGACCCCATCACCAGAACGGGCGCGATCTCCTGCGGGGTCACCCAATGATACAGGATGCCCGCCGCCACCAGATTGAAGGCAAAGCCCGCCAGGCCGGAACAAAACGCCGCAATGAAGCAGCCGACCAATAGCGCCAGAAGATCAAAAGACATTGAACAGGAAAACCAATCCCACCAGCAGGGAAAGCCCAAAGGAAAGCGCCACCAGATCCTTCTGTGCCCGCCCCCAGCCCAAAAACTCCAGCGCCAAGACGCGCAAACCACCCGCCAGATGCGCCGCCAGCAGGATCACTAGCGCGGTTTCGGCGGCCTTCACCAAGGGGTTGTCTGCCCAGCGCAAAAACCCATCCAGCCGCGCTTCCCCCTGAATGGCGCTGCCGAGCGCCCAGAAATGCAGCGGCAGGAATAGCGCCAGCAAAAGCCCCGATATCCGATGCACCGCAAAGCCGATCCAGCTTGGGTGGGAACGCGCGCGGAAATCCATCAGCTATACAAGCCCCAAGCCGCGCGGATGCCGAAAGCCGCGGTCAGCAGCCCAATCCCAAGCCAACAGAAATCAAGGCTGCGTCCACGCCAGCCTAGGGTCTCGGCGGCGATGTTGCGGAGCCCAATCGCGCCATGCAGCCCGGCGGCGAGTGCAAACACCACATAAAAGCCAAGCCAGGCTTCAGAACCCTGGGTGCGCGCCAGAATCTCCCGCGCGGAAAGCCCGCCCTGCACCGCGCTGATGATGGTGATCAGATGCACCAGCACGGCGAAGGCCAGCAACATCGCCGTCAGCCGCTGCACCACCCAAAGATGCGCCTGCCCGCGTGCGGCCCTGTCAGCCATGGCGCTTGCCGCCGAACAGGCTTTCCCAAAACAAAGTCCGCTTCAGCCCGGCAATGGCGCCCGATGGGTCAATCTGTTTTGGGCAGCGTTCCGTGCAGGAACGGGTGGAATGGCAGGAATGGCAACCCGCATCGCCCGCCACCGCATCCAGCCTTTCGCCCCGCGCGCCATCACGCGCATCATTCACCAAAGTCCAGGCGCGGTTGAGCGCTGCTGGGCCAAGGTAATCGCCATTCCAGGCCACAACATCACATGAAGCGTAGCAGACGGCGCAGCCGATACATTCAATGCCCGCATCGGCTTCCTGACGCGCCTTGCTGCCGGGCGCCACGACAGCAAATTCATCCGGCACGGCGCCATCCGGCGCGTCCTTCGGTTGAAAAAACCCTTGCGCGCGCTGCCATTTGTCAAAGAAGGGCGCCAGATCAGCAGCCAGATCGCGGATCACCGGCAGATTGGCCAAGGGTCGCAATTCAAGCGCGCCATCGGCGCCCGCCACTTTCCGCACATGCGTCCGGCAGGTCCAGCGCGCGCGGCCATTCACTGTCATGGCGCAGGACCCGCACATGCCAACGCGGCAGGCGAAGCGATAGGCAAGGCTTGGGTCAATTTCGCGCTGGATATGCGTGACGACATCCAGAACGGTCTGATTATCCCGCGCCGGCACATCATAGCGCGCAAAACCGCCCGCTTCCTCACCGCGCCAGACACTGACCTTGAGCTGTTCCATGACCTTCAGACTAAGGCCACTGGACAGCCTGTCCAGCCCATGGCCTGCTGAACGCAACAGGAGGAGGCAGGCATGGAACAACGCGGGGCAGATATTCTGGTGGCGGCGCTGAAGCAGGCCGGAATCAGCCGCATTTTCACCCTTTCGGGCAACCACATCATGACGATTTTCGATGCGCTGCTCGGCAGCGGGATCGAAATTGTGCATACCCGCCAGGAAGCCGCTGCGGTGCATATGGCCGATGCCTGGGCAAGGCTGACTGGCGAAGTGGGGGTCGCGATGGTGACCGGCGGCCAGGGCCATACCAATGCCATCGCCGCGCTGCCTACCGCGATGGCTGGCGAGGTGCCGGTGCTGCTGCTTTCCGGCCATGCACCCTTGCGCGAATTGGGCATGGGCAGTTTCCAAGAAATGCGCCAGGCAGATATCGCCGAACCGCTGACAAAACTTTCCTTCACCGCATCCAGCACGGCGGGGATTGGCGCCGATCTGGCGCGCGCCTTTCGTGTGGCGCGGTCAGGGCGGCCCGGGCCGGTGCATCTCAGCCTGCCGACCGATCTGATGGATGCGCGCATCACCGCCCCCGCGCTTCCCGACGTCGCCGCCTTCGGCGCTGAGCCCATGCCGCTTGGCGAGGGCACAGCACAGGCGATTGCGGAGATGATCGCGGCAGCGGCGCGGCCCATCATCCTGGCGCCGCCCGCCTTGTGCAGCCCGCGCGGCAAGCCGTTGGTCGCGGCACTTAGTGCGGCGGCCGGCCTGCCCGTGATCCCGATGGAAAGCCCGCGCGGGCTGAATGACCCATCGCTGGGTGCTTATGCGGGGGTATTGGCTGAGGCCGATTTGGTCGTCTTGGTTGGCAAGGCGCTGGATTTCTCGCTCCGCTTTGGCCGCGCGCCGGGGATTTCGGCCGAAGCGCGCTTCATCCAGATTGACCCCGATGCCGGCGTGATTGCGCGCGGTGCGCGGGCCTTGCCCGGGCGGATTGCGCTGGCGGCGGTGGCCAGCGCGGCCGAGGCGACCGAGGCGCTGACCCGCGCCATGAAGCCCCATGCCAATCAGGCCTGGGCCGAGCGGCTTACGGCGGCCGTGGCCTTCCGCCCGCCGGCCTGGGCCGCTTTGGCAGGCGCCACGGGTGGCCCGATTCATCCCGCGACTTTGTTCCAAGCGGCCAAATCATTTTTGGATGAAGCCCAAGACCCCGTCCTGATCAGCGATGGCGGGGAAATCGGCCAATGGGCGCAGGCGATCCTTGCCGCGCCAACGCGCATCATCAATGGCCTGGCGGGCGCGATTGGGCCATCCATCCCCTTCGCCATGGCAGCACGCGCCGCCAAGCCTGAAGCGCGCATTCTGGTGATCATGGGCGATGGGACTTTCGGCTTCCATATGGCGGAATTCGACACTGCCTGCCGCCACAAGCTGCCTTTCGTCGCGGTGGTCGGCAATGATTCCCGCTGGAATGCGGAATACGAAATCCAGAAACGCGATTACGGCGCCAACCGCACCCATGGCTGCGAATTGGCCCCCGGCACGCGTTATGACCTGGTGGCGGTGGCGCTGGGCGGGCATGGCGAATACGTCACGCGCGCGGAGGAGATTGCCCCCGCTTTGGAACGCGCCTTTGCCGCCGGCAAGCCGGCTTGCGTGAATGTGGTAATTGAAGGCCAGCCCGCGCCCAATATCAGGATGGGTGGCTAGCCCGCGCTGCCGTCATCCCGTGTTTGATCGAATATTTCGGGGGGCAGCAACTGCATCCACTTGGGTGAAGCTGCTCAACCCCGCCCATAGCCCGCGAAATGCTTGGCCGCTTCGGCCAATTGCGCATCCGTCAGCAAGACGGGCTTCAGCCCCGCCGCCAATAGATCGAGGTATTGGCCGGCAAGATTCTCAACCTCCAAGGCCAGGGCATGCGCTGCACCCAGCGTCGCCCCCACCGCCACCACACCATGATTGGCCAGCAATGCCGCCCGCCGCCCCGTGAGCACGCGGAGCGCATTTTCCGCGAGCGCCTGCGTGCCGGCGGTGGCGTGTTTCGCGCAGGCAATCTCGCCGCCCGCCAGCAGCACCATGTAATGCAAGGGTGGAATGCCCTTGCGCGCACAGGAAAGCGCGGTGGCGCGCGGCGAATGCGTATGCACCACCGCCATCACTTCGGTCCGCGCCGCGTAAATCGCCGCATGCAGCCGCCATTCCGATGAAGGCCGATGTTTCGCGCGGCCAAGCGGGCCACCATCCAAGCCCGTGGTCACCAGATCCGCCGCCGTGGTCCGCGCATAGGGCAGACCAGCGGGGGTGATGATGAAACCCTTGGCATCGCGCACCGATACATTGCCGGATTTGGAGGGCATCATGCCCGCCTGATCAAGCGCTTGCGCGACGCGCAGAACCTCTCGCTTCGCCTCAGCACGGGTCACATGGTGGCTCCCAGCATCCAGGGGGCGAATTCCTGCGCGCCGAAGCCAAGCGCTTCGCTTTTGGTGGGTTCGCCGGAAGCGGTGCGCAGCATCAATTCGAAAATACGCTGGCCGCATTCCTGTACGCTTTCGCCACCCGTCAGGATGGTGCCGCAATTGATGTCCATGTCTTCCGACAGGCGATCATACATGGTGGTATTGGTGGCAAGCTTGATGGAAGGTGCTGGCTTCATGCCAAAAACGCTGCCGCGCCCGGTCGTGAAGCAAACCAGATTGGCGCCGCCCGCCACCTGACCTGTAGCCCCCACCGGGTCATAGCCAGGCGTATCCATGAACACAAAGCCCTTGGCGGTGACGGGTTCGGCATAGCGATAAACCTCCACCAGATTGGTGGTCCCGGCCTTGGCCATTGCGCCAAGCGATTTTTCAAGAATGGTCGTGAGGCCGCCCGCCTTATTGCCCGGCGATGGGTTGGCATTCATCTCGGCCCCTTGGCGAGCGGTGTAATCCTCCCACCAATGCATCACATCAACAAGCTTCTGGCCAACTTCACGCGAAACAGCGCGGCGTGTCAGCAAATGTTCCGCACCATAGGTTTCCGGGCTTTCGGATAGGATCACGGTGCCGCCATGGCGCACGAGCAAATCGGATGCAGCGCCAAGTGCTGGATTGGCGGTGATGCCGGAATAGCCATCCGAACCACCGCATTGCAGTGCGACGCAAAGTTCTGATGCGGGGACGGCTTCGCGCTTGGCGGTATTGGATTCCGCCAGCACTTCCTTCACGAAATCAATGCCCTTCATCACGGTCGCGCGCGCGCCGCTATCCTGAATATCCATGCTGCGCAGCCGCCCGGTCAGGCGTTGTTCTTCCAGCATGGGGCCAAGCTGATTGACTTCGCACCCAAGGCCAATCGCGATCACATGGGAAAAATTCGCGTGCCGCGCAAAGCCCGCCAGAGTCCGGCGCAGCACCCGCAAGGGTTCATCCATGGTCATGCCGCAGCCGGTCTTATGCGTCAGCGCCACCACGCCATCCACATTGCCCCAGGGCGCCAAAGGATCATCGCCAGAGATAGGGTTCTTCTCAAACTGCCGCGCAATCAATTCCGCAACATGGGCGGAGCAATTCACCGATGTGATGATGCCGATGTAATTGCGCGTCGCCACACGCCCATCGGCACGACGAATGCCCATGAAGCTTGCCGGCACATCCACATAATCGGTTGGCTTCGCATCCTGGCCCCAGGCGTAATCGCGCGCGAAATCGCCCATTTCGCAATTATGCGTATGCACCCAGGCGCCAGGTTCAATCGCATCCGTCGCAAAGCCAATGATCTGGCCATAGCGCTTGATAGGCTCGCCCTTTGCATGCGGGCGGATCGCGACCTTGTGGCCAGGCGGGATGCGCCTTTCACCCACGCTGATGCCGGGTGCGACTTCCGTACCGGGCGTGAGCGGAATGCGCGCAATCACCACGCCATCACCAGGATGCAGGCGAATGACGGGCGGCAGGGTGGTGGTGCTGGACATGGGCGTTTCCCTTTGGCGAATGTTACGCCCCTTCTACCCCCGAGCGCGCCCCCCGCGCCACCGCCGGGCTTGCGCAAGCCTGCCTGAGAGCGCAATTAAATGCCTGAGACACCTGGGGGAGCCCTTTTGGGGCTGAGAGGCGGGCTTCACCCGCGACCCCTGGAACCTGACCCGGTTCGGACCGGCGTAGGGAAGGGTGCATCGCCCATTGCCTCGCGTTTCCCTTGGGGGATGGCGCGTGCCGGGCCAAAGCCCCCCTTCCCCGCGTCAGCCGAAAGGAAGCGAAGGAATTGGGGATGTATCGTCGTTCACTTTTGGCCGCAGCCCTTGCCGCCCCCTCGGCGCGCCCTGCCCTGGCGCAGCCTAGCCGCGCGCGCACGCTGCGCTTCATGCCGCAGGCGGCACTCGCCAATCTGGACCCGATTTTCAGCCCCAGCACCATCATTACGACGCATGCCTATTGCGTGTTTGATACGCTCTATGGCGCCAATCGCGCCTTGCAGCCGCGCCCGCAAATGGCGGAAGGCCATAGCGTGGAAGATGACGGCAAGCGCGTGAAAATCCGCCTGCGCGAAGGGCTGCGCTGGCATGATGGCGAAGCGGTGCGCGCCGCCGATTGCGTGGCCAGCATCCGCCGCTGGGCGAGCCGCGATGGCTTTGGCCAAATCCTGATGCGCGCCACCGCCGAGCTTTCGGCCACCGATGATCGCACCATCGAATTCCGCCTGCATCGGCGCTTCCCCGCGCTGTTCGATGCCTTGGCCAAGCCCGGCGCCTCACCTTGTTTCATGATGCCGGAACGGATTGCGGCCAATCCCGGTGATCGATCGCTTGGCCTGGAGCACATGATCGGCAGCGGCCCCTGGCGCTTCATTGCCAATGAATATATGCAAGGTGCGCGCAGCCATTATGCGCGCAATGACGCCTACGTGCCGCGCGACGAACCGGCGGAAGCCGCTTCAGGCGGCAAGCGCGTGCATTTTGACCGGCTGGAGATGATCTGGATCCCGGATGGCGGCACGCCGGCAGCGGCACTCCGCACCGGGGAGATTGACTGGATCGAATACCCGCTGCCCGATCTGGTGCCGGTGCTGGAACGGGACCGCAATACGAAAACCCAGATTTACGACCCGAATGGCTTTCTTGGTTTCCTCCGCTTCAATCATTTGCACGCGCCTTTCAATGATGTGCGCGTGCGCCGCGCCATTCGTGATGTGATCGTGCAATCGGATTTCATGTCGGCGGTCGCACTGCCAGGTGACTGGCAGGAATGCCACGCCATGTTCCCCTGCGGCCTGCCTGGCGTGGTGGAATTCCTGCCCGCCGCGCGCGGTGAAGCCGCCATGGAACGCGCCCGCGCCGCCCTGCGCGAAGCGGGTTATGCGGGCGAGCCCATCATTCACATTAACCCAAGCGATTTCCCCGCCGTGACGCAGCAAGGCCGCCTGACGGTGGAATTGATGCGGAGGCTCGGCGTAAATATGCAGCCGATTGAAGCCGATTGGGCGAGCATTCTGGCGCGGCGCAATAACCGCAACCCGCCGGCGCAAGGCGGCTGGCATTTGCACAATACCAATGGCCCGGCAGCAACCATCGCCAATCCTGCCGTCAGCTTCGCCATTCGCATGAATGGGCAAGCTGCCTGGCCTGGCTGGCCAACAGATGCAGAAGCGGAAGCGCAGGTGGAAGCCTGGATCAATGCCGATGATCAGGCGGCGCAAAACGCTGCCATGCGGCGCTTGCAGGAAATAACTTGGGAATCGCTGCCCTTCGCGCCGACAGGCTTGTTCCGGTTACGCACAGCTTTCCGGCGCGACCTGACGGGCGTCTTGCAAGGGCCGAACCCGTTTTTGTGGAATCTGCGGCGGGTATGAGTCTGGTCAGCATCCGCCCGGTGCTTCTTCCAGCCGCACCAGCCTGGCGCGCACGGTGAAATCGCCGAAATCCATGATCATGTCATCCGCGACGCCATTTTCGAAATAGCGGAGCGAGACTTCATAGGAAGGCGTGCTCGCCCCGCCGGCCTGTTCGGCATCGGGCTCAAAAAACGCGATGCGCATGCGCGATGATCCAAGCGCAGAAAGGCTTGGCAAATTCGCCACCGGCTGCGGCCCCTGCCAGGGTGACAAGAATGTTGTCGTCTGCTGCGCACCATCGGCTGA
The DNA here is from genome assembly GCA_020249825.1 of Roseomonas sp. Taxonomy (GTDB): domain Bacteria; phylum Pseudomonadota; class Alphaproteobacteria; order Acetobacterales; family Acetobacteraceae; genus Neoroseomonas. The sequence continues at coordinate 63,952 of JADCEX010000279.1, forward strand.
GGTGCCATCGAAAATCGGCGCCACCAGCAGGCGTTGGCCGGCGCGCGCGGCATTGAGCGCAGCGATGGTATGCGTATTGGGCAAAAGCGTGCCGGGCGGAATGGGCAATTCCTTCGCTTCCGGTTCGCTATAGCGCGCCACACCGCTGCCATCCGCGCCAAGCTCGGCTTGACCGGCGACGCGGCTTCTCACCGCGCCCTGCATCACCTGGGTCAGGCTGAAGCGTAGCGTCCGGCCATCCATCGATTCCAGCGTGGCATAGTCAGAACCTGTTTCAAGCTCCGTGCCTTCGCGGTCGCGCATCGTCATGGTGAAGCGCTGGCGCGATGCCCAGCTTTCGCAGGCGTCAATCAATTCAAAAAGCATGGCGCCAGAGACATCGACAATCGTCGCATTCTCCCGCGCGCGATCGAGCGTCAGGTCGTAAATCCCGCGATGGGAGGCCAGCGCACGGGCCGTGAGCGGCGCCAGCGGCGCGGCGGCGGCTGGCGCATCCTTCGCTCCCTGGGTCAGGCCAGGGGCGGCGGGCAGGATCAGCGCAAGGGCGAGAAGAGCAGAAAACCGCATCGGATACTCCGGGCGGCAAGGGCCGCTTTTTCCCAACATAGCCGATTCCGGCCGGTCAGAATTGATCTTTCACAAGAAAATTTCGTGCCCCCCGGATCAGCCCGGCTTGCCACCCTTCACCGGCGGCAGGTCCAACTTGATGTGCAATTCCTTGAGCCGTTCCGGCGGCACGCGGGCCGGGGCACCCATCATCAAATCTTCCGCCTGCTGGTTCATGGGGAACAGGATCACCTCACGAATCG
>JADCEX010000028.1 GCA_020249825.1 Roseomonas sp.
ATCGCCGATACGCGCCGCTTCCGTGCCCCTGGCTTCACCACGCTGCTGGGGGCTGAGGTGCATGCGCCGGCGACCTCACTTGGGGAGATTTGGCACATCTTGGCAGTCGGTCTGCCGCTGGATTTCGCGCCAACCCCGCCCGAGGAAAATGGCGCGGCGCTGGCGGCGCGCTGCGCCGAATCCGGCGCCTTCGTCGCCATTGCCCATCCCGGCTGGTATGGGCTGACCGCGGATGATGGCCACAGCATCGCGGCCGCCCATGCCGTTGAGATCTACAACCATACCAGCCAGCTGCGCACCGATCGCGGCGGCGGCGCCTTTCTGGCGGATCGGCTGCTGACCGATGGCAGGCGCGTTTCCCTGATTGCGGTGGATGACGCGCATTTCGCCTGTGAGGATTGGTTCGGCGGCTGGGTCATGGTGAAGGCTGCCGAGAATGAACCGGAAGCGCTGCTGGCCGCGCTCAAGGCTGGGCATTTCTACGCAAGCCAGGGTCCGCGCATTGAGGGCATTCTTTGGGGCGAAGATAGCGTTGAGGTGCAGTGCAGCCCGGCCGCCAGCATCATGGTGCTTGGGCGCGGGTCATCCGCAGCGCAAGCGGTGGCGCCCTTGCAGACCAGGGCCGTGCTGCCGCTTGAAAAGCTGCGCGATGGCGGCTTTGCGCGCATTGTGGTGGCGGATGCGGCCGGCAAGCGCGCCTGGTCCAATCCGCATTTCTTTACGTGATGATGATTTGGTTAATTCCAAACTTCTCTGACGCCCAAGTTTTTGGATAAGCCGCGCTGCCCAGGCTAATGGTCCGGTCGCTGCTGTCGCTTCCCGATAGCAGCGTAAATCGGCCCATCAAATATAGCGCCAATGGCGCGCGGGGGCAGGTTTGGATCGCGAAAGGCCACCATAAATCCCACCACCAGGGCCGATTGCGCACCCTGCGGATATGGTGACCGCGCATCCAGGCGCAACCTACGCAACCTCCATCGCGGCTTTCATAATGGCTTAAGCCTTGGGTCATCGGGTGCTGCGAAAATGGGCAGACCACGGTGCTGACGTGATGTGCCGCATAAGAATTTCTTAATCCGAAACAGCAAAAGAATTTCGCCTCGCAATTCTCCTGGTCACCTTTCAGCAAGGACAATGCCTGCACAATGGCACAGTCTCAAGAAAGGAGAACGCCAGAAGATGCGACTAAGACTTGCTCCCCTTTTGCTCAGCATCCTCGCGATGATCGGCACGGTGAATGCCGGTGCGGCCATCTATGCCTGGATGTCCATGCGCCATAACGCGAAGAGCTTTACCGAAATCAAGGCGAATGCCGTCGCACCACTGATTGATCTGAAGGCATTGTCCGATGCCTATGCAGTGTTTGTCGTGGACGCATCCCACAAGATGCGGAATGGCAATTTCACCTGGGAAGAAGGCGCGACCAGCCTTGCCGATGCGGTGAAGAACATCAACCGCGCCTGGGCCGCCCTGACCCAAGCCCAATTGCCGCCAAGTGTGCAGGAAGCCTTTGCCCAGGCGCGCGAACGCCGCGCCCCGGCCGAACAGGTCACCCAGGAACTGGTGCGCATCGCGGCCGCGAAGAACAGCGCGCAGCTTGAACAGCTGATCAAGGAACGGCTCTATCAGGCGATTGATCCCTTCACGGAATCGATCAGCGGCATGATGGATACCATCGTGGCCGAAACGAATGAAAAGGTCGCCAATGAGGTGACCTCCGTCACCCAGGCAACGCTGATTATCGCGCTGATGGGGCTTTTCTCGCTCGCGGCGCTGATCGCAGCGGGCTGGATTGTGCTTGCCCGAGTCACGCGTCCGCTTGGCCAGCTTGCCTCTGGCATGGAAAAAATGTCGAAGGGCGATCTTTCCAAGGAATTCCAAGGCACGGACCGCCATGACGAAGTGGGCGAAATGGCGCGTGCCGCGACCGTCTTCCGCGAAGGCCTGGTCGAGGCTGAGAAGCTGCGCGCCGCAGAAGCGACACGCGGGGCGGAAATGGAAGCGGCGCGCCGTGCCGCCATCCAAAGCATTGCGGGTGATCTGGATCGCGCGGTTGGCCAATCGGTCAGCACACTTTCTGAGAGCACTTCCATGCTGGTGCAGGAAGGGACCAAGGTTGCTTCCGTCACGGATGCGACCCTGGCCCAGGCGCGTTCTGCCGCGCATGAAGGAACGGAAGCCAATCATGGCATCCAATCCGTCTCGGCGGCGGCTGAGGAACTCACGGTTGCGATTTCCGAAGTCTCCAACCGCGTGACCGCCGTGGCGCAAACCGCGCGCGGTGCGGCGGAACAGGCAGATCGCGTGAGCAGCCTGGTGGATGGGCTGAATGCGGCATCCGTGCGCATCAATGATGTCACGGGGCTGATCGGCACCATCGCCGCGCAGACCAATCTGCTGGCGCTTAATGCCACAATCGAATCGGCCCGCGCCGGTGAGGCTGGCAAGGGCTTCGCGGTGGTCGCCTCGGAAGTGAAGAACCTGGCCGCGCAATCAGCCAAGGCGACCGAGAGCATCCAGACCGAAATCGGCGCGATGCAGAATATCATCGGCGATGTGGTGGGCGTGATTGGCGATATCGTCGCGCGCATCAGCCAGTTGGATGGCGAAAACACCGCCATTGCCGCGGCAGTGGAAGAACAATCCGCCACCACGGCGGAAATCGCCACAAGCCTGCGCAATGCCGCCAAGGCGGTGGATGGGCTGGAAGGCTCCATCGGCCGCGTCTCCGGCATGGCGGAAGATGCCGGCAAGGCCATGGGCAGCATTACAGTGGCCAGCCGTACCGTGGCGGATGAGGCGGTACAGCTGCGTGAAGCGACCCAGGCGCTGATCAAGCGGCTGCAAGCGGCCTGATTGGGCCTTTCCGGTCAAATCAAGGGCGGCGGTCCTGCCAGGGCCGCCGCCTTTTTTGCGTCCGCGGCCAGGGCCTGCAACGCCCCCTCTGGTGGCATTAAGCTAATTTTCCTATATCCAAAGCCCTCAGCGCTTCCGCATGCAGCAGAATGAGGCAGGGTCGGATCAGGCTGGGGATGACCGAATCCTTACGGTGACTGTGGCACGAAAGTCACCACACTGTGGCCCTGCCCCATTTTCGCCAAAAGTAACAGTTTGTATTCCTATAATCCTTCTTCCTCAACAGCCCCTTTGAGCAAATCACGTCAGATTTCACCAAGTTACAGCCCACTCACTTGTTCCCGAGCGCGTCGGAAGCTTACCTCCCCAATTAGAACGCAAGAGCGTCACGTCTAACAGGGGGCTTTTACCGGAAATGAGGACAAGCAGGCTTGTCGCGACCGCTTTTGTCGCCCTTGGTGTCGTGTTGGTGTCGAGCCATGCCGGCGCCAGCCAACCGAATGCGCAACCTGCCGCCCAGCGTCAGCAGGCCGCCAAGCCCGCTACGGCGCGGCCCGCCAATCAGGCGCAACCCAATCGTCAAGCCCCTAGCCCAACCGCCGTTCAGGCGCAGCGCGTCAGCACCAATCAGGCGCCCCAGGCCGCGCGCCGGCCACAGACGCAAGCCCAACGCATAGCCCATGCCAATCCGGGCGGCATTTCCTGCGTGCCCTATGTTCGCCAGGCCACCGGCATGGCCATTCGCGGCAATGGTGGCGATTGGTGGCATAACGCGGCGGGTCTCTATGCGCGCGGCCATACGCCGGAACCCGGCGCCATCATGGCCTTTGCGCGCACGGGCCAGATGCGCTCCGGCCATGTGGCGGTGGTGCAGGAAGTGATCAGCGCGCGTGAGGTGTTGATCCATCACGCCAATTGGGCCGGCCCGGGCATTCGTCGCGGGACGATCATGCAGGATGTGTCGGTGATTGACGTGTCCCTGAACAATGATTGGTCCGCGGTCCGGGTGCAGGTCGGGCGCGATCAGGAAAGCCTGGGGCGCATCTACCCAATCCAGGGCTTCATTTATGACCGGCCGGATAATGGCTATGTCCGCACCGCCGCGACCCCCCGGCCCGGCGGTCAGCTTATGGCCAATGCGCGTTCGCTCCGCCCCGATGATGTGCGGGGCTTTGAAGAAGTGGCGCAGGCGCCGGCGCGCCGCTGACGCCTAATTGTCATCGCACTTGGCCGGCGCTGGTTTCGCCCTAAAGCCGCGCCCCGCCATGACAGCATCCTCCCCAAAGCGCGCGCGCAAGGCCTCCATCGCCTTCCAGCGCGCGGCCCGGCGGGGGGCCTCCGGGTCC